>JBLHQF010000009.1:0-27901 GCA_047624885.1 Cryomorphaceae bacterium | reverse complement strand
AAATCTGATCAATAATCGGTTTTTCCCAAAATAATGCCTTCCCAGCCTCTGGGTCTAACTCGTAGCCAGAGAAGCCAAACTTCTGATAAGCAGATTTTGCAACTTCGTTTTTACTCAGCACTTCAAGAGTGATTTTACAACACCCCTTTGACCGTGCTATTTCCTCCACTTTATCAAACATTTTCTGACAGATCCCGTGACCTCTGAAATCACTGATCACCACTACATCATGAATGTTGATAATCGGTTTACATGAAAACGTGGAAAATACCTCAAAACAATTCACCAGCCCAGCAGGCTTCCCATTCACATAGGAGATCACCGAGAATGCATGTGAGAGTTTTGCTAATTTAAGCACTAAGGTATCAATTACTTCTGCGCTGAGCGGCTCTCCACCTCCCATTGGATCAGACGCATAAAGATTCAGCAACATCGGTATCTCATGCTGATGTTGTTCACTTAAATAATCTGCTTTAATCACTTCTATCTTCATTTGCTTAAACTCCTTAGTTCTCCCCTACTAGTCACGATTAGCTTTTTTGAGCTTCTTCTCTTCACGCTTTTCCTTTAACGTTTTTTCCGATTTCTTTTTAACTGTCTTTTTAGAGTCTTGTCCTTTAGCCATGCTTCATTTCTCTATTGTGGATAATAAATGTAAAGCGTATTATGACGAATATTTACGTTTTAGCAGAACCACTAAGTATCAGCGCGCGCATGGTTTTTGGCGAGTATTAATCAACATAAATCCATGATTATAAACAGGCATCAGAATTATAATGTGAAAAATTTAAAATCTGTGGCATGCTCTTAGCAAGATATAAGAACTTATAAATAAAAAAACATTATGGAAAATAACGAAACAAATCAAGACGATGTGAAGAACACGATGGATTCTCTCAGCGAGACATTTAAGTCCGCTGCTGATGAAGCAAAGACCAAAGCAAAAGAAGCCGCACCTAAAGTAAAAGAAGCATTAAAAAATGCAGCGCATGATATGGCATACGGAGCCGCTTACGGAGCTTCATTTGCAGGAGCACTTGCTGCAGAGTTTCTACCTCAGTCAGTCCAAGACGGACTCAATGAGGGATCAGATGCAGGCGCGAATGCCGCAAAGAAAACTGCAGAAAAGTATAAAGCTTGCGATTCTAGCGAAGGTGAATGCTCAGCATCATAGCCAGTTAGTCAGCTCCAACTGATAACGCCCTAATTTATCACAGCCCGTATCTCGCATCCTAGATGTCCGGATGCGGGCTTTTTTTACTTTGCAGCATCATCATCGCTAGCTGCCGGAGCTCCCCTCTAATCTAAATCACTTGCAATCATGCCTCCGATGGATGATAATTTAGCCATGGCTATAAAATCAGTGACTAAGATTACAGGCAGGGCTGTACCTGTACCGGGTGCAGATGTGGATACAGATAGAATCATCCCTGCGAGATTTCTCAAGTGTGTGACATTTGATGACCTGGCAGAAGGGTTGTTTTATGATGAGAGATTTGAAGCAGATGGAACCTCTAAAGGACATCCGATCGACCAAGAAATCTATCAAGGTGCCAGCATCATGGTAGTAGGTCCAAATTTCGGATGCGGTTCATCTCGTGAGCACGCACCACAGTCCATCAAACGCTTCGGATACCAAGCCATCGTAGGGGTCAGTTATGCGGAGATTTTCTTTGGCAATTCTACCAACCTCGGGATGCCTTGCGTAAGCATGAGCGAATCAGATAATGAAAAGCTAATGCAGTTAGTCGCGGCTAACCCTAAGAAAGAAATGAGCATTGATCTTGAAGATCTAGAGGTAAGTTTTTCAGGAACTACTTTTACAATAACCATGCCTGATGGCGCGCGTGAAGCACTCATTTCTGGAAAATGGGATGCCATCAAAGAACTCGTAGACCAACAAGAAAAGACAGATGCTGTGGCAGCTAGTTTGTCTTATGTTTAGGAATTTAGAAATTGATGAGTAACGAACCACCATTCATAGAAGTCCGAGATCTCCACCAGAGATTCGGAGACAATCACGTACTTAAAGGCGTGACTACTCATGTCAACAAGGGTGAAACCCTCGTTCTTCTAGGTGGCTCAGGTGGTGGTAAAAGCGTGCTCGTCAAGCACTTCATCGGGCTACTCAGCCCTTATAGCGGACAGGTCATCGTTAATGGCGAAGACATTTCAAGCATGAACGAGCGCCAACTAGGTAAAGTCCGTCGCGCTATGGGAATGATGTTCCAAAGCGGCGCCCTGTTTGACTCTATGAGCGTGGGTCAGAACATCGCATTTCCACTTAGGGAACGAGGAGTGAAAGATGAAGACGAGATCTTGAAACGCGTCCTCGAGTGCCTGGAAATAGTTAAACTTCCTGGGCAAGAAAGTAAAATGCCCGCAGAACTTTCCGGTGGTATGCGCAAGCGTGTGGCTCTCGCACGCGCTATCGTGGATCGCCCTGAATGTGTCCTTTATGATGAGCCACACGCTGGACTAGACCCCATCACAGGAGACTCTATTGACCACCTCATCAAGGACTTACAAAATAATCATGGCATAACCAACGTCATCATCACCCATGAGATGCGTAGCGTGTTCCGCATCGCGGATAGGGTGATATTTCTTAAGCAGGGCCAGATCTATTGGGAAGGAACTCCACAGGAAATGAAAGACTCTGGAGACCCAGAACTGTTAGATTTCATCGACGGTATAGCAAGAGAAGTAGTGGTATCGTAAAAGACAAACTACAGGAAAAACAAATTTTATGGCAATTAAAGAAAAAAGATCAGAAGCAATCGTCGGGCTATTCCTACTGCTAGGACTAGCGGTGCTTGGCGCGCTCATTGTTAAATTTGGTCGCATCGGTGAAAATAACATGGAGGGGAGATACAATGTAGAAATAACATTCAATGACGCCTCCGGACTCATCAAAGGCAGTGAAATCCGAATGGGTGGTGCGAGAATAGGTAAAATCACTAACACTCCAGAGCTACAAGACGATCTCAGAGTGCTCGTTCAAATGCGCCTCACAGGGAAGATAAAAATTGATAAAGAAAGCTCATTTCAGATTCAGTCGCTTTCTATCCTTGGTGACAAAATGATCGTCGTCACTCCTCCAGATTTAAATAGCGGAGAGTTTTTAGCGGATGGTGACGTCCTCCTTGGATCTAGTGCCGGCGGGCTAGAAGCTCTTCAGTCAGATGCTGAGTCCGTCGCTCGTGATGCCAGAGTACTGATGAAAGATGCGCGCACCACACTACTAAAAGTGGACTCATCACTCGATGACATCCGCGCCGTGGCTGGTGGCCTAGCAGAGTCTATCGATAAGATAAATACTGATGTGCTAGATAAAAAAAGTATCCGGAGCCTCAAGAACTCCATTGCTAACCTAGAGCAAGTCACTTCCAGCTTTAAGGAAATAGGGGATGAGGTCAAACCTACCTTTAATGACGTGAGAGAAGCCATCGCCAGCGTAAAATCCGCCGCAGATGCAGCCACCAAAACCTTTGAGGGCGCTAGCGCACAACTCAAGAACCTAGAGCCAGCCCTAGCCAGCATTCCAGTGGCAGTGAATAGTTTTAAATCCGCTGCAACAAAAGCAGAGGGTGTCATGGGGGAAGCTGAGAAAACCATCTCAAAAATCAACGCCAGTGACGGCCTGCTTAGCACTCTAACTGATGATAAAGAATTTAGTACAGACACCAAAAAATTCGTAAAAAACCTCAAGCACTACGGTATCCTCAGATACAAGGATGACGAGACATACGATGAAAAAGATCCCAAAGAAAACCGCTTTCGGGGTAAAAGAAGATAACCTAAAATTAATATGGATCTCATAGAAACACTTTGTAGAGTAGCAATCGAAAATGATGCAGAAGACCTGTATCTAAAGCAAGACAGTACCCCTAGGCTAAGGATAAAAGGGGAACTATTAGAGATAGAAGACACCATTTTTAGCGAGGACGACATGGATCGCTTTCTTGACAAATGTGGGTGTGATGAATCACCAGCCGGGGAAGTAGATCTCGCATGGGAGAATTCCGCTGGACAGAGATTCAGAGTGAATGTGTTCGATTCATTAGGAACACGCTGCGCAGTACTAAGACCACTCAGAGAAGTCACACAAAGCATCATGGCTCTTGGGCTCCCCGTCGAGCGATTACAGAGCTGGCTTAGCCGGAATCACGGCCTCATCCTGTTCACCGGAGCCACCGGCAGCGGCAAATCCACTAGCCTCGCAAGTTGCCTTAACTGGGTGAGTAAGAAATTTAAAAAGCACATTATCACCATCGAAGATCCTGTAGAATATCTGCTACAGAGTGATCAGTCCCTCGTCTCCCAACGCCAAATAGGCACGGATACAATATCATTTGATAGAGGACTCCGCGCCGCGCTCAGACAAAGTCCAGACTTGATTTTCGTGGGCGAGATACGCGACTACGAGACCGCCAAGGCTGCCCTCCACGCCTGTGAAACTGGTCACCTAGTGGTTTCTACATTGCACTCTAGTAATGTAGCAGAAACCGTACAGCGCCTACTCATGCTCTTCCCAGCAGCCGAACGAGAAGGCGCTCTCCATGTCATTAGCCGCCAACTACTCGGCATCCTCAGCCAGAAACTAGTCCCTGCCGAAGATGGAAATCTCCACCTCCTCGTAGAGCATCTAGAAAACTCAGGAGCTGTCAAAAAATGGCTAGAAGAAGCCGAGATCAGCAAGATTTCCGACTTCCTAGCCCAGGGTAGCCAAGGAGAAAATGTAACGTTTATCAACTCCATCATCCTAGCCTACAAATCTGGACAGATCAGCGAGGACACCGCCAGAGGAGCCTGTGATGACCCCGCTGATTTCAACCGCATCATGCTAGGAGTTAGTCATGGCTCACGCTAAAAATTCACCCAAAACCGCAAATCATGGAAAGAACAATCGTAGATTACTTACACGCCCTAGTCAGATCAAATGGCTCAGACCTTCATCTCAGCGTAGGACTACCACCTTCACTGAGAGTCGCTGGTGAGCTGCGGCCACTCATAGCGGATGCTCTCACTGAGGACGACATATACGCACTACTCATGAGCGTGCTTACCGATAGCCAGCGAGGAAAACTAGAGGAAAACCTCGAACTAGACTTCGCAATAAATATCAATGACGTCGGCAGATTCCGGGGCAATGCGCACTATATCAGAGGTGCGGTAGAAGCCACTTTCCGCCATATACTAGAAGTCATCCCTTCGCTTGAACAGCTAGGCCACAAGCGTATCATCAAGCAGCTCTGCAACGTAAAAGACGGCCTCGTCCTCGTAACTGGCGTCACTGGTTCTGGTAAATCTTCCACCCTCGCGGCGATGATAAATCTCATTTCCCAGCAGAAAAAAGGCGTCATCATCACCGTGGAAGACCCCATCGAATTCGTCTTTAGCCATGGGAATTGCGCAGTGAAACAGCGGGAAGTAGGCACAGACACGCACTCCTTTGCCGCCGCTTTAAAATACGCGATGAGACAAGACCCAGACGTCATCATGGTCTCCGAGCTGCGTGATATGGAGACCATCCAGGCTGCCATCTCTGCTGCTGAGACTGGCCACCTCGTCCTAGGAACACTACACACCATCGATGCTCCTCGCTCGCTTGACCGACTCATTGATGTCTTCCCTCCTAACCAGCAGAGCCAAATCATCGCTCAGCTCGCAAACTGCCTCAGAGCGGTCGTCTCTCAGCGACTCGTCAAAACTAGTAAATCAGACAACCGCGTGCTAGTAGAAGAGGTCATGATCGTGAACCACCCCATCAGAAGCTGTATCCGCGATCGAAAATTCGAACAGATTGATAGTCTCATTGAACTAGGAGCAAAAGACGGCATGTTCACCATTGACCACCACCTCTGTGAGTTAATCAGAAAAGGAAAGATCACCGTCGATGAAGCTTACGAAAATAGTCGAGATAACACAGTCATTGATAGTTATCTCGAAGAGAAAAAACGCAGAGAAGAGGGGCAAGAAGCAGGATAAAAAGAGTGGCCCTAAAAAGAGCGAACCCACAGGCTGTTGTAGCAACCTGCAGGTTTATATTATTGTCCCCCAAAATAAATGATCAAAATACAATGACATTCACAGGTAATAGACAGCGGTGTTCAGTCTTTGTTCAAAGAAAAGTGAAAAAATAAAAAAACAAAGCATAAGCTGTTTTTTTTAGATCACTAAGTTCAACTATCCCCCCATAGAATCACCCATTCTGGCATAAAGTTCCTGCTGTTTAGCAGAATTTTCCAGTAGATCTGCATCGAGCTTCACTCTTCCTTTCTGGAAAATAGTAATCGTGGACGATCCTCCGAAAGCAAAATATCCTTTCTCCGCACCCTTTTCCACATGCTCACCAGCGGCATAAGTCTGATAGATAGATCCCACACAAGTTGCGCCTATTTCCATGATCAGCACCTTCCCGTGTTCAGTAGTTTCCAGCACCGTCCGGGTCCGCTTATTCTGCCACATATAGTCTAAATTTTGCCTTAGAGCGATAGGAGACACTGAAAAAAGCGGGCCATTCACCAGCACAGTTTCACCCGGCACACCTGCCAGCGGGAAATGATACCGATGGTAATCCACCGGACAAAGCCTAGACAAAACTAACGAGCCACCAGCGAACTCCTCATAAAGGGCATCATCGCCGATCAGCTTCCGCAGATCCCACTTCTGCCCCTTAACAAAGACCCCATCCACATCCTCCGCATTCGCAAATCCCAGGTGCCTACCATCCGCTGGGAATACCACCGCCGCATCAGAAATAGGCCGCGCCTCAGGCTTCAACTTCCTATAGAAAAACGCATTAAAATGCTCATAACTCTCCGCATCATCCAGAAAATCCTCCGCATCCATAGCATAGTCCTTGATAAATGGAGCCACTTTCTCCTTCGTAGTAAGACTATTCATCCGCTTCCCATACCACTTACTAAAAAATGGACGTTTGATGAAACTATGCAGTGCTATTTTCCCCAATGGGTTCCCATACGCCCATTTCAGAAATCCCTCTCCATAAACCTGCTCCGTCTCGAGTTCCCCCGTGTATCTGTTCAAAAATGTAATCGGCTTCATCGCACAATTCCTGCTTGGATTCCCCGCTAATGTCAACCTCCTAAAAGAATGTTAGAAAAAAACAACATTCACCCTTGCACTACCATCTATTTTTTATCCATGATGGTCTTCACAAGATATCAGCACTAACAAAAAACTCACATCACACACCATGGCTACCTGGGGAACAAAAACATTTGAAGACGACACCGCTACTGACTGGCTCGCAGAGCTCATAGATGCAGAAGAAACACGCGAGTTTCTCCTAGCTAATATCACCCTAACAGAAGGTGATGAGCCCGGCTACGACACTGGCGTCATCTGCCTAGCAGCCTGCGAAATCATCATCGCCCTCATCGATGAACCACGCAAAGGACTCCCAGAAGAACTCACAGACTGGCTCGCGGAAAATCTCTGTGATGACATCACCGACCTCCCGGAGAAAGCCCAGGAGTCACTAAACATCGTCCTAGCAGATAGCTCAGAACTCATGGAAACATGGAAAGAGCAAGAAGACTACGACGAGTGGCGCGAAGGTGTGGATGAGCTAGCAGAAATCATGGAGCAACTCGTCCAAGCTTAATACCATTAAGATCCCTTAACTTTCTCTTCCCCTCTGGCCGGTGAAATGTTTACCTACGGCATGAGAGAACAGTTATTAGCCCATCCTGTATTCAAGATGGCATCCGAGCAGTTTGAGCGATCCGCAGATTTCCTCCAGCTATCAGACGATGTAAGAGAAAGGTGTAAATGGCCCAAGCGGCTCATCACCTGCACCATCCCCATCAAGCGTGATAACGGCGATACAGAAGTTTACTTCGGCTACCGAGTCCAGCACCACCTCTCGCGTGGACCCGTCAAAGGAGGTCTCAGGTATCACCCCAATGTGGACATAGGAGAAGTGGCGGCACTCGCCATGTGGATGAACTGGAAGTGCGCCCTCATGGGACTGCCCTTCGGTGGCGGAAAAGGCGGAGTCACCTGTGATCCCCGCACCATGAGTCAGCACGAACTGGAAAATGTAACCCGTAGATTTACTGCGGAGATGCTCCCATTTATCGGACCCGAGACAGATGTCATGGCGCCAGACATGGGCACCAATGAACAGACCATGGCATGGATTACCGATGTTTACTCCACCCATGCAGGACATTTCGTCCCAGGCATCGTCACCGGAAAACCTGTTATCCTACAAGGATCAGAAGGTCGTACTAGAGCCACTGGTCACGGCGTTGCATTCCTCGCAGCCCGCGCGCTGAAGCTCTGCGGCATCAACTATGATAGTGCCACCGCCGTCGTGCAGGGATTTGGAAACGTCGGAGCTCATGCAGCCCGCACTATCACTACCTACGGAGTAAAAGTCATCGGCGTCTCAGACATCACCGGCGCCATCCACACACCAGACGGCATCTATGTAGATGACCTCATGGCCTACGTGAAAGATACCGGCGGAGTCAAAGGCTTCCCTGGTTCATCACCCATCGACCCTGATGAAATGCTTCTATTAGAGTGTAGCGTCCTCATTCCTGCTGCACTAGAACGGGTCATTACAGAGAAAAATGCCACCGACCTGAAATGCAAAGTCCTAGCCGAAGGAGCCAACGGACCCACCACCCCGAATGCCGATGCCATCATCGAGAAGCGTGGCGACATCTTCCTCATCCCAGACATCCTCTGCAATGCTGGCGGAGTCACCGTCTCCTACTTCGAGTGGGTGCAGAATCTCCAGCGCTTCCAGTGGAGTGAGCAAGAAGTCATCGCCAAGCTAGACACCATGCTCGCCACTGCCTTCGATAAAGTCATCTCATTTGCTGAACACAATCAGTTGCCAAACAGAGTCGCCGCACTATCATTAGGCATCAAAGAAGTAGCCGATGTCAAAAGCCAGCGCGGCCTCTACCCATAAGCACATAAGAAAAATTATAAACACCATGAAACACCAATCTGTTAGATTCCACAAGTTCGGCGCACCAGTCGATGTCCTCACCTACGAGACCGAAGAAAAACTCACCCCCACTCCGCTAAAATCTGGTAAAGTCCGAGTAAATATCCAGTTCTCACCGATCAATCCCGCTGACCTCAACTACATCCAGGGCAACTACGGCATCCGCCCAGAGCTACCCGCCGTCCCTGGTGTAGAGTCCTCTGGCGTAGTCACTGAGTCTTCATCCAAGAACGTTACCGTAGGCGACCAAGTCATCTTTATCACCCGCGTAGGCACCTGGCAGAGCGAGGTCATCTGCGATGGTGAAGAAGTCATTATCATACCAGCCATACCCGCTGAACAGGCAGCCATGCTAAAGGTAAATCCACCCACCGCGCTCTGCCTGTTAGAAAATTATGTGAACCTAACAGCCGGCGACTACATCATCCAAAATGCCGCTAACTCCGGAGTAGGGCAGTGCGTCATCCAGATCGCCAAAATACTAGGCATCAAGACCATTAATCTCGTCAGAAGAGAAGAACTCATCCCCGAGCTCCTGGCTCTAGGAGCAGATCATGTTCTGTTAGACGATGAATCTACCGTCGCTAAAGTCAGAGAGATCTGCGGTGAAAACTTACCTAAACTAGCCTGTAATGCCGTAGGCGGTGACAGCGCGCTCCGCCTCATGGACGCCATCGCAGAGCAGGGGCAGCACGTCACCTTTGGCGCCATGTCCATGCGCAGCCTCAAGGTGCCAAACAAGTTCCTCATCTTCAAACGCATCCAGCTCCACGGCCTCTGGGTCACTAAGTGGATAGAAGAAAATGACCGCTCCACCGTAGATGCCGCTTACCAGCGTCTCGCAAACTGGGTGGCAGAAGGAAAACTAAATCAAGCTATCGATACCACCTACAAACCAGAAAACATCATCCAAGCCATCACCCACGCCACCGAGGGAAACCGCAGTGGTAAAATCCTGTTAGACTTTAGATGATAGAAACGTCTTAAACTAGTGGAAGTTGAAAACTCACAGCAAGCAGAGCGCAAGATCATCCATGTCGATATGGACTGCTTCTACGCCGCCATCGAGCAGCGTGAGAACCCTGCCCTAAAGGGAAAACCCATCGCCGTAGGAGGTGGTGGAAGAAGAGGAGTTCTCTGCACTGCTAGCTACGAGGCGCGGGAATTTGGCTGTCGCTCAGCCATGCCAGGATTCAAGGCACTCGAGCTCTGCCCCCAGCTCATCATCGTTCCTGTTAGATTTGATCTCTACAAGCAAGCCTCCTCGAAGATACGCGCTATCTTTGGCAGATTTACCGAGCTCATCGAGCCGCTCTCACTAGACGAAGCCTATCTAGACGTTAGCCATTGGAAGACTGATCCCGCATCTATCGCCAGAGAGATCCGCGCCCAGATCTACGAGGAAACTAAGCTCACCGCCAGCGCAGGGATTTCATCGAACAAACTCATCGCAAAAATTGCATCAGACTGGCAAAAGCCAAACGGCCAGCACCAGATCACCTCAGAAGAGATCCCCGCATTCATGAAAAAATTACCCGTAGCAAAGCTCTGGGGAGTGGGAAAAAAGATGCAGCAAAAACTTACCTCTGCCGGCATCGACACCTGCGGCGACATGCAATTAGTCGATAGACTAAACATGGCAAAAAACCACGGCAAGTGGGGTCTGGAACTCTACGACCTCTGCCGAGGAATAGACATCAGAGAAGTCCAGACCAGCCGAATCAGAAAGTCCATCAGCAAAGAGACCACCTTCGGTGAAGACATAAACCGCGTACAAAACCTGTTCCCTGATCTAGCCGAAATGTTAGATTCGGTTAGGGAATCCCACCAGAAACGCTACCGAGACAGGACCATCAAAGCGACCGTCGTCAAAATCAAATTCGCAGACTTCACCCAGACCACCATCGAGCGGGCGGGCGATAAACCAAGCATCGAACTCGCCAGAGAACTTCTCCTAGAAGGCTGGCGCAGAGGAGGACAAAAATCTGTGCGCCTCCTCGGCATAGGCATCAAACTAGCAGACCCAGAACCACAGTCCCAACCTCAGCTGGAGTTAGGGATGGAGTGAATTTAGCCAAAACTTACAAAATCGTTTAATAGGGAATAATCTCGTGGTTTTATAGAGCTTATAGAAATTTTGAGCATAGCTCTTACCTGTCTAAATCCATAGACTCTTTTAAAAAAAACATCTCATTTAAAAATTCATTTCTAATGAGATCCCGCACGTTAGCCTAGTCACATTATCTCTATTAATCAAAGAGGCCTTCATGAAAGGAGTGATCGAAATATTCTCAATTGCTGATAATGTATAGTGCATCGATCCATAGACATCACTAAATCCACTACTATTATAATAATTGTGATTAACGCCTGCTCCCAACTTGAAATCTAAAAAGTGATTTTCTTTTACCTCATATTGTCTTATAAATTCTGCGTTTGAATACCATCCACTAGCAGATTGATCATAGGATAATGACCATTGAAGAAAATTATTTTTTTCTAACTCTTTTGATAGTCCAAAGCTGGTTTCCAGGCCAGAGCGATATTGGGAATTACTTAAATTCTTATAGCCCGTAGAAAAAATGGCTCTCCGTCAGATGTGCATGACGATAAATTAACGATCCAGAATACCTATGAGTGTGAAACCACTATTCCATATGCCACAGCGATCTATTAGCTATCAAAGTTTATTAGGCCAAAATTTATTTAAAAGCGAATTGCATAGTGGGAGACATAACTGACTTAATTACAACAAAAAGTTGGCTTAGCAGTCTAATAAATATCATGCGTATCTGACGGAGAGCCTCTTTCTCAAGCCTCTGATATCCATCTTGAGCCGGGTGATGATATTAGTAAATGTAGAATTCGCGTAGATGGAATGATGGAGCAACGTCTCGAATCCCCTACAGATGATCATCATAAGTTAGTATCAAGGATTAAAGTTCTCGCAGACCTTAAAATTAGCGAGCGAAGACTGCCACAAGATGGTAAATTTTCATACCATTCACCCAACCATAATAGGTTGATAGATATGCGTGTCGCCTCTATCCCTACAAAATATGGAGGAAAAATAACTCTCAGATTAATTGGAGCTCTTAAACTGCCAAATAATTATCAAGCATTAGGCTTTAGCGAAGAATCTACAGTAATAATCGACGGGTCATTAAACATGACACAAGGACTCACCCTAGTCACTGGACCGACAAGTAGCGGTAAATCTACTACTCTCTATACATTCCTGAAAAAAATTAAAGAAAGAGATCATCTCTCGATTATCTCATTAGAAGACCCTGTGGAGTATGAGTTACCAGGGATTACCCAAGTCTCTATAGATCATCAAAAAACGTCATTTAAGTTAGCTCTGAGATCCGCGTTGAGACACGATCCGGATGTCATCCTCGTGGGTGAAATTAGAGATGCTGACACAGCGTCGATTGCGGTAAGAGCCGCCCTAACAGGTCACCTAGTCCTCAGTACGCTTCATACTAATTCAGCCTCAACAGTCCCGCAGAGGCTCATTGATATGGGAGTTGCTCCATATCTAGTTGCTACGACTTTAAAATTAATTATTTCTCAACGGCTTGTTAAAAAACTTTGCCCGCACTGTATTTCATCGGAATTTGAATCCTCTTTTGGTATCAGCTATAAAAATAAAGGGTGTCACTACTGTAAGGGCTCTGGATACAAAGGCCGATCAGGTGTTTATGAGTTCATTCAGATCGATAACGGTCTTCGAGAAATCATTTCAAATCAGCTAAGCGAACAAGTAATCAACACATACCAGAAAAAACGAGGAGTAAACAGTATCTGGAAGGATGCACAGATAAAGGTAAATTTAGCGTTAATTGACTACGAAACCACTCAACAAATGGTCGGGATAGTTGACAATTGCTAATCTATGAAGAACCAATTACTGATGTTCTATCTGTGGTAGTGTTCGAAGCGTTATTAGCCTAATCTGCAAGCCACCATCCTTTCAAAATATTGACACATTATCTTCCCTAGGATAGGTTTAGTAATACTTTTGAAAAGTTGAAGATAAAAATCCACCCTGACATGATGATAGTTAATAAGTATATTTGGCAAATGCGACAGGACGAAGAAAATCTATTAGGTTTTAATTCTAGCCAGTAATCTCTTCAAGATGAATCTATTTCCCTACATCCTAGCAGCGCGGCCTAAGACCTTACCCGCAGCCATCGTGCCCGTCTGGCTCGGCTGTGTGCTGGCTTGGTATCTGTCTGGTGAATTCCATGGATGGCTAGCATTTTACACTTTAATGGGTGCGGTGTGGATCCAGGTGGGGACCAATTTTTTTAACGATGCCATCGACTCCGATAAAGGCGCAGACACAGAAAAACGGCTAGGACCAATGCGTGCTACAGCTAGTGGTGCGCTCTCTCGCAGTGCGGTGTATAGTGCCGCTATTATCTGTTTGCTGATCGCTGCGGTTTTCGGATACTTATTATTTCAGGCACGCGGCTGGACGATCGTAGCTATTGGGATTCCCTCGCTCTACCTCTGCTACGGCTACACTGGCGGACCATGGCCGTTGGCCTACAAGGGACTAGGAGAGATTTTCGTGGTACTATTCTTTGGACTAGTCGCGGTGGCGGGATCAGTGTTTGTGCAGCTAGGAGAGTGGCGGTGGGAGGCTGCTCTACTAGGCCTACAAGCGGGACTCCTCTCTGCTGTCTTAATTTCTATCAACAACCTGCGCGACCGCAAAGAGGATGAAGGCAACAACAAGCGCACGATGGCAGTTCTCTTCGGTGAGATGAGAGCGAAACAGCTAATTCTGTTAGAGATACTCCTGCCAGCAGTGCTAAGCATATTCTGGCTGAGCAATGATTCCCATTTGACCGTTTACCCTCTCGCCTATCTAGTGTTAGCCATACCTATAGCTAAAGGTGTGATGAATAACGCACCAGGTAAAATCTATAATAAATACTTAGCCCTGGGAGGTCTACAGTTGATCATCTTCGGAGCAGCATTTCACCTAGCTGCGGTCTAATCGCTCTATCACGTCATTTCCTCCAGATATTTTCACACATCGCCAATCAAGGAATGAGGCGCTTAGTCCGCCCGAAATGTATAAGACAGTAATGTCAGAATTATAGTTTACATGGGCATCCAAATTTCGGAAAGTTTCGCCATGAAAACGAAAGCACTCACCCAGCACAAAACATCTCTCGTAATAGTGGCATTTATGATAAGCCTACTTGCCCTAAACAGCTTGTTAGCAGCCGTCACTTATGAGAATAATCGTCTGAATAACGGCATCATTTCCGTCTCCTTTGAGAAAGACGGTAAGTTCTCGATCCATGACGCCAAGACCAAGGAGGAGCTGCTCTCGGGGTCACGTTTCGGGTTGCCTCGCAATATTCAGGGCAAAGTAGTGAATATCTCATCCGAGGACGTCAGTGATTTGCTGGGCAAAGGGAAGCGTGTGCTGATTGAAGTGACTGAGTTTGATGAGCTCGGCGTGTACGGTAAATACGGTAGGGCCGACCCAAAACGGATTTACACATACGCCCTCTATGAAGACAACCCAGCTCTGGTGTGTGGGTTCGGTCTCTCTCTGCCGAGTTTCATTAGCTATAGATTACACGAGAGCACTCCGCTGGCAGGTGGCAGCTTCTTCGGAGGTAAGGAAATCAAAAAGGCGATGACGCTGAATGGATCCGCTGGCGCGAAAAAGACTCTTGTCACTCCCGGGCTCGATCGCAGAAGCGCCAACAGCCTGATGTTCACTGGGCTGGTCGACGGGAAACGCCGCACCGCGGTCTGGGGAGGGCTCGGTAATGAGGACTTCGGAAAGTTCGCCATGTTGAGCAATGGCAAACCATCCTTCTACGCCCATGACCCGTTTGGTCGACTCGTCGATGAGGAAGAAACCTATATGCCGGGAGATACATTCTACATCGATGTCCACACTAAAGAGCCTTTCGAGGCGCTGGAGCGATATGGTTTGGCAATGCGCGTGGCCAACAATGCCTCACCCAACGTCTATGACTTCCCCGTGCTCTGCGGCTGGAGTGTGGGCAACATCAGCAAACTGCCAAACGTCAATAACTCCGCCAAGCTGATCGAGGAACTCGCACACGCGAACAAGTCAGGTCTCACCAAATACACCAAAGTTTCCCTCCGCCTTGAGCCGGATAAATACCACAACGACACCGAGCAAGGATGGTGGGATGATGCTCACATGCAAAAATTCAAACACCTCGTTGAACCCTACGAAACCGTTGCTAAGTGGAGCAAGGAGATGAGAGCCAACAACGGCATCCCCTACATCTACATGCAGCTCGGTATGCCGTCAGATGATTTTGTTAGAAAATACCCACAGTACATGCTCTTCAATGACGGCTCCGAGGTAGATAGGGTCACTCCCCAGAAGCCTGGTAAACGCAAGAGCCGTAACAAGCATCGCCACCACCAGCCCTATGTGTCCTTTGACTACACCGATAAGGAATTTTCCAAGCACTTTGTCAAGGTATGGAGTAAGCTCCATAAGGACGGCATCCAAGGAGTGAAGGTAGATTACCCCGCTACCGCTTGGCGCCCCGAAGGTGGCTTCGATGACCGCCACGCCACCACCAATAGCGCCTACCGCCGCTCGTTCTCTCTACTGCGTGAGGCATTTGGCAAAGACGGTCTCATTGACGAGCGTAACCTTGGCGAGTCGTCTAGACCTTGCCTGGATATCACCGCGGGAATAGTCGACACCCAACGCACCTGGGCGGACTCTAACGAATACGTTCCCGCCATGGTCTCTATCAGTGGGCTGCGCTGGTATAAGAACCGCACTGTGTTCAACTACTACGCAGACACCAAAGCTGTGCATGGATGCTCACAGGGAATTCGCCAATCGCTACTCACCATGACCTACCTCTCAAGCGGCAGGGTTGATCTAGCGACTTCCTTTTCCATGTTCACCCCGCAGATCACCCACGATTTTTCCCGGATCTATCCGCACTATAAAGAACCGAAAACCGCACGCCCACTCGATGCCTTTACTGGCGTCACAGATCCACAGGTCTATGACTTGGAGCTGACCCCCGACTGGCATCAAATTGCCTTTTACAACACCTCGGGTAAAAAGGCAGCAGTCTCAACAGCGATCAGTGGCGATCGTGTCGACAACGCGATCGGTCTTGACCCCAAAGCAAGCTACCATGCTTACGAATTCTGGTCGGATACCTACTTGGGAAAACTCGCAGGTACTGCCCGTATTACCCGTGAACTTGAGCCTGACCACTGCTCCATGATTTCAGTACGTAAGGCTCAGGATAATCCACAGGTTATCAGCACGAACAGGCACGTTCTTCAGGGGTGGATGGAGCTGAAGGACGTAACTTGGAATGCAAAATCACGCACTCTGACCGGCACCGCGAGTGTCATCGGCGGCGAGCCTTTCGTGATCGTTGTGGCGAACAACGGTGCTAAGGCAATCAAGCTGGAAGCGAATGGAGCTAAGGCAGAACTCTCTGCCCACCCAGTCGCTGGCCTAAGCCGCGCAACCCTCTCCACCGCGGAGAATACGGAAGTGAAATGGACTCTTAGCTACGAGTAGAATTACTACTTAACTTTAATCTCCAGCTGATAGGTGCCGTTGAGGGTTTTCTTGACCACCTTTAAGCTGAAGGGAGCCGCTTTGTCTTCAAAGGCCTCGCCAGGATGGAAGAGAGCTCCTGCTTTGCGGTCTTCCTTAGGATAAATCACTACCGGGTTTTTTCCAGTGGCGATGGTCGCATCGACGCTGTAGATCAGAACCCCAACGGGCCACTGCTCTTTACCCTTCTTCGCCTCGGGAGGCTGCCCGATCTCAATAGCGAAGACCTTGCTAGGATGTTTCGGGTTATCTACCGGGATGACGATCATCGATACGCCGGACTTGGAATCGAGCGGAGACAGATCAATCGAGTGCTGTCCTTCTGTTAGGTAAGTCTTTCGGGTTGACGCTAACCATCCAAGTTTGTGGCGGTGCCAGCCTATGAATCCGGTGGCATTGTGAGCAATGGACATGATATCCCAGGCGCCCACTGGGTTCTTAGGCTCAAGATCACCAATTGTGTAGAGATCCGGAAGCCCCATCAGGTGAGCGACCTCATGAGCCAAGACAATAGGGTTATTGCTGCCTATATTCACAACAAGATTGATTTTGCCCGTTTTGTAAGGGATGGCGAGATCGTCCCGCTCGCCGAAAGCGAAGTTTCCGCGACCCGGCATCTTGGCAACAATGTAGTCATACTTGTTGAAGTCGACTTTAGGATAGAGCGCTAACACATCGATGAACATATCCCGGTGCGCTTCGGTAGTTCTAGCATGATACGCCTTTTGGTTTTTGGGCAGATGCCGCCAACCTTGGACATGGTCTATGGAGATCTGGAGCTTGCCGTATGATTGCTTGTGGAAAATCTCTAGAAAGCGTCCTTTACCGAGAATTTTTTCTCCAGCCTCCTTGCTATCATCCTTTGACTTTACGTCCTGAAAATCAGTGTAGAGCATGATCATCTTCTTTGCACCTACCGTGGTCCCGTAAATGAGTGGATCATTAATACCCTCGGTTTTGTAAACGTCTCCCTTGGTATCAAGCCTAGGAATCGGAGTCGTAGTTTGGGATTTTGCTAGCGAGGTTAGCAGAGTGATAAGAATGAAAGAACGTATGATCATGGCGCGAGACTAGGTGGCAGTTGTGTCGAGGGAAAGAGGAAAAATAATTCGTTAAAAAGAGGGTATTTCATACAGCAGTTTTTTTTTGATAATAATGGTTTTCAGAGAGAGTGTATTTCACCTATACTTTCGTTCTCTTAAAACTACACTGATGAAGAAAAGTTAACAACCACGATGCCTCCGGCCCACAATCTATGACGACACAAACCTTCTTGAAAAACATCCCTATTATCATTTTCACCGTCTTTAGTTCTTTAGCATCTGCTGAGAACAGAACCCTTCCCATGCCGCTAGTGCCCTACCCTCAGGAGGTGGAGGTCAGGAAAGGTTCATTCACGCCTAACAAGCAGCTATTCCTGAGTCACGATGGCACACTTGGAGAACTAGCAGAAACCTGCGTGCAAGATCTATCAGCTATGGGGTTCATCGCCACCCACGGAAAGCCTGATACCAAGACGGCAGGTAGTATTATTAAACTCAAAATCGAACCAGTGACGGATCAGAAATTAGGCCCTGAGACTTACCAACTCAAGATCGATTCAGAGGTATCCATTTCTGCCGCAACCAGCCAGGGTCTATTCTGGGGAACCCGCACGCTGCTGCAAATCCTGCAAGCCGGACCGGAGCTAGCGGTTCCGCACCTTACTATTTCTGATCACCCTAAGTTTCCATATAGGGGACTGATGATCGACAATGCTAGAAACTTTCACTCGATCGAATTTCATATTAAAACAATCAAGCGCATGGCCTCCTATAAGCTGAATCGCTATCAGATTCACTTCAGCGATCATGAAAGCTATACCTTGCCCAGCGTTGCCTTCCCTAATCTACCAACCAAAGACCGCCATTTCACCCCAGCAGAGATAGCAAAGCTCATGGAAGTCTCACGACGATATCATGTCATGATCGTGCCTGAAATCGATGTGCCCGGACATGCTCGAGCATTGATTCAGGGCATCCCTTCATTAGGCTGCGCTGGAGGTGGCGGCAAGCTTTGCATTGGTAAGGAGCTGACCTATCAGACTCTAGAGAAACTTTTCACCGAGGCCATGGAGATGATGCCAGGAGCCTATTGGCATCTAGGAGCAGACGAAGTTCACTATCACGGCACCAAATGTGCGGACTGCGTTGCTAGGATGAAGAAAGAGAAGCTCGAGAATGGCAATCAACTTTTCCACTACTTCATCAACCGTATGCACGGAGTGATCAAAAGTAAGAATCGGCAGATGCTTGTGTGGGAAGGTTTCTCCCCAACGCTTGAACCAACGATTCACAAAGACATCATCGTCTGCCCCTTCGATATAAAATTTAAAGGCAAAATGCCCTCCGATTATTTTAACGCTGGATACAAAGTGCTCAACACTTCTTGGACGCCCCTTTATGTGGCGGATAAGCTCTACATGACCACTCCGGAGATCATTGCGCGTTGGTCGCCGTACATGTTTGGTGCCGGTCGCAGCCCTCAGCCTTTTGCCTACTGGAAAAAATTTAACCCAGAAGAATATCGGGGCAAGGTATTGGGCGGGCAAGTGTGCTCATGGGCGACAGAAGAAAAGGCAGAAGAGGGACTACTCTTCGGCACGGGACCCGGGTTCCCGGAATACGGACGACCAGCTAAGCGACTACAAATCGTGGCTGAGAGGGGCTGGACAGGATCAAAAACCAGCGCAAAGGATCTCTTGGAACGAGTCGGTGAAAGCTACTGGAAGGCTGAAGCAAAGCCTAAAAACTAAGAAAGAAATTGTCACTAAGCGTAGTCGCTGATAATAAGTGATTGTTATGAAAATCCTCAATCTACTTCTAGTCTCGCTATCGCTCTCTCTGTCTCTCCACGCTGATCATCATGATGGGCCTGAAGGGCATAAGCATCATCATCCTGCTAAAGCCGCAAAAGCTGCTCCGTTACGCCACGTGGTGATGTTTAAGTTCAAGGACACAGCCACTGTGGAGCAGATCGCGGCAATAGAAAAAGCATTCGGCGAATTGCCAAAGAAAATAAAGACCATCACTGGCTACGAGTGGGGAACCAATGTCAGTAAGGAGAATAAGAATGAAGGGTTCACTCACTGTTTTGTCGTTACTTTTAAAGACCAAATGGGACTCGATATCTACGGACCACATGCAGATCATCAAGCATTCGTGAAACTACTTCTACCCTCTCTAGATAAAGTATTGGTGCTAGATTTCTTTGCTAAATAATCTGTTACCAATCTAGTTAGATTCTATTAAATGGCCTCAGGTTCTTACTTGAGGCCTTTCTATTTCCTTCCCCTTCTCTTCCCCTTCTTACTCTGTGCCCAGAGGGGTTCCATGAGTTGGGATTCCCATGTGTCTAGCTTGGTGACCATGGCTTTTAGGGTGTCTGGGTACTTGGCCGAGAGGTCGGTTTGCTCACTAAGATCTTTGCTGAGATCATATAATTTTGGGTCAGATCCACCGCTACGGCCGTGATGAACCTTCCATTTTCCTTCGCGCATTGCACGGTCGCCTTCTGATCCGTGCTGTCTCCAGTAGAGCGGTCGCTCGGCAAGGCGATCTACCTTACCAGTGACTCTGTCTAGAAAACTGGTGCCATCGAGCTCCCATCCTGGCTTAGCTACCGCACCAGATAGTTCTAGCACGGTGGGTAGAATATCCAGTGAAATGATTGGGTCATCGATGACGGTTCCTGGTTTGATTTTTCCTGGCCAACGCATCGCCCACGGCACACGGATGCCGCCCTCTAACAAGCCGCCTTTTTTGCCTGAGAGTGGCGAGTTATTTGCGCCTGTCCTAGTCTGCCCGCCGTTGTCATTGGTGAAGATGACCAGGGTGTTATCATCAAGTCCTTCTTTTTTCAGATGAGCTAATACTTTTCCGACATTGTCATCGAGTGAGACGATGAGGCCAGCATAGCTAGCGCGTTTTTCATCCTCAATATGAGCAGTGCGCTTGGCATCGCTTCCCTTAGGCTGGTTCGGTCCATGTGGTGCGGTGAAGGAGACAAAGAGGAAGAACGGTTTTTCCTTATTATCGGTGATAAATTCACAAGCAGCATCACCGAAACGATCGGTCAAGTATCCCCCTTCTTTAGTCGGCTTGGTATTATCTAAAATGACTTGGTGAGGGCTCGGACCATCAACAGGAAAGTATTTACGTGCACCTTGGAGCAAGCCATAGAACCAGTCAAACCCACGCTTGTTAGGATGCATATCAGCGGGGTAGCCGAGGTGCCATTTACCAATAAGTGCCGTCTTATAACCAAGGGCCTGGAGCCTCTTGGAACCGAACGTTTCCGTGAGTGGGAGCCCGCCGTCGTGACCGGGAGGTAAGTTATTGTCGTAACCAAATCTCTGTTGGTAGCGACCTGTCATCAGCCCA
The DNA here is from genome assembly GCA_047624885.1 of Cryomorphaceae bacterium. Taxonomy (GTDB): domain Bacteria; phylum Verrucomicrobiota; class Verrucomicrobiia; order Verrucomicrobiales; family Akkermansiaceae; genus Rubritalea. Next base: position 6,870 of record JBLHQF010000009.1, on the reverse strand, counting down.
GCTCTTGATGGAGAGCATACACTAGCAGACATGTAGCCATTACTAAGGCGAACTCCGTCCCTCGCAATGGTATCGATATTAGGGGTAAGTTTTTTCATTTCCTCCACACAGCCTGGCTGGAACCCTAAGTCGGCATAGCCCGCATCATCGGAAAACAGGATCACGATGTTTGGCATATCAGCCGCGGTAGAAAAGATGGCAATTGAGGCGAGGAAGCTTAATGAAAGTAGTGATTTTTTCATAAATGATAAGGGTTTTAGAATAGTGTATGATAAGGGTTTTAGAATAGTGTATGATAAAGGTTCTATGAGAAATCAAACTCTACATTTCTGTTTTAGTCGTTAAATTTCTTCACAAACTTAAAATACAGGCCCCATTACTACCCAGCAAGGAATCCCGGCGGATTATATTTAGATAACTATTTACTTTTCTGATGATCAACCTTTCTCTATAGTGGTTGGCTATGAATAAAATTAACGTACCAGAATCTAGTGAAGTGCCGAGTCCTAAAAGTCTGAATGTTGTTGAAATAATTGTTGATGACAGTTCAGAACATTTGGCTTGTTTGATTTGTGGGAAAGAAGAGTATGAATGGGGCCACACTGAAGGCTTGATGTTAGAGCATTACAAAGTAGGAACCCCGACAGGTCTGTTAGCTGGGAAAGACTACATCCGTGTGCGGCGATGCCTAGGCTGTAATAACCTCCAGCTCTTCCATGTGGGAATAAGCTAAACTCTCTGATAGATGATCTACTAGATCCCAGAGCTCAGAAGCACGCCCTCGTCAGTGACGTTCATTTTCTTAAGAAATCCTAGACCAGCACTATTTCCGACAGTGTAAACGTTGTTCATTATTTTCCATGAACGAACCCTACACTGGATTCATGGTAAAATAAATCATACCCGCGATACTTACTGTTATCAGGTAGTAAGAAAAATATTCTAATTTACCTTTCTTCACTACTTTCATGGCGATAAAAATAGCTAGTAGTCCAACGATAGCAGAAGCAACTGCTCCCCAAATATAGGCATCAGAAGAGCAAGATTCTAGAGCCTTCCCCCAACTACCTAGTCTCTCTGACTCGTCCTTTAAGTTCAAAACAAAGCCTCCAGCAATCGCAGGAATGGACATAAGAAAAGAGAACTCTGCCGCCTTCTCAGCCTTCACACCACTCACCAGACCAGCTGCGATAGTTGAGCCACTGCGTGAAATTCCAGGTAGAATAGCCAGCGCTTGACCGAGTCCCATCCATAGAGAACTTTTCATACCGATACTAGCTGTCTTATGTTTAACAATCTTCGGAACGAACAATAAAGCTGCGGTAAGTAACAATAGCCCACTCACTAGAACAGGCTTATCATATGCCGCCTTAAAATAATCACTAAATAATTTATACGCGATCACAGCCGGAACAGTGGCCACACCAAGCCAGACGATCATCATGCGTTCCTCACTCATCTCTTTCGTCCAGAGCGATTGGCATAACTTCCATAAACTAGCGCGGAAGTATATCAGCACACTCAATAGTGTCCCTAAATGAAGCACGATCTCAAATGATAAACTACTCTCCTCAATCCCTAACAGCATTTGCGCAAGAACAATGTGTCCCGAGGATGAAATGGGCAAAAATTCTGCCAACCCCTGCACAATACCCACGATGATCGCTTCCCAAATAGTCATATCTAACGCGGAATCTAGCCATATCCGCCGACAAGGCAAGTAAGAACCCCAGAGAGTGAACGGTTTTAGATCACAAAATAACCTGAAATTTTATTCTGTTCGTAACGTATCTATAGAACTAGCGTAGTTATAGTTACCACGTATATTTTTAGCCCAGATTTAGCAACCCGCAGTCATAAAATAAAATGATGTCCCATTCATGCTCAGGAAACCCACTCGCAGATGATTCACGCTCATTTAGAAACCATTCACGGAGAGAATTTCTCAACGTAGGGCTGCTCGGCGGCTTAGGGCTGACGCTCCCGGCCTTCCTAAAAATGCAGGCTCAGGGCGCTCAGAAAATTTATAAGAATACCACTGGTCCTTGCAAGGCAGTGATCCAGATCTTCCTTCCCGGCGGACTCGCACAGCATGAGTCGTTTGACCCCAAGCCCTTCGCACCATCAGACTACCGCGGCCCATTCGGCACCATCAAGACTAAGCTCACTGGCTACCGCTTCGGGCAGCACATGAAGGAAATGGCAGCCATTGCCGACAAGATGACCGTCATCCGGTCCATGTCTCATGGCGAGGCAGCGCACGAGCGCGGCACCCATAACATGTTCACCGGCTACCGGCCTAACCCTGCGTTAGAGTTCCCCTCCATCGGCTCGGTGATCTCGCATGAATTTGGCCCTCAGCATAACCTGCCACCCTACGTCTGCGTGCCTACTGTGCCGAATGAATTTGCTAACTCTGGCTACCTTTCCTCATCAAACGGACCCTTCGCGCTAGGCTCAGACCCGGCGAGAAAAGACTTCAAAGTGCGTGATCTCAACTTACCAAAAGGAGTCAGCGAAGAAAGATTCAACCGCAGGAAATCCCTGCTCAATACAGTCGACCACCACTTCCGCAGTCTGGAGAACTCAGACGCGCTAGACTCGATGGACGCATTCTATCAGCACGCCTACAAGCTCATCTCATCTCAGAAAGCGCGTGAGGCATTTGACATCACCAAGGAACCACAAAAACTCCGTGACCAATACGGCAACACCCAAGCCGGTCAGCGAATGATCCTCGCACGCCGACTCGTAGAGTCTGGAGTGCGCTTCGTCTCACTCACCACCGGAAGCTGGGACCATCACGCTAACATTAAGGCCGGCATCGAAAAAGGACTCCCACCAGTCGATAAAGCAGTCGCCATGCTCATCAAGGATCTCGAACAGCGCGGTCTGTTAGACTCCACCATGGTCATTCTCACTTCTGAGTTTGGCCGCACACCTAAGATTAATAAAGACGGTGGCAGAGACCATTGGCCACGCGTATTCTCCACCATGCTCGCAGGTGGTGGGATTAAAAAAGGACTCATCTACGGTCAGTCAGACGCACTCGGCGGTGAGCCTGAAGACAACAAAGTAGGAGTCGAAGACTTCGCCAAGACCATCTACCACCAGCTAGGCATCAATGCGGATAAAGAACTCATGTCACCAGGTGGCCGCCCTATCGAGATCGTCGATGGCGGAAATGTAATCAAAGACATCATCATCTAACATGATAGGTAAACTACCAGTCATTCTGCTGGCACTCATCTCCTGCCTATCAGCGCACGAACCACTACTCAGCGATATTTCTCCCAGAGGCGGACAGCGAGGAACCAAGCTAGAACTCACCTGCAGGGGCGACCGCCTCCAGCACGCCCACTCCATCATCACTTACCAACAAGGCATCACCGCTGGGAGGCCTACAGTAATCAACCCCAAGCACATCACCATCCCGCTCACCATTGCAGCAGACGCCCCACTCGGTGAGCACAAGATCCGCATCGCCTGCACCGATGGCACCACTCATCTCGAAACGTTCTGGGTAGGGCAGTACCCAATCATCAAGGAGAAAAAAGAATCTAACAACTCAACAGCAGAAGCACAGCCTATCGAGAATAACCGCACTCTAACAGGTGTCACCCTCAAGGAAGATGTGGACTACTACAAACTCCACCTCAAGAAGAACCAGACCATCACCATCGAAGTAGCAGCCATGCGTCTGGGTAAAGCATTTTTTGACCCTTTCATAGCCATCACAGATGTTAATGGCTCAGAGCTAGCATCATGCGATGACTCCACTATTCTACGCCAAGACCCACATCTCTCGTTCACCGCCCCTAAAGAAGCAGACTATTACATTCTCATCCGTGACTCATCCTACGAGGGTGACGCCAGCCGCATCTATCATCTCCACGTGGGAGACTTCCCCAGACCACTAAGCGTCTCGCCACTTGGCGCTCAGCGTGGCAAAGCCACCACCTTCACCAGCATACTGTTAGATAAGCCTGCGCTTACTCAGCAGCAAATATTCAAAGATCAAGCTGCACTCCAGACGCTCATTATCACCTCAGGAAAACTCAGCTCGCACACACCCTATCAGATCCGCGTCACTGACTACAGCTATCTAACAGAAAAGGAACCGAACGAAAACTGGAAGCACCAATCACAAGCCACCACGCCCTCAGCACCCATCGCATTTCACGGTACTATCCAGCAGGATAATGATCGAGACTGGTTTAGATTTCATGCGATGAAAGGACAGAAAATCCGCCTCAAGGTCTTCGCCCGCGGGTTAGGTTCACCACTAGACTCACTGATCCAGATTCACGCTGCCAAAGGTAAATACATCGCAGCAAATGATGACCAAGCTCAATACCACCCGGACAGTAAACTAGACCACACCATCCCCGCCGATGGCGACTACTGGGTCATCATGCAGGATAGGCTCAAGCGGGGCTCAGCGCATCATCACTACCGTATCGAACTCACCCTCCAGCCGCCTAGTATCTCAGCATCGCTCGTAGATGATAGAGTGCAAGACACCCAGAAATGGAAGGCATTCAATATCCCACAAGGTAACCGCGTCACCTATCAAGCCAACGTCAGTAAAGCCATCACCAAAGAAGATATTGAGCTCATCACCGGCAAACTGCCCAAGGGCATCAAGCTAAGGAAAGTCCGCATGATCGACAAGGACACCAAGGTGCTACTCTACCTGGAAGCAGAGAAAGGCGCCCCTCTAAGCCACGGTCTCTACCCGCTTAAAATCCGCACCCTAGATAAAAAACTTACCTCTAGCATCAGCTCCACCACCACCCAAGTGTCTGGCGATAACAACCGCATCTACCACACCACCACAGATGATCTCATCCCTATCCAAGTCACCCCTCCTGTCCTCGCGAAAGTCGAACTCATTCAGCCAAAGATAGCGATCAATCAGAGCGGCATCTTACCGCTCGGTATAAAGATTCATCGAGCGACAGGATTTGATGAGCCAGTCACTATTCGCGTGCCATGGAAGCCCAGTGGGATTGGCGCCTCAGCCAGCCTCACCATCCCAAAAGGAAAGGTCACCGGCACGCTAAACTTAGCCGCAGACTCCAATGCCAAACTCGGCAAATGGGACTTCTGTATCCGCGCCACCTTCCTCGAGAAAACCGGACTGTATCCTGGACCAGTTCATATTTCCTCTAATATCATCACCATCGATGTAGCCAAGCCGCTCATGACCGGCAAGCTCGCCCTCGCCGCCACCGAGCAAGGCGTGGACACCGCGTTCATCTGTGACATCCAGCAACTGCAGAAATTCTCAGGAAAAGCCAAGCTCACCCTTCATGGTCTTCCAGATGGCATCACCGCCCAGCCAGTAGAGATCACCCACACCACAAAACAGATCGCGATCCCGGTCAAAGTCCCTGCCACCGCCAGAAAAGGCAAACACGGTAACCTCTTCTGCCGCGCAGTAATTACCATAAACGGCCAAAAAATCACCCAAACCCTAGCCCAAGGTGGTACCCTCAGAGTCAACCCGCCAGCTAAAGTGAAAGTCCCAGCGAAAGCGAAGCCTAAAACTGAGACCACCAAGAAACCAACAACAGATAAAAAAAAACCACTCTCCCGACTAGAACAACTCCGCAAGAATCAATAACACACAGACCTGATAGGCTGAAACATAACCCGGCCCATGGCAAACAAAGCCCATCCATAGGACAAAGCACCAAGAATCTAGCCGCTATGAAAACGCTTTGCATCTTGGACAAGACGATCAAGCTAGGGAGGAAATATTCTATTACCACAGATTTAAAACTGATTTCCAATGCGATGAAACTGCTTTTTAGTAATCAGAATACATAAATATGATGAAGATGAGATTTTGAAGCGCTAAAGAATAGGCTAAGGTAAAAATCAGCGGGAATCTACGTAATCAGCGGCTAGAAAAAGTTTATTTTGAGATGTTTTCCCTAGCTTGATCGCCCTGGCCTGTTGGAGTTCCATTGTTTCTTGACGCATTCTAGTATAGCTATAGAGTGTATGCTTAGAAAATGAATTCATAGGTGGATCCTAAAATTAATGCTTGTTAGGTGTAACTTATTGCAGTTTTATTCGTATACTTATAAGAACTCTTTAAACTGAGACTGAATGTCTTGCCTATATAACCAATTCATACGAAAATTAATCAACCAATTAAAATACATGAAAAAAACAAACTTACTCTACTTAATTCTCGCTATGGGCTTGCTCCACCCCACTGCTGATGGGCGCAAATGGACCAGTGCCGACGGCAGCAAGACCTTTGAAGCTACCCTGAAATCATACGATGAAGCCACGGGGAACGTCGTAGTGACTAAAACAAATGGACGAGCGATGACGTTCAACAAATCCATCTTATCAGCTGAGGACATCGAGTTCGTCAAAGCAGAAGGAAAGGCTCCGGTGGAGAAAGAAGTCGTCAAAACAAAATCGGCGGTCAAGGAAGTACCCGACGTCCTCCCCGATCCAGATGGTAAAGAGGCCGACATGAGCAAGCCGGTGCAGGTTTTTATTATGATGGGTCAATCCAATATGCTTGGCTTTGGGAAAGCAGGCACACTGAAGGGAATCGCTGCAGAAAAATACCCATACCTTGTGGATGATGGAAGTGCCTGGAACGTGCGGAAGGATGTTCGCAATACCTTTTTCTGTATGGGGAAATTAAGATACAATGATTGGTTAACCGCTGAAAATGGGAATGGTAGTGGCAAGTTTGGCCCAGAAATAGGCATTGGGAATTATCTGGGTCACGTGATTGACGCACCAGTCCTAATATTGAAATCATGTGTGGGCAACCGTGCTCTGGGTTGGGACTTGCTACCACCCAGCGCGGTAGGCACTGGAGCTGGCGGAAAATCA
>JBLHQF010000008.1:0-27960 GCA_047624885.1 Cryomorphaceae bacterium | reverse complement strand
AAAGATGGTGCGGATGCTAAGCGTTATCAAGAACAAGAAGTTAAGATTGCAATAGAAAGAACTAAATAATGAAGACTATAGACAAATATCACATGTGGGTTGAATGGTCAGATGAAGATCAATGCTATATAGGCAAATGCCCTGATTTAATTACTGGGATTCACGGAGATGAACCTCTGTCCGTTTTTAAAGAATTGAATCAGGTTGTCGCTGAGGTAATTGAACATTTCGAATCTTCAGGCAAGATACTGCCTATGGTAAGAACTCGTCCAACCATGCAAAATGCACAATGAAAATGCCGAAAAAATCTCTGTACCCAACACTATCGGCGCATGAATGCTAAGTTTACACACAACTATAAGCCTTAAACAAAAGTCCAAGTTCGCCCAACCGATAGGTCGGATGAGCTAGACATTAGTCCAATTCTGAAGGGTGGGTAATGTTTAAGGAAATTGAAATGCTCAAATAACTACTTATCCTTTTTAGGCGTCTTAAGTTCTTTGGGCTCTTTAGGCTCAACACCGATGTGGAACCTGTATAAATCCTCCACCTTCGCACGCGCCCAGAATGTCTTCCTGAGAAATTTCAAACTAGACTTAATGCTAGGATCTCGGCTAAAGCAGTTGACTCGGATTCGGAACGACAAGTCATCCCAGCCATATTCATCGACCAATTCATTGAGCATACGCTCTAGGGTGATTCCGTGTAATGGATCATTACTCATATATCTTTTACATAAATGCTGGAAATTTAAAAGCGATCAAAATACCTCTCAGATCCAAATCATATGGTCAATCTGAGTTCGCCTTTCCCTGCAAGCATAACTTTCTATTTGCCAAGGCTCCAGATCCGCCGCAAACTATAGCTGATATGAAATATAAATTATTCGCTCTACTCGCCGCCTCGTTTACGATGGTCGCCTGTGGACAAGACAAAAAAGAGGACGCTCCTAAGGGAGCTGATGACTCTACTACAGTGGCTACTTCCAAAGTGGCTAAAAGCATCGCGCCTGTAGTCCAGAAGTTCGACGGCAAAAAATACGCCGCTGGTAAGATCGCAGGTAACCCTGATTACTACATCGTTTACTTCACTGCTAGCTGGTGACCACCTTGCCGTAGATCTGTTCCACAGTTAGTGGAAAAGTATAACAGCAAGATCGCTAAACTAGATAATCTAGAGCTCGTCCAGGTCAGTGTGGACAAAGATCTGGCTAAAGCTGTGGGTTGGGCAAAGAAAGAGTCTTTCCCATGGCCTACTATCTTGATGACAGACATCAAGAAAACGATGGTTAAGGACATCAAGACAAACGCAGTGCCTACTTACGTCCTGATAGACAAAGACGGAAAAGAAATCGCCAGAGCCCATGATTCTGGGACAGTGATGAAGAAATTCAAGGAAGTTTCAAAGTAGTCATTTACTCTATCTAAAATAGAACTATTCTCAGTAGGAGCGACATGATTTGTCGCTCCTATTTTTTTATTTAAAGAACTACCTAACAATATGAAAGCACTTGTAAAATCTAAGGCCGAGGAAGGTCTCTGGCTAGAAGACGTCCCGGAACCAGAAATGGGGCCAATGGACGTCATGATCAAAATAAAGAAAACCTCAATATGTGGTACCGATTTACACATTTACAAATGGGACAAGTGGGCACAGAAAACCATCCCTGTCCCGATGACTGTGGGCCATGAGTTCTGCGGAGAAATCGCAGCTGTGGGCGCAGGTGTCACTGACTTTGAGATCGGTGAGCTAGTCTCTGGTGAAGGTCACATTGTCTGTGGACATTGCCGTAACTGTCTCGCAGGACGCCGCCACCTCTGTCCAAATACCAAAGGCGTGGGAGTGAACCGCACCGGGGCATTTGCAGAGTATCTATCCATCCCAGCTGTCAATGCCTACAAGGTAGACCCATCTATCCCAGAGGATGTCATCTCCACCTTTGACCCGCTTGGTAATGCAGTCCACACCGCGCTCTCATGGGATCTAGTGGCTGAGGATGTGCTCATCACAGGTGCTGGTCCTATCGGATGCATGGCGGCTGCCGTTGCTAAATTCGCTGGTGCACGTCACGTCGTCGTCACTGATGTGAATCCTTACCGACTAGCTCTCGCTGAGAAGCTAGGCGCTACGCGCACGGTCAACGTAGCCAAAGAATCTCTAACTGATGTCAAAAAAGAACTCAAAATGAATGAAGGATTTGACGTCGCGCTGGAAATGTCTGGCCACCCAGGCGGGCTAAATGACATTCTTCAGAACACCTCGAATGGTGCGAAAGTATCTCTCCTCGGCATTTTCCCAGATAATGTTGCTATCGACTGGGATAAGGTGATCTTCAAAGGGCTCGTTCTAAAAGGCATCTACGGGAGAGAAATGTATGAGACTTGGTACAAAATGACCTCAATGATCCGTGCTGGAATGGATATTAGCTCCGTCATCACGCATAAATTTCACTACACAGACTTTGAGAAAGGCTTTCAGACCATGCTCTCTGGTGAGTCAGGGAAGATCGTTCTCGACTGGTCATAAAAAACCTGAATCCGACATTTTTCAGATTCAGGTTATCAATTTTATAGAGGTGATTTTTCTACTTCTCTTGTCTCATGAACATGCGCTGTTCGCGATAAGTGATGACGGCATTACACTCGCGCATGAAGTCGGCTCCGAAGAGTCCCGCGTAAGTGAGGCCTTGCTCGAAACGATCTAAATTCGTAGCGAGGATACGGCGTTTTTTGAAGACAGCATCGCCCAGTGAGATCGTTTCAACTGTGCAACCTGCGGCTGGTGCTTCTCCACCCACCCCATAGACCTTTTCATCCATAGGACCGACATCTACGTTGTTCTTATGCGCGGCACCTAGGTGTAGCAATGAGCTATCAGCACCGGTATCGATCATCCACGTTACTTTGTTATCGTTGAGCGTTCCATCGACGAAAATATGGTTTCCCTTACGCTCGTATTTGAAGCTCTGGTAGGCTCTTAGCTCTAGCAATTCTTGAATTTTCAAGCTTCGACAATGCTGCAGGAATAGAGCACCATCTGGGGTCCATTTTGTAGCATACTCTTTATCGTCTACGGATAGTTGAGAAATAGGCAGCTGAACTTTTTTACCTTTTTGAGTGTTCACTGTGATGACTGTGGCTGTCTTCTTAGTAATGTTTCCTCGGTAAGTTTTGCCAGATTTAGATTTGAAAATTCTAAATGTAAGCGCATCAGCATCTGCAGCGGCATCACCAGTAGTCTTAACCGTAGCGCTATCAGATTTATCAGGACGTAAGAATAGCTTTCTCTCTTGATAAGAGATCACGGCATCGAGTTCTGCTAGCATTTCTGCACCGAAAAGGCCATCATCTGTCTGCTTGTATCCCTTTGGCATATTTGCCCCCAAGTCAGTCGCCATAATCTGTCTATCCTTGAAGATAGACTCACCTATCTGTAGTTCATCCACCTGAGCGAGTGCTGCTGGCACCTCGCCTGAGACCCCATACACTTTATGCTCAAATGGCCCTAACTTACAACCAGTACGAGCAGCTGAAGCTGTGTGGAATAGTGATGTTCCTGCCCCTGTATCTACGATGAATTTCGCTGGTTTCCCATTGATTTTAGCTTCCACAATAAAGGAATTCCCTTGGAATTTAACTGGGATAGCCTCATAGCCACGCAGCGTGAGTAGTGCTCCTATAGAAAGACCACGGCACTTAGTGAGGAAATAAGCTTTCGCTTTATTCCACCCCTTCACGTATTTCTGGTCATCTGCACTGAGAGCGGAAATATCCACACTGCTACGTTTGCCATTTCGAAGTAAGAAGACGGCTTTAGTGTCTGTTTTATCCACTAGCACAGCCTTGATGACTTTACCGGCAGCGTTCTTAAAGTCGCGATAATCTATCACCTCCTTCGCACTTAGCGAAGAGATACTAAGCCCCATTCCGAGCATGAGCATCGTGATGTATTTGATTGGTTTCATAATGATAATTTTTAGTGTTTACTTAAAGTCTCTAGACTTAATGAATTCTACCCAGTCCTTCTCGAATGCCTCGATAGTTTCAAAGCCAAAGAACTTCACCAACTCAGATGCTGCTGGCACCTGGTCTGAGGTATTGATCCGTCTACATAGTTTAGCATAGGCAGCTATTCTAGGCTGCGTGCTCTGCAAGTAGTATGAGAGAGCATACATAGTGACCAGTTTCTCAGGATCTAGATCCGCAGCAGACTTTAGGTTCAGTGTCTGCTGAAGTTTAGGAATGACTTTACCCTTTTTGACTTCCTTACTAAGTAACTTTGCCCATGCCGTGCCATCATTAAATCCTTTTTTAGAGCCTATATCACCACCGGAATTTTTAGAGATTAGATGCGTCATCGTCTTTTTTGTGAGTTGAATCTCTTTATAATAAGCATGACCTCTGGAGAGCGCAAAGTAGCCGCTTCCACTGATAGATGAAACGCCTCCTAGCTGCTCGCTGAGGAGGTCTGAACAGATCACATGAGTCTGGAATGAGTGCCACTCTTTACGGAAATCTTTCCTGTCTTTCGTGTGGAATGCCATGCCGCGATCCTTAAGGTTGTATTTCGTCATGAGCGCGTCACTCACTCCAATGCTACCTACGCCTAGTCTTGACCATAGCGCAGCCACATCACGAGCTCTATCATGCTGTTCAGCTGCGATTAGTCGTTCTTCCTCAAATTTACCAACTGCTTTATAAACTTCTGGGTCTTTAGGGACAATAATGAGCTTACGTGTGGTACCCCAGTTCTCGATGAACTCTAGGTGCTGAAATGCCATCCCATGCCAACAAGCTTCTGCTGTTTCCGCGAGACCTTGCGGATTGATCCCTTTAGAAGCTGCAAACAAGTAGTGCTTAGTTTCATAGAGTTCAAAGCCGTCTTCTGAACCGTCCAAAGACAATGTCTCTTCGAGCTTCTTGATGAAATCCTTAGGTTTCCTCCAAGCTTTTTCTGGAACAGCCGGCTCCCCTTTGAGGAGTAGATCCTTGTCCGCTTGCTCGAACTCGATGAGGTATTGACGGTCAGCTAGGCTGAGATCGCTCACCTTGATCTGTATTTCCTTTGGCTCCTTGGTAGTGAGGTAAGCGGTGCCGTCCTTAAACTTGAGGATTTGAGCCTCTATTGAGGCGCCCTTCAGAGATGTCCAGATGCGAAAGTCCGCCGCACTTGAGAACAAGGCAGTAGCGGCTAATAGCAGTATTGATTTTATTAATAGTTTCATAATTAATTATATTGCTCACATATCTAGGAGCTACCCCTTCTCATGTCCAGAATATAACTCTGTCAAATTAGGGCTCTCCGTCGGATACGCATGATATTCATTAGACTACTAAGCCAACTTTTTGTTGTAATTAAGTCAGTTACGCCTCCCACGATGCAATTCAATTTTAAAGAAATTTGGGCCTAATAACCTCTGATAGCTAATAGATCGCTGTGGCTTATGGAATATAGGTTTCACTCTCATAGGTATTCTGGATCGTTAATTTATCATCATGCACATCTGACGGAGAGCCCAAATTAGTTACTAAAATGACAACTTTAACGACACTATTTGCGGGTATAATCTCATTTCAGATCAACTGCTATATTGATCTCGGAGTAACAAATAACTCACTCTATTTTATAAAAGATGAAACACTAACGACTAAAATCCTACCGAAGCACTAGCACTTTTATAAGCTGCATTGTATTCGATACATAGATCGAGCAGACTTTCATCGAGCTGGTGCACGTCTTCGCCTTTACCTATATCGCTGAGTAATAGCACAGTAAGTTCTCCACCTAAATGCTCGCGGAATTCCTCTAGACCTGCGATGACCTCTCGCTTGCCATCGGCAGCTCTGAGTTCGAATGCTTCATCATAAAGTGGTAACCCTAGATTTAATAAAATATCTAACACCCTATGCGCGGCTTGCTCAGAAATCCTTCCCGTGCGCCAAGAATAAACTGTATCTAGCGCAATCCCTACGCTCACCGCCTCAGCATGACTGAGTGCGAAATCTGTGATTTGCTCCAGCTTGTGCGCGGACCAATGTCCAAAATCTAACGGCCTACTGCTACCTGTCTCAAAGGGGTCTCCCCCGAGCGCGATGTGCTCAGCATGGAGGATGGCAGATCTCTCTACCGCTTCTTCCAGCACAGCGGGCTTTAGTTCATAGAGAAATTTAGCATTATCTTCTAGCCAGTTAAAGAATGCGCCATCACGCACGAGCGCTACTTTCACCGCCTCCACTAGCCCGTCCCTGCGGATATCTTCCGGCTGCGTATGGAGAAATGAGAAGTCGTTTACCACTGCATACGGAACCGCAAATGAGCCTATCCAGTTTTTCTTACCAAAAGCATTGATCCCATTTTTCACCCCCACCCCGCTGTCATCCTGCGAGAGTGTGGTAGTGGGAAATCTCACTAGCCTCACACCACGATGCGCGGTGGCTGCGCCAAATCCTACCACATCGAGAAACGCCCCGCCACCGATAACGAGCACATAGGAATGCCGATCCACCTTTTCCTGCTCGATGCCATCCCAGACTCTACGGAGCACTTTTTCGTTGCGCTTGCACTCCTCTGCACCCACATCCACGCGCACTCCACGGAAATCAAATCCCGGGCTGTTAGAAAAATATTCTTCAATCTGCACAACGAGCTGCGGGAATGCAACTGCCACTGCCTGTTCTAAGAAAACTAGTACTTTGGCGACTCTGCTTCCGCCTGTCTGGTCAGTCTGCAATAATCCTGCGAGCATCCTGTTGCCGCCCTCAAATGCGTCCCGCGTAAATCTAATCCGATGCTGGATCTCTAGTGAAATGGTGTAATCTGTGCCGTTCATAAAAACTTACCTCTATCTAAACTTGGTGTGGAAAAACTTACCCCTTTTCTTGAAAAGGCAAAGTGTTATTTTGTAACTGTTAGACATCTTACGCTAAATGACCACCCTTTCTTAGCATTTTTCGTATATTTCGGCTAAACTTGGCCCACATTTAAAGCAACCGCAGCATGGAAACTATTGACCAGCTCGGTATGACCAGCTAATAATCACCATTAATGAGCGCAAATACGTCTAAGATACCCGTAGCCATCGCAGGAACCGGCAGCTATCTCCCTGAGAGAATCATGACCAACAAGGATCTCGAAAGCATCGTTGAGACCACTGAAGAGTGGATCACCAGCCGCACGGGGATCAGAGAGAGGCGCATCGCGGCTGAAGGTGAGAACACTTCTGATCTAGCCACCGCTGCTGCTAAAAATGCCCTGGAAAATGCTGGGATAGATGCCGCAGATATAGACCTCATCATCGTGGGCACCATCACGCCAGACACACTCACCCCAGCTACAGCCTGCTACGTACAGCATAATCTCGGAGCCACCTCCGCATTGGCATTTGACGTCTCGGCAGCTTGCTCAGGATTCCTCTATGCCATGGAGATAGCCCAGCGCATGATCTCAGATGGCGCATTTAAAAACGCACTCATCATCGGTGCTGAGAAACTTTCCTCATTTACGAACTGGTCAGACAGAAATACCTGCGTCCTATTTGGCGATGGAGCCGGCGCAGCAGTCCTCACCAGAGGCTCAGAAAACACTGGGCGCATCCTCGCTACTGAGATCGGGACCGATGGATCTAAAGCTTCCATTCTCAACATCCCGGGTGGTGGATCCGCCTGCCCTACCACCAAAGAAAACGCGGACCAAAAACTCGCGTCACTCGCCATGCAGGGCAAAGAGGTCTTCAAGCACGCCGTAAATGCCATGAAGCGATCCGCAGAAGCCGTCATCGAGGAAGCTGGTCTAAGCGCAGATAACATCAAACTCGTCATCCCGCATCAGGCCAATCTCCGCATCATCGATGCCATCGCAGACCGCCTCACCATTCCGAATGAAAAAGTCTTCGTCAACCTCCACAAATACGGTAACACCTCCGCCGCAGCTGTAGCCATCGCACTCGATGAAGCTCACCGTGAAGGTAAATTCGAGCGCGGTGACAACATCGTGCTCGTAGGCTTCGGTGCTGGGCTTACCTGGGCAGCAATCGCCATCGAGTGGTAGAAATTTTCACATTATGTCAGAACAACCATCAACTAGCGACAAACCTCGCATCGAGACCGCAACCATCGAGGATCTCGAAGAGATCACCGAGCTTGTGATGGAGCTATTAGAAACCCAGGGTGACTTCACCCCGATCCGTAACAACCAAGAAAATGGGATAAGACTCATTCTTGAGGCTCCAAATCGCGGTAGGATTTTCATCCTAAGAAATGACCACTGCATCATCGGCATGGTGAACTTACTATTCACCATCTCCACCGCAGTTGGTGGCATGGTCATCCTGTTAGAAGATTTCATCATCCACCCCACTCACAGAGATCAGGGCTATGGCAGTAAAATGTTATCACATGTGCGGAAGTTCGCCAATGACAAGAAATTCATCCGCATCACCCTGCTCACCGACAAGATCAGCGCGGACTCACAGAAGTTTTTCAAGGCCCAAGGGTTCAACTACTCCAGCATGATTCCCATGCGGATGATGGTGGAAAAATAAAGAAAATTTCCTTTATTTTGCGAAGCCACACTCAAATCTCAAGCCCCTAAAAATCAGTCACTACGGATTTTTAGGGATTCTTGCGTTTTTCCTTTTAAATTCTGCATTTCCCGACTACCACCACCACATGTTATTTACTGAACTAGGACTTTCCGAGCCTATCCTTAAAGCGGTCACTGAGGCTGGCTACGAAAAACCTACCCCTATCCAGGCGCAAGCGATACCGCTCATCCTGGAAGGGCGTGATCTCGTAGGAGCCTCACAGACAGGAACTGGTAAGACTGCGGCATTCGCACTTCCATCACTCAGTAAGATCACTAAGCAAGGCAAACCACAGATCCTCGTGCTAGAGCCCACCCGTGAACTCGCACACCAAGTGGCAGAACAATTTGAAGCATACGGCAAGCACACTGGTATGACCGTCGCACTACTTTACGGAGGAGTCGGCTACGGAGCTCAGCTAGATCAGCTAAAGAATGCAGACATCGTCGTCGCTACCCCCGGCAGACTGGTTGATCACTTTTTCCGTGGCACCATGAAATTCAGAGAAATAAAAATTCTCATCCTCGATGAAGTGGACCGCATGCTAGACATGGGATTCCTCCCTGTCGTAAGAAAAATAGTCAACCTCTGCCCATGGAATATGCCGTCCGAGCAAAAGGAAATGAAAGATGGTGCTGTACAAAGATTTCACAACGGCAGCCTTCGCCAGACACTGTTCTTCTCAGCCACCATGCCAGCAGCTATCCGTGGCTTTGCAGATTTCTGTCTATCAGATCCAGCCTCTATCGAGATCGCACGCGCGGAGGTAGCATCTACCATCAAACACGCATTCTATCCTGTCTCCATGGATCAGCGAGATGACCTGCTACTTGCGCTTATCAAGGGCACAGATCACCAGTCACTGATGATCTTCACCCGCACAAAAAAGGAAGCAGACACCATCTGTTCCATGCTCAATCAGAAGAGTGATGCACGAGTCACCGCCATGCACTCAGACATCAGCCAGACCGACCGCATGAAGGCTCTCGCTGGATTTAAAGACAACACTTACAACATCCTCGTAGCGACTGATGTAGCCGCACGCGGAATTGACATTTCAAGCGTCTCACACGTCATCAACTATCGCGTCCCTGAAAATGCTGAGGACTACGTGCACCGCATCGGCAGAACAGGCAGAGCAGAGTCTGAGGGCGATGCCTTCACCATCCTCACAGCGGACGAGCTAGACTACGCGCTCTCCGTGGAAGTCTTTGTAAAGCAGAAGATCGAGCGTAAAAAGCTGGAAGGATTCGACTACAAGTACACCGCCATCCTCGATGAAAACCCCGGCAAGTCATTCAAAAAGAAGAAGCGCCCAGCACCTAAACGCCGTCGCAAATAAATAACTTTGAGAATCCTAGCGATAGACCCTGCTGTTAGAAACACCGGCTACGCTGTGCTGGAGGGAGATCAGCACAAACAGATAGTCATCGACTACGGGGTCATCTCCATCCCGGCTAAAATCCCCCAGTCTGGCGCACTCGCTGCGGTCAAGACGGGACTAACTAATCTCATCACTCAGTATGAGCCGGATGAAGTCGCGGTAGAGGCCATCATCTTCGTGCAGTCTATAAGGACTGCCATTTCCATGGGAGCCGCCAGAGCAGCTTCCATGATAGCCGCCGCTGAACAAGGACTAGCCATTTACGAATACGCCCCTAAGAAGGTAAAGAAAGCCGTCGTAGGAAATGGCAACGCGGACAAGGCACAAGTCGCCTTCATGATCCGCGCATTATTGGGGCTATCAGAAACCCCACCTCACGATGCCGCAGACGCGCTAGCTATCGGCATAGCGCACCTATCCGCATCGGATCCACTAAAAGCCTCATTACTAGACCGAAAGAGAATCTAACACAAAAACAGGCTAGTTATCACCCATAAAAAAGCAGGCTTCATCTTATCGACGAAGCCTGCCATTATAAAAAAATTAGTACACTAACTATTAATCGTCTGTGTATTTCTTGTGGCCTTCCTTCTTAAGACCTTTCCACTTCTTAGCCAGTTCACCGATGAGTTTATCATCCTTCTTGATGTAAGCTATTTCCATTTCACAGAGAATGGCATAAGTAAGCCCCATTAATCTACGTGAATCAGCAAGAGCAATAACCTTCTCTTCGCCGTCCTTCATGTCCTTTACCAAGCTGGGGCTGTATGCCATAGAGCGGAGAATAGCAGCATGAGCCTTACGCACAGCCTCAGCCCCCCCTGCATGGTCAGCCTTGTCCATTTTACGAAGAGACTTGAGGCTATCGCTCACAGTCTTCATCTCTTTTGCCATTGGAGTATCTTCTTTATCATCAGCGATGGCAGATGCCGTACCTAAAAATCCCAGAGCGATTGCTCCCAAAAATAATCTTACTTTTCTAGTTTTCATGTAGAAAAAATTTACACCATTTTCCCATCATAGCAAAAACATTTTCAAAAAAATGTCAGCCTTTTCTTCACTCGCCTCTGTTGGGCGAACCAGACCACTTCGCCATAAAATCATAAACCTGCTTCACACTAAGGAATTTTAGATCCTTCTTAGCACCATCTTGAGCAGATAGATAACGATGAATAAGTGAAAGCCATTCACTTCGCCATTCTGATCTTATCCATCCGCACCTTCACCCATTTCGCTTCTTTATCGAGCTTATACTTCACATAAAACGCGTGGAGTCGTTGATACCTTTCTATGAGATCGAACTTCACAGACCGTTGCATTTTTCTGAGGCAGACAGGGCAGAGATTCATGGGGGTGGCATCCATTTCGTTAAGGTGATTAGCCCCGTTCATGTTGCACTGATAGTAGACGCAGTGGCTGATGCCAAACATGTGCCCTGTTTCGTGAGTGAGAACTTTTGCCGATCTTCTAAGCACGGTTAATTTGTCCACATCTCCATAGCGCGCAAAACTAAATACCCCCACGCGTTGACGAAACGATGCCATCCCGAATACGAAATTCCACTCTGGATTTGGGTAGAGATCGGTCATAGTGACTGAGATCATTGCGTAGGCATCATCATTTAGCTGAGACTTCATCCAGCGCAAGATATCTGTTGTAAGCCATTGTTTAGCACCACGGTTCATTCTGCTCTGTGCCTTCACCTTAGCGTCAGAGACAGTCGGCTTCATGATCACTTCCATCGGATGGTAATAAGCCTTGGTATACTCTAGCAGCATCTGCAAATCTGGTGCAGACTTCTCAGTAAAAGCTCCTATGGGCATAATATAGATTACATTTCTCGTTTCGTTCGGCAGATTTGCACTAGACTTGAGATAGCCCGGAAATGTCTGCCCAGGCTCAGCATGCTGCGCCAGCCAGCCAGACGCCTTGGGCTTCGTTTTCGCTACGAAATCTCCATCATTAACATCCGTGTAGGCGGCCTTCTCACCCGGGCTAAGTCCAGAGAGTTCACCTATCGCCATCTTTCTATCTTTAGGAGTATGCTGTTTGTAAATCAACCCACCCATCGCCACCGCGCTGAGCGACAACAAAAGGATGAGAGTGTTTGTCTTCGTTAATTTCATAAATCTAGAACGATTAACCGACACCATACCTTAGATCATCATTTAGGTCTAGCTAGAATCACATCTTCCCAGAAGGCAGACCGAGAAGCAACATTCCTATCATTAAAAAATTACTATCCATATGATGACGAAAGATGAGATATCGTTTAATATAGGCTCAAGTGAACAATTTTAAGCTCTATCTGTAAATAAATATAATTACTACTCTCATTCCAGGAAACATTGCCAGGGCGATCAAGCTAAGGAAAACATCTCAGAATAAAATCTTTCTAGCCACTGATTACGCAGATTACCGCTGATTTTTTACCTTAGGCTATTCTTTAGTGCTTCAAAATCTCACCTTCATCATATTTATGTATTCTGATGGCTAAAAAGTAGTTTCAGCGCATTGGGAATCAGTTTTAAATCTGCGAAATCAGCGGTAATAGAATATTTCCTCCCTAGCTTGATCACCCTGGAAACATTGCCTCTCGCTGCTTATTTTACATCGTGTTTTCACCTCGGTGACTGAACTCATCTATATACCATCTTCAGTAAAGTCGCACCTACCTAACTCTATGCACCTTATCTCTTCCAGGCCCCGTTCACTCAGAAGGATCCGCCCAGACCACACGAGTCATCGCCAGTGCCAAAGACAACTTCCTGTAGGAAAAGAGGTTTTAAATCTTTCCAGATAGCTTATTTTGGGTAATATGTCATCAGCACGTTCGATACGATTTCATTTCCCATGGAGTGAAGGTATTTGAGTGATGCTTCACCACCATTGATGATTTTCAAATGAAATACGCTATCCTTTCCGACATTCATGCAAACCTTGAGGCACTGACAAGTGTCTTAGAGGATGCGCGTGCGCGTGGTGTGAAGCATTTCCTCTGCCTGGGTGATTTGGTGGGATATAACGCCAACCCCTGCGAGTGCGTAGATATCATCCGCGAACTTGGCTGTCCGGTGATCATGGGAAATCATGATTCTTATACGGTGGCCGCTGAAGTCCCACCCGAGGTCAATGGCAGAGCTCGTGAGTCACTAGAATGGACACGGGCGCAAATCAGCCCGGATCAGCATTCTTGGCTAGCTAAGCTGCCGATGCTGCGCAGAGTTGGGCCATTTGAGATGGTTCACGCCAGCATGCATGATCCAGAGGTATGGAATTATGTGACCGATGCCTTTGAGGCTATTCTTCATTTTAAATTTCAAGAGACCTCACTGTGCTTCTATGGTCACACCCATCGCCCGATGTATTTTACCACCAAGGAGAGGAAAACCTTCAAGGACTTCGAGAAGATTGAACTCGAAGAGGACCATAAGTATTATGTGAATGTCGGTTCCGTAGGCCAACCACGAGGCGATGATAAGCGCGCCCAATACGCTATTTACGATACAGAGAGAAAAACCGTTGATCTTTGCCGAGTGAATTACGATGTAGAACTCGCCTGCCAGAAGATTCGTCAGGCAGGACTACCGGAACATAATGCGCTACGCTTGGAAAAATCCGAAGTAGAAGCTGCCGCTGCTTTAAAACGGATGAAGAGCGCAGAAGAATCGATAGAAAGCCTTAAATAAAAATGATGACCCCGAATACAGAGAAACCAGTCGATAGTCATGATGAATTCCTCGCCAGCAATGCCGTGTTTTTTGCTCACTCTTTTGTGGCACTCAATGATATATTCCAGAGCTCTGGGCCGATGAATATCATCAGTGAGGAAACTAAAAGAACCGTGGCAGTGGGGGTGAAAGAAGCGGATAATGATGGCTCAATGGACGTTAATTGTGTACTATTAAAAGCCAATCAGGAGAGCCTATACGAATGTATAAACACTTTGTCTTCAGAGAATGAAGACGTATTTAGCAAATAAAAACTCGAACAATGAATCAGATCAAGGAAATGGTAAAACCACTTTATGACTCGGGGGATCTTCTCGGGTTTTCAGTCTGTGGTGATACAGGTGAAGTGGTTCATAATGAGTCATTTTTTAGTGATGAATTCGCCTGGAAAGCGACCGAGCCCTTTGTCAACGTCAAGCTTAAAATGCAGAAATCGCGGCGCACTTTGACCCGCCTGACGATTGAACTGGATGATGTCACCCTGATTTACAGGAAGCTTGACTTGGGACATGCGCTATTCACCCTTCGCAGCGCCTGTGATCTCGATACCGTAGCGACGGCGCTTCCCTAGTGAGGTCTCTGGCTCGCCACTTATAAGTTTATCTGCACTTAACTGATTCCACATGGCCGTTAGCCACCAACTCTAGACATGATTTGGATCATCCTCCCACGGGGTATCAATGACATCCTGCTTGCCCCTCACTCTACCTTCTAAGACATCGCGGCGCATGCGGTCGCCCACGTAGTCGAACACCACTGCCAGCGCTAGACACACTGGAGTCCCGACTAGAAAGAGCAACATCCCGTAGATGAACTCTCCTTGCGCGAGCAGAATCACCCCAATGACTAGTGAGCCCACCACGCCTAGAAAACTCAGGATGGCAGCTAAATTTAATGCTAAATTTCTCATGATATTTTCTGGATGATTTTCATCAAATCTTGCTTTTCATTCTCTCTTAAAAATTTCTCTGCCCTCTCTCTCACTTGCTCTCGGAGTTTCTCTAAAAAATCAGAATCATGGATCACTCGGAGCATCAAATCTGCTAGCTCCTGCTTACTCTCTGCTGAGAAATATCCCGCGTAGTCATCGCCTAGCATCCCCACATTCCCCTCTACTCTAGTAGCTAAGACTGGCACTCCTAGCACGATCGATTCCCCAACCGAGTTCGCCCCTCCTTCTGCTAGGCTAGTATTGATCGTAGCCACCGAGCGTCTTATCCAGTGGAGTGCCTCTAAATACTCAAGCCCTCCCAACCACTGGAATCTAGGGTCTTGAGCCTGCCACTTTCTAGAAAGTCCGCCGCTATCTGAATCCACCTCTTTTCCTAACAAAGCTAATCTTAGCCTAACAGAATCACCTAACAACTGGAGCGACTCCACCGCCATAAACGGCTGCTTCACTGCACGCAAATGCCCAATGACCGTGAAGAGATCAGACTCAGCAGCCACATCATCCACCAGCATTTCAGGAAGCTGGATGCTCTTGTGTACCACCACCGCTTTCGCGCGGAATTTCTCTGGCACAGAGGCAAGCGAGGCTTCTTGAGAAACCACCAGCGCATCTGCTAGCTCCATACTTTTCTCACAGATCTCACAACCGCTTGGAATATCGCTATAGAGGTCTGTCCCTGTTAGATACACGATGACTTTCCCAGCTGAATTCAATGCTAAGAAATCATCAATGAAATGCGCACTTTTTCTAGCGTGAAGCGCGATTAGAAAATCTGCACACACCGCTTTCTCATCCTTGCACAGAACAGCTGCATCGATGTCGGACTCTAACAGAATAGAAACAATCCTCATTGCAGTGACAGTATTGCCCTGCAATGAATTTCTCTCATACGGAGTGGTCACTAGCACCTTCATCAGACTATTTCTAGCATCGCTGAGTAAGTAAATAAGTGAAACTCATCTTCACACTCCCTCTTCATTGAGAAGGAAACTGATATGCGGTGAGTATAGCGCAGGCTCTAACAGAAATGAATCATGTCCCTTGTCTGAATGCACGGTGATGTACATGCTATCAACTCCAGATTTCTCCAGCGCATCCACCAGCAAGGATTGCTCCTCTGGAAAGAAGCAGAAATCTGAATCAATACTAAAGACGAGATACTTCTGATCACTAGCCTTTGCACCGGCGAAAAGCTCCTCGTCATCAGCAGCATCGGCCTCCTTCACCGCATCATAGCGGGACCACATATCGATGATACGGAGGTATGTATTTGCATCGAAACGTTTCACAAATTTCTTACCTTGATAAAGCATGTAGCTCTGGAATGGGTCTTTTACTTCATACCACTTGAGCGTCTCCTTATCCTGGTGTACCTCAGATGTAGCACGGCGCTCGATGGCATCTAGATGTACGAATGTTTTGTGAGAAATCATCCGTGCCAGCGCTAATCCATAATCAGGATGCTCAGTATCATAATAGTCACCACCATTGAAATGCTGGTCATTTTCGATCGCAAGAATCTGCTCGAATAATATCAATCGGTTTAGCACCGTCGTCTTATAACCACTAGCAACAGAGATCACATTGCGAACATGCCCTGGATGACGCGTTGCAAATGTCAGCGCCACTAGACCACCTACCGATGCACCCACCACGGCACACAGCTGGGAAATCCCGAAATTCTTTATAAGCTCCAGCTGGATATCCGCCTGATCCGCCACATAAACGTGCGGGAATGTGGAGCCATAAACCTTACCCGTATCAGGATTGACCGAGCTAGGACCTGTGGAGCCATAACAGCCGCCGAGGTAGTTAGGGCAGATGACAAAAAACTTATCTGTATCAATCGCCTTACCTGGACCGACCAGACCTTCCCACCAGCCCTGATGCATCTCCTCTTGCCAAAGATCTCCCACTTCTGGGATGGCTGGATTATAGCCCAACACATGATGAGATCCAGACAGTGCATGATTGATGAGGATCGCGTTAGATTGATCCTCATTCAGCTCGCCCCATGTCTCATAAGCTATCTTGACATGCGACAATGACTCACCACAACGAAGCCTCACGGGAGACTCCGCACTTCCATACTCAAAAAACTGAGTGACTACATCTGTGGAACTGATAGACAAAATTTCTAACTAATCACTAAGCTTATGTTTTATGCTCTACCCAAATATGAGCCGTCTGTGGTGTTTACTTTTAGCTCGTCACCAGGCTTGACGAAGAGCGGCACAGTAACCACTAGACCAGTCTCAAGAGTCGCTGGCTTAGTCGCATTGTTAGCTGTATCACCCTTAACGCCGTCTGATGACTCGGTCACCACTAGCACAACTGTTGCGGGTAGATCCACACTCACGGGGCTACCCTCGATGAAGAGAACCTCCACCTCCTGGCCTTCCTTGATATAGTCTGTAGAGCCTTCTAGCAGAGCAGTATCGATGGTGATTGTTTCATAAGTAGTGAGATCCATGAAGTGGTACCCAGATGGATCACTGTAGGAAAACTCTAATTTCTGGCGATCAGTATCGATCACATCCACCTTATCAGATGATGCGAAGCGGATCGACTTCGTCTTACCTGACTGGAACGAACGGATTGTCGCCGCGATAAGCGCATTCCCTTTACCGGGTGTGCGATGCTCTAAGTTCAGAATAACTCCAGTATCACCATCTTGCTTGATGACCTGCCCTCTTTTTAAATTTGTTGCTACGATTGCCATAAATAGTTTCTATAATTTGTAGAGAGACTACTAACGCGCATTAGCCATCGGGTCAACCGCTTAGTTTCTCCTACAGCCTAAACATCCCGCCACCTTTTCTGCCTAACAGAACGAAGGCTCCAATAATAGCTACGGCGAGGAACGCCATCGCCCAGACACCTAGAGCAGCAGCTACTTCGTGACCATTACCTAGCATGCTGAGAAGCGCGTAGATGGCTTTAGTGATCGGAAAATGCTCGGTTTGCTGAGCAAGGATGAGACTGTCTGATACCTCTAACATGGCGAAGGCAAAGGCTAAGATAGCACCCGCCGCCAGGCTGGATCCTATGAGTGGTAGACCTATTCGCATGAACGTACGCTTAGGGCTGGCACCCAGAGTCATGGCGGCCTCTTCTAGCACTGGATCACTCTGCTGCAGACCTGCCACAGCCGCTCTGACTACGAATGGTAGTTTACGCACTGCATAGGCGAGGATCAGTAGAAACATCGGGTCACCACTCGCTCCTACAAGCCAGCTGAAATCCCCATCACTGAGAGCACGATATCCAAATGCGAGCACTAGGCCTGGCACCGCGAGCGGTAACATCATCAATGCATCCACAACATTTCTGCCCCAGATAGTACTTCTGACAATCACCCAAGCAATGGATAATCCTAAGACCACATTGAGGAAGGTGGCGCCGAGAGAATAGATCAGACTGTTCTTGATACTACCCACGACCACCGGATGACCTAGACCTTCGCTGTAGTGCGCCATGGTCATACTCTCTGGAAAAATAGTGCCATACCAGTCGCCTGATACGGAGAGAAATATCACCCCAAAGTGCGGCACAGCGGCAATCACGAAGACCAACATGAATAGCCCTGAAGCGAGCAAGCCCTGTACTCCGGTGAGAGTTTTCTGCGTGTATCTAGCCTTGGGCCGAGATGAGGTCCCCAGGTTATTTTTTCCGAGCAATAATTTACTCACCGCAAAGACCAACAGCGAAATCACCAACATGACCGATACCAGAGCGTAAGGCGTGGGATTCCCAGAGAGATCCTTAATTCCGTCATAGATCTGCACCGGCGCTACCTGGGTGTAGTCAAATACCAGCGGCACACCGAGCTCGGTGAATGACCAGATAAACACGATCGCAGCACCTGCGAAAATCCCTGGCATACAGAGCGGCATAGTGATCTTTCTAAATCTTTTCCAAGGTGACGCACCTAGGTTCTGCGCAGCTTGTTCCATCGCAGGATCGAGCTTATTGAGCGCCGCCAGCACATTCATAAATAAGATAGGATAGAGGTGCAAAGCATTCATCATGACCACTCCCCAGAATTTACTTTTTCCGAGCCAGTCAGTAGGGGCACCGGCATCCATCATCCCGAAATCGATCAACATTGCATTTAGCGCACCCTGAACTCCTAGAATATGCTTCACCCCAACAGCACCTACAAATGGTGGGAGCACCAGCGGCGCCAAGATCAAAATAGTTAGCCATTTTTTCCCTGGGAATACCCAGCGGTAAGCGGCGAGAGCTAGCGGAAGGGCTAGTAGGAAAGTCACCAAAGTGCTCGTCGTCCCTAACAAAAACGCATTCCACAGACCCTCTAGATAATTCGGATTAGCAAACACCGTGAGCACATAATCCCAAGTAAAACTATCGTCGTCGCCCGTGAAGGCTACTTTCAAGATATCCACAACAGGATAGAGAAAGAAAACACCAAAGAATGCCGTCACTAGGATTGTTATAATTGTCGCGCGTCTGTTGTTCATCTTTACTTATTCTGCTTGGCTAGCTTCTGAGAGTCCGCATAGGAACGGCGGAAGATCGCGGCGAGCCGGTTAAGTTTATCCAGCACCCTGAGCGTTTCTTTCTTAGAGCTTCTTTCGTTAAGGATCTTCTTTAACTCGTAAGTTTTCTTGTAGGAAAACAGCCGCACTTCACTGAAGTTCTGAAGCGCCATCGGCGGCATCACCCCATTCTCATCTGAGTGCTTGATCAGTGTCTCCCAGGCGTCCGTGAGTTCATCATGGGTATCGATACACATCACCTTGATGGCGTTGCGCATGGCATTAAAGAGCTCCCCTGTTAGCTCTGGATTATAGACGAAATCTGGCTCACCCTCGTAGGGCATGATTTCTGGATCTGTGAAAAACTGCAACCGGTCTGGCGTGTAGAGATCTGGCCTCACTGGTAATCTGCGTATAGCGTGATGCTTGGGTCCGTTAGGAGTCCCTGGCTTATTATTCCAGAGTAGCTGACCTTTTTCAGTGAGCAGAAATTCTACAAACGCCTGAGCGAGCTTAGGGTGCTCAGCACCTCTGAGGACTGCCACAGGATCCACACTCGTGCTAGTGCCACCCACCGGGGTGACCCACTGCAAACGGCTACTCCCATCTGGCTTTTTCAGCTTTTCATTATAAGCTCTACCGTAGAAATCCACACACATCCCTGCCACCGCGTCTCCCTGGGCCACATCGTGCGGGATCTTGCTTGCGCTATCAGTAAAGTAGCGCGCATTGGCGGAAATTTTCTGAATCAGCTGGAATCCCTTAGTCCATCCCTGACTCTTGGCTCGATCAATCATATGCTCATGGCTCTCCCCTGGCTCACGAGATATCGTCTCTAGTTCCTTATGGATTTTCTGCTGGACCAGCATCTCAAATGCCTTCGCCACACTGCCACTCTTAGTAGGGTCTGCAAGAGCGATGTGGCCGAAATATCTAGGATTCCCTAGATCATCCCAGCTTTCAGGAGGCTTTAGCCCGAGCCTTTTAAGTCCATCCATATTATAACAGATTCCAAATCTTGACAGACACACACCGACCCATTGATGGTCTTGGCCATAACAGTCTTCGCCAGTAAAATTCTGCCTTATGCCCTTCTCCCCGCCAAACCATTGCTTTTGTTTTTCAAAAACATCCAGCTTCTGCAGTCTGCCTTTCGATGCCATTTTCTTAAAAATATAATCCCCTCCTCCAAACAGCACATCCACCCCGATGCCCTCATCCCCGCGTTCATCTGCCCTGGAGAACTCTCCATCCAGAATCAAGCGTATCTCACTCGTCCCACCCGGTGTCCGCCAGTCCATATAGACCACTTCGCCAGTCTTCTCTTTCCAATACTCTGAGAATGCCTCACCAAATTCCCTGCGAATGGTCTCATTATGGGGAGTCATGATGATCAACCGCGTATCAGCATCATCCGGATCAAATGGCTCCCCTTTCTGAAGGATCAATGGAGTCACCGCCACAAATAATAGCGCCAAAATCACATAGACTTCCTTCCTTGCGAATTTCCTGATCATGCCTGTAAAATCACTACGTCTTGTTGCTTAGCGATGATCGTCACCGAGTCACCTGGCTCCCTGAGTTTCCCCGGGTTCATCTCCGCCACTTGAAGGTAAACGCCCTCCGAGCTTTTCATGAGATACTGGATCGTCGCACCTTGGTAAACGCGCTGCAGGATCTTCCCCTGGATCTGATTGATCACATCCCCACTCTCATCAAACCTTACCACCTCTGGCCGCATCGCCGCCACCACACTTTCACCCACCTGAGGTTTCCACCCGGGTAAAGTCACTTTGCCTTGTAAAAGTTCACCTGCATCAGAAATAGCGCGCACCACGTAGCCTTCATCATTATCTCGCACGATCCAGTCCACCTTACCTTTGATAAAATTCACCTCGCCCATGAATGATGCCACATGCTTTGTCTGCGGGGTTCTATAAATTTCTTCTGGAGTCCCCACTTGGTCCACTTTTCCATTATGAATCACCGCTATCTTATCTGCCACTGAAAGAGCCTCTTCCTGATCATGCGTCACATAGACAGCCGTGAGTCCATACTCCTTTACGATCCTGCGGATCTCACCGCGCATCTCCACCCGCAGTTGAGCATCTAGATTTGAGAGCGGTTCATCGAGCAGCAGACACTTAGGTCTCACCACTAGTGCTCGCGCTAGCGCCACTCGCTGCTGCTGACCACCGGAGAGCTGATCGATCCTTCTGTCCTCATAGCCTTCCAGCTGAACACCCGCCAGAGCCTTAAGAGTTCTGTCTACCAGTTCATCGCCATCCACCCCGCGTTCTTCTAAGCCAAATGCCACATTCTCACCCACCGTCATATGCGGCCAAAGCGCGTAGGACTGAAACATCATCGCCGCCTCACGCTTGTGCGTAGGAACCTTAGTCACATCTCTTTCTCCGAAGTAAATTCTGCCATCATCTGGCTTCTCAAGACCCGCGATAGCTCTCAGTAAAGTCGTCTTACCACAGCCACTAGCACCGAGCAGGAAAAATAGCTCTCCTTCTGCCACGCGCAGGCTCACATCATCGAGCGCGACCACGTTTTTACCGTAAGTTTTCTTCAGTCTATCCACTCGTATCGCGTCCATTGCCAGTGGTTATACATAGTCAAAATAAACAATCAACCCCGTTGATCAGAGAATCGCCACAAATTTGTCACTAGTAAATAGCAACTAAACAGAAGCCCAAAAATGGGTGGATTCAAGAAAAATACCGGCGGCGGGAATCGAACCCGCACTCCATAGGAATTCGATTTTGAATCGAACGCGTCTACCAATTCCGCCACACCGGCATATAAAGTGAGCTTTTAAAAGTGAGCCGCATGCTGAGCATTTCCGCCCAAATGTCAAAGCTAAGATTAAAAATAAAACCTTCCTGCCGCGCTTTCCCCTTGTCGGCATCATGTTCTGACTGTTAATACTGCCTAGCCACACGCTAAATAGACGTTAAAAAAAACTCATTATGGAACAAAACGAAATCGATCAAGAAACCAATGAAACCACGGGAGGCTATAGAAAATCCAGCCTTACCATTCTCTTTTCACTCCTCACTATCTGGTTCGTCGTCAGCTTCGGCTGCGGGATTCTGTTCCGTGAGTGGCTAGACCAATTCACCATCGGCACCGCGCCACTCGGCTTCTGGATGGCTCAGCAAGGCTCCATCATCTGCTTCGTACTCATCCTCATCGCCTACGCTGTCCTCATGGGCAGACTCGATGAGAAACATGGCTACTCAGAAAAATCTACTGAAAAAGGAAAGGAAACTAAATAAATGGATCAAGATACTTGGAACTTCATCTTCATCGGCATCAGCTTCGCCATCTACATCGGCATCGCTGTGAAATCACGCGCAACCTCCACTAAAGAATATTACACAGCTGGAGGCGGAGTCTCACCTTTAGCAAATGGCATGGCTACAGCCGCCGACTGGATGTCCGCAGCCACCTTTATCTCAATGGCAGGACTGATCGCAGCCAAAGGCTACGATGGCGCACAGTATCTGATGGGCTGGACTGGAGGATTTGTTCTCCTCACTATTCTCATGGTTCCATACTTGAGAAAATTTGGCAAAGCAACCGTCCCAGACTTCGTAGGCGACCGATATTATTCTAAAACCGCACGCGCTGTTGCAGTGATCTGCGCCATCTTCATCTGCATGACCTACATCATGGGACAGATGAATGGAGTTGGAGTCGTATTTTCTCAGCTATTTGGAATTTCTCTTACTAAGGGCGTCCTCATTGGTTCCGCCATCGTTTTCTTCTACGCTGGTCTTGGCGGCATGAAAGGCATCACCTACACTCAGGTAGCACAATACTGCGTAATGGCTCTCGCTTACACCATCCCCGCTATTTTCATCGCCATCGTATTGACCAACAACTTCATCCCACAGCTAGGACTCATCGGTAACTACACCGCTGGTGGAGAGTCCGTTCCATTTCTAGAAAAGATTAACAACATTAACCAGAGCATCGGCTTTAGCGAATACACTGCCAGTAAGCTAACCAAGCTCAATATGTTCTGCATCACTGCCGCCCTGATGTGTGGCACCGCTGGCTTACCACACGTCATCGTGAGATTCTTCACTGTGAAGGATGTTAAAGCGGTGCGAAAATCCGCTTGCTGGACATTAGGATTCATCGCCGTGATCTATCTAACAGCCCCAGCAATTGGTGCCTTCTCAAGGGTCAACCTCGTTGATAATCTCAATAACACCAGCTACAAAGAAGCACCTACATGGTTCAAAGACTTCGAGAAAACTGGTCAGATGGCATGGGTAGATAAGAATGGAGATGGCGAAATCCAATATTACGGACCAGCAAAGTCTGAGCAAAAGACAAGCTCACCATTCATTGGCAAAAAACCTACCTATCCAGGAATAGAGACACCCGAATCTCTCCGTATCGGTGAGCACGGCGAGCGACTACTAGCTAACAAAGCTGACCCCACTAATCCCAACGAACTCTGGTTTGGCGCAGACATCATGGTTATGGCGAATCCTCACATGGCTGGACTACCCAAATGGGTGATTGCCCTGCTTATGGCGGGTTGTATCGCAGCTGCTCTTTCTACAGCTGCTGGTTTATTGCTCGTTCTCTCTACCGCTATTTCACATGACCTGATGAAGAACATCATCAAACCTAACCTCAGCGATAAGGAAGAAGTGCGCTATGCTCGTATCGCCTCGTTCGTGGCACTATCGATTGCCGCTTGGTTCGGTATCAACCCTCCTTCTGCATTCATCGCCAAGACGGTCGCCTTTGCATTCGGACTAGCCGCATCATCCTTCTTCCCAACATTACTCATGGGCATTTTCTCCAAACGAGTGAACAAGGAAGGTGGCATCGCAGGAATGGTCACAGGTATCACCTTCACCAGTGCATACATCATCTACTATCAGTTCCTAAACGACACTGGCACACCACTTCTCTTTGGTATTTCCCCAGAAGGAATCGGCGTCATCGGTATGCTACTGAACTTCATCGTAGCCTTCACAGTCTCCGCTTTCACACCAGCCCCACCTGAAGAAGTGCAGGCTATGGTGCGTAGAATCCATAACCCTAGAGGTGCGGGAGATGCCTCCGATCACTAAATAAGCTTGCGCTTTAGAAGAGAGGGACGAAGTTTACTGAGTATCTTTAAACCTAAACCTTTAAACTTAAATCTAAAGAACATGCCCCTATCACCTGAAGAATCTAAACGCTACGCCAGGCACTTTACACTGCCTGAAGTAGGCCAGACGGGTCAGGAAAAGCTGAAAAGCTCATCCGTTCTCTGTATTGGAGCGGGCGGATTGGGTTCACCTGTTGCGCTGTATCTCGCTGCGGCGGGAGTCGGCACCATCGGAATAGTGGATGATGACAAGGTCGAGTCCTCTAACCTCCAGCGGCAGATTATTCATGGCGAATCCTGGATAGGGAAATCTAAACTCGACTCGGCAAAGGCGCGCCTGTTAGAGACGAACCCGCATATAAACGTCGTCACCTACCCGGTGAAGTTCACCTCAAGCAATGCGATAGAGATAGCGCAGGGTTATGACATCATCATCGATGGCACGGATAATTTCCCCACCCGCTATCTTTCAAATGACGTGGCCTTCCTCCTGAAAAAGCCTAATATTTATGGCT
Source organism: Cryomorphaceae bacterium (assembly GCA_047624885.1). GTDB lineage: Bacteria > Verrucomicrobiota > Verrucomicrobiia > Verrucomicrobiales > Akkermansiaceae > Rubritalea. The sequence goes on along the minus strand of JBLHQF010000008.1, from coordinate 3,167 downwards.
CCATCTTCAGGTTTGAAGGACAGATGAGCGTCTTCGCGCCGCATCTAGGTGGTCCCTGTTACCGCTGCATGCTGCCAGAGCCGCCAGAGCCGGGCTCCGTCCCCAGCTGTGCTGAGGCTGGTGTGCTGGGAGTACTCCCGGGAATCATCGGATCACTACAAGCAATGGAAGCGATCAAGCTTCTGCTAGGCGCCGGCAAGCCGCCGCTCGGCAAGCTCGTCCATTACGATGCTCTCAATACCAATTTTAGAAATTTCAATCTACGCAAAGACCCCCAATGCCCGCTCTGCAGCGAAAACCCTACCGTCACTGAGCTGATTGACTACGAGGACTTCTGCGGAGTGAAACTACCAGATACCATGACAGAAATAACCGTAACAGAACTAAAGCAAAAACTAGACGCAGGGCTAGACTGTATCCTCATCGATGTCCGCCTGCCAGCGGAGAACGCAGTATGCTCCATCCCCAGCAGTAAACTCATCCCACTACCTGAGATAGAAAATGCCGCAGCTGAACTACCCAAAGACAAGCCACTCTACATCCACTGCAAGGGCGGTGTAAGAAGTGCCCGCGCCTGCACGTATTTAGCTAAGTTAGGATTCACCCAGCTAGTTAATATAAAAGGAGGAATGGATGCCTGGCTAGAAATGTAGACGGGAGCGTGGGCGTCCCGCCCGCATCAACCCAAGCACCCAACCCAAGTAGCTTAGAACTTAAAACTGTAGACTTAAAACTTAAAACTTAAAACTTAAGCGAAGCGAAAATGAGAAGACACCAACAATCCCAAAAGAAAGGAAAGCAGATACTACTCATCTGCCTCTTTATATCATTGGGGTTACTAGGTTGGTATGTGGGTGGTCTGGCAAAGAATCCGACACCCAACTTTGAATCTGAATCCAACTCTGAATCTGACGCCAGCTCAGCGTCTGAATCTAATCCTAAACAGCACACTGAGCAAGCCAAGCCGAAATTTGATCCCGAGACACACTTCGTCACCTTTGAGAAAAATGTGAAGCCCATCATGGAGCAATATTGCTATGATTGCCATATGGATGGAGAAGACAAAGGCTCACTAGATCTGGATAAATTCACCTCGTTCGCCAGCATGACTCAGGACCGTGAGAGCTGGGGGAAAATCAAAGAGCACCTTAAGCTCAAGCTCATGCCCCCAGTCGATAAAGCTCAGCCGAAGGCATCCGAGAAAGCACTCATCGCTGACTGGATCGACACCACCATTTTCTACACAGACCCAGAAAACCCTGACCCTGGCAAAGTCGCCCTACGTAGGCTAAATAGAAATGAATACCAAAACACACTCTATGACATCTTAGGCGTGAAGGTCGACGTAGAAACTCTGCTCCCGCTCGATGACACCGGCTATGGATTTGATACCATCAGCGATGTCCACACCGTCTCTCCAGCCCACATTGAGAAATATCTAACCGCCGCAGAAACTGCGCTGAATCAAGCCACCTTAATAGGTGATATACCACGGGCTGTAAAAAATTACCCCCTCGACAAACTACGTTACCAACCTGACAAAATCAAAGACGGAAACTTTTTCATAGGTGGCACAGCAAACATCCCGACAAAGTCATTAGATTCAGGGATTTACCAGTTAGAAATAATGGCATCCTCCACCCCTGCTGGAGATGAAGAAGCGATGATTGAAATCAGAGATGAAAATAAGGTTCTCGCAAAAGTGGAAATCCCTCACGGAAATGCCCACACGACAACTAAATTAAAAGTAGATCTCACTCAAAAATCAGTCCTGTCCATCGCCTACGTCAATGACCTCTGGGACCCTAGCCACCCTGATAGATCTAAGCGTGATAGAAATGTGCAGCTCCTCGGAGTTAAACTAATCGGCCCCATGGATGGGAAGAGCCCTGAAAAACCAGCCACCCACAAAGCTCTCCTTCCCGATAGACTAGTCTCACAGACCGCCGAAGCCTATGCTCTAGAGTCCTGGTCTAACCTAGCCAGAAAGGCATTCCGCCGCCCCGTAAATCTCAGCGAAATTCAGCCTTACACGCAGTTTCTCGATTCTAATGATGAATCTAAACAAGCCCTACAGAGACAAATCCTGCTAGGGATGCAGGCGATGCTCAGCTCGCCAAAATTTCTCTTTATCAAGAGCACTCCAGCAGACTCTAGCCGTCCAGTATCGCCTCTAACAGAAATAGCACTTGCCTCACGACTCTCCTATTTCCTCTGGTCCTCTGCTCCCGATGAGATGCTGCTAAAAAAAGCGCGTAGTAATCAGCTACGTGAGACTCTCAGCGAAGAGATTGATCGTATGCTAGACGATCCTAAATCCGAGAGAATCATCAGCAACTTCGGCGGACAATGGCTACAGCTACGTGATCTAGATGTCATTTCACCAGATCCTAAGATCTATCCAACATGGAATAAATCTCTCAAAAATGATGCCATTCGTGAGAGCCATCTTTTCCTCAAGCACCTTTTAGAAAGTGACGCCAGTATCCTCGACTGCATCGATGCCGATTACAGTTTCATCAACGACAGACTTGCTAAAATTTATGGAGTGAAAGGCGTGACTGGCGAGCATTTCCGCAAAGTGAAATTCAATGACAAAAAACGCGGTGGACTACTCACTCAGATATCCGTGCTCACCCTCACCTCCTATCCAGACAGAACCTCACCAGTGTTACGAGGTAAATGGATCCTTGAAAACATCCTCGGCACCGCACCGCCGCCACCACCAGGAGACATCCCCTCGCTTGAACCTGATGATAAAAAACATAAGAACCTAAGCTTCAGAAAACAGCTAGAGCAGCACCGCCAAAAAGCCGAGTGCGCCGCCTGCCATAATCTACTAGATCCACTAGGATTCACACTCGAAAACTACAATGCCATCGGAGAATGGAGACTCACAGAGAAAGGTAAACCCATCGACAGCTTCGGTAAACTCATCAGCGGCGAGACCTTTAATAATGGCGCTGAGATGAAATCTGTGCTAAGAAAGAACAAGGCTGATGATTTCTTGCACTGTATTTCTGAGAAGCTCCTCACTTACAGTTTAGGGCGCGGACTTGAGTATTATGACAAGCCAGCGCTCGAAAAAATCATTGCTCAAACCAAACAAAATCAACTCACACTGCGCAGCCTCATCCACGCAGTCTGCCGTAGCACACCATTCCAAA
>JBLHQF010000007.1:0-28427 GCA_047624885.1 Cryomorphaceae bacterium | reverse complement strand
GCCTTCATAGCTGAGGGTGCCGTCACCATTCATCAGCCATTTAAAGGTCTTGATATCAGTGAATTCCTTACCGATACGCAGCGCCATGTAGAGGTATGGACCGATGGCCATCATTTTGGCGAAGACGGTCTGTTTGTAATATTTATAGAGGTATTGGAAATCCTCAGTGAATGCCGCATCATTTAATACAGACTCAATAGGAATCTGGCTGAATGTGTGTGTCTCTGGGTCGTATTGGTAGGCAGCGAATACGTCTTTAATGTCTGTGGTAGTCTTGAGACCAAACTGAATGTTATAGCCGAAAATGAAGCGGTTATTCCCGATAGACATCAGGTCTCGTGGAGTGCAATTATGCTCCGTGGTGACGCGCTCGTTCGAGACCAACGCAGCCTCCACGGCACCGAAAATTTCTTTACGATCGGCATTAAGAGTATCAAGGCGGCCACGGAGGTCGACGGCTTGCTTCTGAAGGCGAGCCTGAATGACCTCATAGGCGCCGCCTTCGAGTTGCTGGTTGTTATTTTCTTCTGACATTTTATCTTGGGGACTGCTTGGGTTGTGCCCTGCGGGGCTTACCACGAATCTGCACGAATTTACACGAATGTTGCTTGGGTTGTGTGCTTGATGTCTTGGGTTATTGTTAGAGAACTATTCTTTCGTATTCTAATTTATGCTCTGCACCGAAATTCACTAAGATCCCTAGTTTAAATCCTGTGGCTTTGAGTTAGTTCAGAACTTGTTGCCGATGGAATTCATTGAGAGCTTTGACTGCTTTTAATTCTACAATTATTTTACTGTATGCAACCATGTCTGGCTTGAAGTATTTGACTAGTTTCTCGCCTTTATAGAATACGTCAACTTGGGGCTCGGACTGAGCAGGCAATGACTGAAAGCTAAATTCTTTCATCAATGACTCATGATAAATTGGCTCATCAAATCTATTACCCAATTCATTATAAACCTCAAAATAAGCCCCCACAATTTTGTATAATTCTTCTTTATAAATAATTCCCATCAGTAATCTATTCTAAGTTTCATCGTGCACTCATTCGTGAAGATTCGTGCAGATTCGTGGTAAAAAATCCATCGTGCTGGTTCCGTGAATTCAGTGCCTTCCGTGGTTCAAAAAGATCAAACCTACCGGGTTTCATCAACCCAGCAGGTAAGAAATTATTCAGCGGTTACAGAAAGTCCTTCGCCGGCTTGTCACCGAATCCGAAACGTTCTGCGGCTCCTAACAGACTATTGATCTGTGCTTTCGCGTCACCTTTAGCCATTGGTAGTAGCTGAGTGAGGGCCGCGGTTACGCTGAGGTTTTTGAGGTCCTCGGAGTTAGCCCCGAACTGGGTGATCCATTCCTTGAGCTTACCTTTGAAGTAATCCGGGTTGCCGTTAAAGAAGGTGTCTTTCACATCGGTGAGGACGTGTGAGTTATCTACTAGGCGATCCGCTGATTTTCCTTTGATAATGCTGTTGGTGATACGGTCAAAGAATTCTGTTTCTCCGCCAACGATATCGATCTTAGCGTGCTTAAGCGCTTCTCCGATGACAATGGCTTGCTGCTCTGCAACCTGGCGCTGAACATCGATTTCTGCGAGTTCGATAATCTTTGCTTTTTCTAGGTTGAGCTTGAATTCCTCGTGCTCCTGACCAGCTTCCTCGAACAGCTTCATGGCAGCAGCTTTCTGCTCGATGCCTGTGGCTTCCGCAGCATACTTGAGTGCTTCTACCTCTGCTTCTGCAGCACCTTGTTGCTTGGTGGCTGCTGCATCTGCGAGCCTTACTTCTACCGCGCCGAGTCCTTCAGCAGCAGTTTCTTTAGCAACGGCTTCAGCGACCATCTTCTTACCTTCAGCATCTTTCTCAGAGGCGGTCAAGTTGGCTTCTGCCATGATGATTCTTTCCTCAGCAGCCTTCTCACTAGCAGTCTTGCTAGCTTCAGCGGCTTTAATGACCTGGTATGCATCTTCGTCCGCTTTGAGTAGAGCTGACTCCTTGTGAGCTTCAGCTTCTTTTACCTGGCGGATGAGAATTTCAGCGGCTTCTGCTTCGGCGGTTGTCACGGTGACTTGCTTATGACGGTCTGCTCCGGCGAATGCCACGGTGTCCTTGATTTTCTCCTGCTCGATGACCACAGTCTTTTCGAGTGCGACACGATCCTTGATGACTTCTTGGATGTTCTTTTTCTCAATTTCGATAGCCTTTTCTTTCTCGATAGACTTCAGCTCAGTGACACGCTCACGCTCGATCGCTTCAAGCATTCTCTCACGCTCGACACGCTCGATCTCTACTGCATCTGTGCGCTCCTTATTACGGAGAGCTACAATCACTTGACGCTGCTTATTCTCTTCTGCTATTTCAATTTCTTCCTCAGAAGTAATACGAGCACGCTCTGCGATCTGGTGCTGCTCCTCGCGGACTTTATCCGTCTCTGCTTTTTCGCGGAGCTGGACTATTTCTACCTCACGGGCCTGCTTAGCCTCTGTTTCTGCAAGCTGACGCTCAAGTTCAAGAATCGCTTCACGGGCTTCCACGTCTTGTTGCTTGATGACTTTCTGCTTATCTCTCTGAATAAAGTTTGAGAGCTTAGCTTGCTCGGCTGTTAGATTATGAATTTTCTTGATGCCTTCTGCATCGAGAATGTTATCTGGGTCCATCATTTCTAGCGGAGTCTGCTCTAAGTAATCAATAGCAGCGTCATCGAGGACGAAACCATTGAGGTCGGTTCCGATGACTTTGAGGATTTCATCACGGAACTGATCGCGCTGCTCGTAGAGCTGGATGAAGTCGAACTGCTTACCCACTGTCTTGAGGGCCTCGGAGAATTTAGCATCAAACAAGTGCCGGATTTCTTCTTCTGAAGAAGCACGTTCACAACCGATGGCACCAGCGACCTGGAGCACATCTTCGTCTGCATTATTAACTCTTACAAAGAACGCTACCTTGATGTCTGCACGCATGTTGTCCTTACAGATCAGCCCGTTTTTTCCTGTCCGGTCGATCTCTACCCGCTTGAGTGAAATGTCGATGAGGTCGGCACGGTGTAGTATAGGGATGATTCTGCCACCGTTAAAATAAACTGCGGTCCCTCCATATCCCGTTCGGACGATAGCTGTTCCTTTTTCTACTTTACGATAGAAAAGAAGAGTGAGGATCACAGCCGCTATTATAAAGGCAACCACCAGCCCGATGCACAAGTAAATGATAGTCAGAATTTCTAGCGCGGCTAGATTCGGACTAAAACTAGGTATATTTAGTATTATATTATTCATATTGTTCATTGTTTTTTGTTAGATTTTCAGTTTGTTGTTCTTCAAGATCACTTTTGATCTCGGTTAGTTTTTCTTTATGATTAGCTGATAAAGATCTGACGATGTAGCGCTGTGATGACTCTTCGTATTTCACAACGAGCACATCTTCACCTCTGACCATTGGCTGATCAGTTTCACTGAGTTTACAGTTGATGAGAGCAGGAGAATCTTTATCTCTAGGGATTTCCACCTGACCGTATTTATGGTCAATGACGCGGCTTTTCACCTTTCCTGTCTGGCCGACAAGTGGGAGTGATTTCTCAGCATCATCTTGGAGAGATTTGAATAGCGGAGCTAATGGCTTTGTTGTGTATCTGGTAAGAATCACACTGATGATGAAATTCAGCCCAAAGAGAACCAACGCTAACCATGATATATTCTCAGGGTTCAGAACATGGTTGGTCAGCATAGCGATCGCCCACATGTAAACATTGACGAGAGTAAGAATCAGCATGAGCGGGACTTCTGATGCATTCACGAAGCTCAGAATAGAACTAAATAATCCTGCGCTTCCGCCACCTACATCCACATCAACATCTAAATCAACATCAATATCAATATCAGTATCGAAATCAAAAATACCGATACTACTTACTAACCAATATGCACAGCAAACGATCAAACCTATTGTTAGAGGTAGATTGTAAGTCTGCGTTGCTTGTTCCCATAATTCTTTCACGACAAGATCATTTCATATTAAAAAGTCACATCCTGCGATTATAATTTGCTAAAAAATTTATATCTCCTGTAAAATATAGGTTTTTCACCTACTATGTTTCCAGAATGAGTCTAATATAGACTAGTTATTACATCACTCTTTTAGCATGAATGCTCTCACCACTCTACTCATCATGCTAAGCCTAAATGCAGTAACCGCAAAGGAGTTCACCATCATGTCCTACAACATCAAGCATGGAGTGAATATGCAAGGTGAGCTGAAGCTGGCTGAGGCTGAGTAGTGAGTTGCCGTTTTCTGCCAGAGTTGACGGGAGTTCACAGAATTTTTCTTGGGGCTTTGGTGAGCTATTTATTATCTCTGATCAAAATCATGCTTTTTTCGATTCGAGGACTCCAGCCGGACTGGTGAAGGTGAATACTTGAAAAATAAGGCGATCGAGCAACTTGGGGTATTTTTTCTGCTTTTTTAATGTCTGCTCCAGTCGTCTTTTTCCGCTGATTTTCATCTTCTGTCTTTCTAATTACAGTGCCTTCCTCTGTGGCTGTCCTTGTTTCTCGATCATACGGAACCCCCATTTTTTTCGATAATTCTTCCACCTTTTTGCGCCTTTGCTCCACTATAGCTTCTTGTTTTTTACGCTTCTCAAGAAATTCATCTAAGATCCTTTTCCTTCGCTCCTCAAATGCTTCTTCTCTGAGGAGCTGATAGGTCGCGATGAGTGCGAAATTGATCTTTTGAGCTCTTTCTTTGGTCGATGAAAAAGTTTTCACAGATAACAAATCCGTCCCATCTTCTTGAGTAATTTCTATGCTTTTTGAGATGATTTCTTTGAGGTCTTTTGCAGGCCATTCAAAGTTTAGATCTAGTTTAAAATCCTCTATCACTCTGGATATTAGCTGCTCATTTTTAAACACTTGGATTTGTTCTTTGGTGGAAAACTTGCTGGTTGGCTTTCCACTATCTAGATTATATTTGGTGAATTTTATGATCGATACAGATTCATATTGCCTGACGATCATTTTAAAATAAGCAAAGCCTCCCAAGAGGCTAATGAGAGATAAGAAGATGAGGATGAGGATGCGTTTCATGGTGGAGATTTACCAATAGTAACTATTCAATATGAGCTTCTTCAATAGTAGAAGAGACTCAGAATAAAAAAGCCGACCGGGCTAATTCCGATCGGCTTCCTGCTTTAAAATATGCTAGTTTGGGAACCCTTACTTGCTGAAAAATGGGGCAAGGGCTTGCGAGACTGCTTTATTGATTCGCTGAGCGCGGATGCTCGAGCTAACTCCTTTGACGACGTCTCCTTTGGCAACGGAGCGATAAACGAGCTTATTAGTCTTGCTGTCGATAACGTCGATGACGATGCCAGCCTGACGGAAGAAGTCCGGGCGCCCGCTATCAACCGCTCCGCGCATGTGGGCGATATCGCTAATTTTATCAGATTCGTTGTTGTATCCGAAGTATTGCTGCGAGCTGACAGTCATACCCGGCTCTTGGTAAATCAACATGTAGGCCACAACGAGCCCAGCATTGCTTTGTCCGTAGCTAAGGCCATTGGCCGAAAAGTTAGCAGCGAGAGAGCTTTTAATCATGCGATTAACCTCATCCTCTTTGGCGGTTGTTTTGTTGGTGTTGTTGGGGTCGAGTCTGGTCAGGCGCGCGGACGAGTAGCCTTTGCTGTTGCCTTTGGGCATATCGACTTTGTTCATAGAGCAGGAAACGAAGCCAAGGCAGGCGACGACGGATAAGAGACGAATTGGATATTTAAACATGATGAGTAGGTTGAGAGAAATAATCGAAAAAGCAAAGAAAAAAGCACCGGACCGGGCTTATGATTTTAGAGTTAGCTCTACTATTTAAATTTCTATAGTGGCTAAATGGCCAGAATGTGTCCTTACTTTTACCTTTCTCCTCTAATGCGTGTCAAGGCTACTACATTAGGGAGATTCTCTAGGTTTATGCCTGCAGAGCTAGACAGAATAAACAAATATTTTTAGAGTTAAACAATAAAGTAGGTTACACTAATCCACCTATTAGAGTGAAATAAAGTTTACATCTTTCCGCTTGTAATGAATTGAATCTAGGTGTCTTTTGTAAGTATGAATCATACTAGAAGAAGCGCTATTAAAACGATGACTAGTACTGCGGCGGTGGTTTTAGCGACGCCTCTTACACCGCTGATGGCTGCGGTTCAGCAGTCTTCTGTGAAAACTATCTCCATCATTCACACCACTGACCTGCATGGACATATCCTGCCTAGCACTGACTACAAGGGTAACACTAACCTCGGTGGGTTTGCTAAATGTGCTACGCAGATCAGGGCTTGGAGAAATATGAATCCTTCTAGTATCCTTGTGGATGTGGGCGATCTCTATCAAGGCACACCGGTCAGCCAGCTGTGTAATGGTAAGGTGATGGTCGAGCTCATCAACAAGCTAGGCTATGACTCTTGGACGCTGGGCAACCATGAATTTGATTGGGGTCTTGATGCGGTAGAAGAAGCTGCGAACCTTTCCAATATGCCGATCCTCACTGCCAACATCGAGTATAAAGGACGCAGGCCTGGTGCTTGGGGAAATGCTGATCACCCACTAGCAAAGAGGGTGGCTCCTTTCATGCTCAAGGAGGTGGATGGCTTTAAAATCGGCATCGTAGGGCTAGTGACGCCAGGCCTCCCCTACTGGCTCAGCCCAGATTTACTCAAAGGCGTGAAGCCACTCGACCCAGTGGAGTGCTTACAGAATAGTGTGGATCAGCTCAAGGCCATGAAGGCAGATGCTATCATTGTCACCGGTCATATGGGGTTCAAATTTAGATACGACTATGCAAACCCGCTGGATAAAATTCTAGGAAAAGTGCAAGGTGTGGATTTCTACATTGGTGGTCACTCTCACATGGATATGTCCTATTTTAAAGTAGGTGGAGTCATCTGCACTCAGGCTGCCTATCACGGTATGCAGTGTGGTAGAGTGGACCTGACTTTTGATAGAGAATCTCGAAAGCTCATCAAGAAACGTATCGTTAGCAACCTGATGGATGATCGCTTCGCGCTAGACCCTATCGTGCTACAGCATGCCCAACCTTATCTAGACACCGCTACTAAATACACTGAAAAAGAAGTCGGAAAGCTACTCGTGGATATAGAATACAAGGGCCCTAACAAGAACACGCTTCCGTTATTTGCTGCAGCGTTCAATCACCTCGCTGCGAAACAAAAGATCACGGTGGATGCCATCTTCCACGGAAGCTTCGGAGGCACTCTCAAGGCTGGGAAAGTCACCATGGGAGACCTATGGAACCTGATTCCGTATGATAACATGCTGGCAAGGTGTGAGCTCACAGTGGAGGAAATGCTCATCGTCATGAATGAAGCAGCTAAGTCGAGAATGTCTGATCGTGAGCTATTAGGGCTTACAGTGATTAAGAAAGGCAAGCAATTTGTAGCAATCAAAAAAGGAGAAAAACTATTGCTACCAGACCAGCGGATATCCGTCATGTTAAATAGCTATGACCTTCAGTCTGGTGGACAGAAAATGATGTCACTTAGAAAAATAGGGCAAACAAAAGACGCGAACAAAATGATGCTGGACACCTCCACTCGTGATGCTCTCGCTGAGTATTTCTTAGATAAAAAAGTAGTGACTGTGCCGCAAACCTAGAGTCCTCTAACAGTTCTCAATATTTTCATGAGCACCGCTTGACTGGCAAGCTGCTTAAACACCGCTCTACCATTTGGATAAAATTTCATTTCGGCCGAGGTTTCGACTACTACTCCTTTTCTAACAGAAAAACCTATCCAGACCGTGCCCACTGGCTTTTCCTCTGTCCCACCGGTGGGACCTGCGGTGCCAGTGACGGAGACCGTGATATCTGCTCCAGAATGATTCAGCGCACCTTCAGCCATCTCTTTTGCTACAGGACTGCTCACCGCCCCATAAGTCTTCAGGCTCTTCTCATCCACGCCGATCATCGTCACCTTCGCCTCATTTGCATAGGTGACGTAACCGTGAGTGAAGACCGCGGATGAGCCGGGGACGTCCGTGATGCGGCTAGAAATGATCCCTCCTGTGCAGCTTTCTGCTAAGGAGAGCTTCAGACTTTTTTCTGTTAGTTCATGGACAACAGTCGCTTCTAGCGAGCGTCCATCGTCATTGATGTATTGCTGGGGGTACGTTTTTATCGCCAAATCGGCAGCGGTTTTTCTTTTAGACTCAGATCCTATCAGACGCAGGTCTAGCTCTCCTGGTCTGGCGCAATAGCCAATCTCTAGCTCAGGTATTTCATGCAGTGCGGCATCTAACTTGTCTTGAAATGAGCTCTCGCCCACTCCTGAAAATTTAATATTCGTCACTCCATGACCAGCGGGTAATTCTGTGAGCGCTTTAAGCCGTGGGGCTACCTCAGTATGATACATGGCGTGCATTTCATGAGGCGGCCCAGGCAACAGAAAAATAGCACAGGAAGAATCCCCCAAACGCGGAGGAACATAGACTCCAGGTGCTGTTCCATTAGGGTTTGGCAACACATCAGCTCCTACGGGGTGCAAGGCTTGCTTAAGGTTAGAGGGGGTCATTTCTCTGCCTAAATTGGCGAAAAATGCCTTGATACAGCGCACAGCATGCTCATCCTCTATCAGCTCTACACCGAGCGCCTCCGCTGTGGCCTCGCGTGTGACATCATCACTCGTAGGACCTAGCCCACCGGTCACGATAACGGCATCACTGGTCGCGATACTCTGTTTCAAAGCATCCCTGATAGGGTCGCCATCTGGCACAGTGACGAGCCGCTGGACACGTAGCCCAAGCCCTAACAATTGCTGCCCTAGCCATGCTCCATGTGTGTTAAGAGTGCTACCTAAAAGAAGCTCAGATCCGGTATTAATAATCTCTATTTTCATGGATCTTTGTTAGCACACTTTACTGAATTTGTGTTCAACTTCTTTTGAAGTATCTACCGTCGCCTGCAGCATGCCCATGAGATTGTAGACTCCGAAGAATGTTCTGTTCAGGTAAAGTGCATCAGCCTTACCACGCGCGGAATTGATCGCTTGGAGTTCTTTATCATTACGCGTGCGCTCACCAAAGGCTGCAAGTTCCTCGAAAAATCCGTTATCTCCAAAATCAAAGACTCCTGCCATGTAGGGCTTATTTAACAGTGAAATAGACTCTCGGAAAATCTCTAACAACTTCTCTACTGTGGCCTCATCATCCTCCTCTAACAAAAGAGTCATGTCATAAAGAGCAGACTTTAGCTTCTCTTTATCTTTAGAGACTTCTGGCTCCATCAGCCTAAAATATTTTTCATTAAATTCTTCGCTGACTTCCTTCACACAACCAAAGTCCAGCACCCACAATTCACCGTCTTTTACGATAAAGTTTCCAGGATGAGGATCTGCGTGGAAGACTTTAAGAGCATGTATCTGATGCGCGTAGAAATCCCATAGGGCTTGAGCTATCTTGTTTTTCTCATCTTGTGATGCATCACTCTCCGCGTATTTATCCAGCTGAAGACCATCGACCCACTCCATGGCGAGGATCTTCTTACTAGAAAAATCTGGGTAATACTTGGGGAATCTTGTGAGCGGTAATTGATTAGATTTCTCAGCTAAATCTATTGATCTAGTCAACTCTAAGTCATAGTTCGTTTCCTCTAGTAGTTTAGATTCCACTTCTTGCATGTAAGGATCAAGCTCATTCGCCTTTAGCTGGAAGAGCTTCATCGCAATGGGCTTTACGATTGCGAGATCACTATGCAGACTGTCCGCCACTCCTGGATATTGGACTTTCACCGCGTAGGTTTTCCCATCCTTGGTCGCTTTATGGACTTGCCCGATAGATGCGCCCGCTGCTGCTTTATTTGTGAATGTATCAAAAATTTCTGTCGGCGACTTCCCCATCTCACGCTGAAATGTCTTCACCACGAGCGGGTAGGAAAGTGGTGGCGCCGAGTATTGAGCTTTAGAGAATTCATCAGAATATTGCACCGGGATCATATTTTTATCCATGCTTAACATCTGCGCTAACTTAAGCGGACCGCCCTTTAGCTTACTGAATGTTTTGTATGTATCCGCCGCAGTTCGTTCATGAAACTTATCTTTCTCATCCCTGCCAGTAATTGCCTTGGTTCCTTTGTAACGTAGATAGTTTACGCCTACTTTCATGCCCGCACCTGCTAGCGATGCTGCTCTACCTAGCTTGTGCTTCGGAATGGATGTTTGCTCTTTCATGTTCTATTCAGGTATAAATTTACTCATCATCTTACTAAGACCTTTAAGCCTATCGTCCTTACCTGCTAAAAACCTAACAAAATCAAAGCCAGCCTCTAACACCCCATCTGCTGCTGCCTGAATCGCAAAGTTAGTACTCTTCTCAATGAAGGCATCCGTATCTTGAAATGCCTCGCTATTGTCTTTAATATAGAAATGAATAACCGCTAAAAAATGCACCAATAGTAATCGATCGTATTGTTCTGTAAGTTTCTTCCTGTCTGCGAAGACCCCACTATGCACTCCTTCTTTAACGATGCTTTTTGCGTGATGTTTAAAGCTGTGAGCCATCCCTTTCAAGCTATGCGGCATGCTCATGCTATGCTTTATGTCGTGCATGCTGCAGTGTTGGTCTGCTTTAGGAGCTTTAGGGAAATGCCCTACAAATCGAGATCTATTTTTCTGGATATGGGTGATATAAGTGAAGTAAAATGCAAGTAATTTTTGATCTGCAGGATACTCAGCGTAGTCTTCGTCTGCTGCGAGAACGGCGATAGTCTCATCTACAGTGGCTTGCCAGTAAGCAGATTCTAATGCCTCCAGACTTGCGTAGCTCTCGTAAAACTCTGCCTCTTCTCGTTGCAGAGAATCCATTAAGGCATAAACGCTATTAGGACGTTCACCTTTTAATAAGAGATGTTTCCAGTAGGCCTCTTGTAAATCATTTCTAGCATTTTCTGACATGCTACACCATTATGGCAGGCTCAAAGAGCTGTCAACATCGAATTTTCAGAAAATACTGAAAGAACCAACAGGGCGATCAAGGTCTTATTTACGTTTTCTATTAAACTGGTTCTTATCTCTCTTAGCCGAGATCGTTTTGTCTAATTTAGCCCATTCCATAATAAGCTTACGAGAGTTATTACGCTCACTTTGGCTAATAAATATTTCCCCATGTACCTCATCGAGAATAACTATTTTTCCATCTCTCATATCCCATTTCACAACATGCTGAAATAGCGTTTCTCCTTCAGTATTTGTGTGGCGCAAGCTCACCGTGCGGTTTCTGTAGAAAGTAAGTTCTCCCTTCTGATCAGAGTGTGCTTCCATCGGATGCTTGTAGCGATAAACAACGTCAAAATCTACAATATCCATCTTACGATCATCAATAGTGGCCTTTCCAGAGTTCTCTATTTCTTCTTTAAGTTTATTAATCTGCCATGCATAAAGTTTGCGCATTCCCTTAGACTTGATACCCCTCTCTGAACGCTCTAACGACTTGATCACCTCTTTTTTATTTTTGACAATCTCCTCCTCAATTGCCTTCAGCTCACGTTCTTCATATTCAGCCAGCTTATTGAGGATGCTCTTGGCATCTTCAGGGAGCGCTTGTGCTTGAGCGAAGTGAGTCAACCCAATAAATGCGAATAGGATAGTAAGAGAAGTTTTCATGATTCAGTTTTTCGTATTTAGTGTTACTCAGAATGTCCATCTGTGAGTTTATTTGTGAGTTCGCCACCCCATCGGATAAGCAAAGACTTGAGGTTTGAGCTAGGAATCTCAGAAATGATGATCGTCCCCAAGGATAAACCAGCGCTTATCTGGACATGATCACCCATATCTTGCCAGTCCCAAAATTCACTTACATCATTGCCCCTATAATTATAGATTGCCCTGACTTTTTTATTTGGCATGAAGATGAATTTTCCATTGATGATCCCTTTTTCATCGAAAACATAGCTCGTTCTGTATTTGAAATACTGATTTTCATTATCATTTTTAGACCGCTTAGTCTCACGGGCTACTGTCCGTCCTGAAGCCGGCATCCCCATTTTATTTCTCAGCAGATTGATCTCTTTTCCAATGCTATCTGCCTCTGCTTGCTTACTTTGAGAGAGATATCGCTTCCGTAGTTTCTCCAGACGCTCCAGAGCTAGTTTACGCACACCCTCTATTTTTTTCCTAGTCTCCTCTCTCAGCTCAGACTCCTGCTTCTTCATCTTTTCCACTAGCTCCTTGGATTTCCTCCCCTTCTCCATGTCATCATCAGCTAGACCGATTGATGACCCAGCCAATCCTGCTAGCAGGAAAAGCGGGAGAAATATTGATTGAGTGTTACTCCAAAAACTGAACATAATATGTATCATGAACGTTTTTCAGTAATATTCAAGTCAGTTTTTTCTTTGCGGATCATGAAAACATGGCTTTGATAGCACTTCATTTAGAATTATGCCTGAAAGTAGCTCATCATTTCAACCCACCCGCTGGACACTGGTCCAGCAAGTCAAAGCAAACAACATCGAAGCATCTCGCGCACTCAATGAGCTGTGCACTATGTATTGGCGGCCGCTCTATGCCTACGCACGGAGCTTTGGCAGGTCCATGGAGGACTCAGAAGACGTGGTACAGGGCTTCATGGCTAAGGGCATAGAAAAGGCACTTTTCGCTGCGGCTAGGAAAGAAAAAGGCAAGATGCGCACGTTTTTGCTGACCTCATTTAAACGCTATCTTAGAGATGAGCACGCTAAGGAAGTTACTATCAAACGCGGCTCAGGTAAGGTCGAGGTCACTGACATCGCCGCCGAGGAAGAACGCTGGGGAGACGAAAAAGCGATCGATCCCACTGTGAGTTTTGACAAACGCTGGGCACTCATCATCGTGGAATCTGCCGGCGAGCAACTGCGCCAAAAATACAAAGAAGAAGGCAAGATCAAACTCTACAACGCACTAGTGCCAAGTCTCAGTGGAGAACTTACCTCTGGCTACCAAGAAATAGCCGATGATCACCACATTTCACTCTCTGCCGTAAAAGTAGGGGTCCACCGGATGCGTAAACGCTACGGAGAATTGCTCCGCGCAGAGATCATAGAGACCATTACAGAGAATGAGGATCCGGATGATGAGCTTCGCTACCTCATTGCTATCTTATCTGATTAAATCTTTCTAATAACCGACCTATGCCCTCTAATAATGCCACACAGACAGCTGAGAAAGCCAAAAAAATGCTGGCTTGGGCACTCACTGAGCGGCTAGACGCACCACGTGTGAATGAGACCATCGTTCTCCCCGGATACAGTATCAAGGAAACCTTGGGGAAAGGAGGCATGGGCACTGTTTACCGCGCTATCCACACTGAGTTAAACCGCACCGTAGCGCTGAAGATTTTCTCTCCAAAGGCAAAAGACAAGGACCTCTTCGTGGAGCGTCTCAAGCGCGAAGGAAAGCTCATGGCGCAGCTCAAGCACCCCAACGTGCTCTCCATCCATGATGCTGCTGTGATGGAAGACGGCACTCCCTACTTAGTACTAGAATATATCAAAGGCCAGGACCTGCAGCAGAAGCTTCAAAATGAATTCACCCTTAATCAGCGCACTGCAGTGAGGATAGCTATCAAGGTCTGCGAGGGGCTCTCCGCTGTGCATAAACTCGGCATCATCCACCGGGATATCAAGCCCGCTAATGTTCTGTTAGGCACTAACGGCTGTGTGAAAGTCACCGACTTTGGCATCTCCAAGGACATGCGTACCACTGAGCAAAACACCTCGCTCACCATGACCGGCACCACCGTGGGTACCGCAGACTATATGTCTCCTGAGCAGACAAGAAATGAGGATCTCTCGCCTAGATCTGACCTCTACAGCGTGGGCGTACTGCTCTACGAGATGCTCATGGGAGTGACCCCGAGGGGGAATTTCCAATCACTCAGTAAAGCGCGCATCCCTAAAAAGCTCGAATACATAATAATGCGCTGCCTCCAGCAGGACAAACGCAAACGCCCGGCATCAGCTGAGACCTTAGCGCTCTCACTGAGGAAAATTTATCACTTACTCAACAGCCGCAAGCACAGGAATTATAAATCGCTCACCCTCTGCGGCATAGCAGCCGCAGGAGCCATTACCCTCGTCACCTATGTTTCTACTAGGAAATCCCCACCTCACATCCCTGAGGCAGCTATCTCCAGCTGGAAACTCAACGGGAGAATAGGTGAGTGGTCTCCTCTAACAGAAAACAAGCCACACTCTCTAACAGGCGAATGGTGGACGGATGCTAATAGTCTCAACACCCAGAAAAACCAATCCTCATACTCTAAACGTTTCTTCAGCTTCTCCGCTGGCTACTACTACACGTTTTCTACTGAGTTCAGCCGTGTCTATGGCGAAGGAAACATGTGCGTCTTTCTCCCCACTGTGAAGGGACTAATCGTCTTCGAGCTAGACCACACAGACGCTCACTTCACTGGGTTTCACTCCCTCAATGGCAAAGATTTAACCCAGCAAAAAAACGCTAGCAAACTAGCCATTGAAACGGGTGAAAGCTATCACCTAGAAATCAACGTCACCACCACAGACATCACTGCCAAGATCAACGACACTCTCATCTCCACGATCCCGCTTAAAGGCAACAGCCTTAGCGTCCCCTACAACTTGGGAAGGTCGATCCCCTTCCGGCTAGGCATCGGCTCTAATGGACATTCGGTCTTCAAAAACACGCAAGTAAAACGCACTAAAAAACGCTATGCAAAATGACGATTTCTTTCAAACTCATAGGGTAAGTAATCTGCTCGCAGACATCTTCGACGACCTTCCCGGGTTCGTCTATTTTGTCAAAGACATCGATCAACGCTACGTCGCATTTAATAAACGATTACTCGAACTATTTGATGTGCTAGATGGAGCGGATATTTTAGGGAAGCGGGACGATGACTTTATGCCGCCTAACCTGTTTAAGGAAATCTTAAAGGACGATATTCTGGTTCTTGAAACAGGCGAATCCATCATCAACCGCGTGGAGCTAGTGCCTCGTGGCAATGGATTTGTAGACTGGTCCACCACCACCAAGAGACCCCTACTAGATAACAAGGGCAAGGTCTGCGGGATCGTAGGCGTGACGCGGCCATTTAGCCAAGGCACCACCTCATTGATGAAAAATGAAGAGCTCGGTGATGCCCTCAAGACCATCCACGCCTCCTTCCGTGAAAACCTCCCGATCACTGAGCTAGCCGCCAGCGCAAACCTCTCGCTCAGCTCATTCCTGCGGAAATTTAAAGCCTGCTTCAACATGACACCCAAGGAATACATCCGCCACCTCCGCGTCCAAGAAGCCTGCCATAAGATCGTCCAGACCACCCACAGCTTCGCAGAGATCAGCTACGAATGCGGCTTCGCAGACCAGAGCCACTTCTCCCGCGAGTTCTCCAAGATCATGAAAGAGCCACCCTCATCGTATCGGTCGAGGTTTAGGCTAAAGTAGCCACAAAACACCTATTTGACGATTTTATCCATAAAATTGATAAAATTGTGCAAGACCAAGACAGCGGTAACCGCTACATTTTAACCATCAACTAATTAAACTATGATCACTAAACGCATCTCAACAGAAACGATTCTTGCGAATCTCAAAAATAAAGTCGATAACCGCCTACCTATCATGATCTCATCCGCTGGGTCTGGCCTGGTGGCTAAGCTTCAAGAAGCTGCAGGCACTGACTGCATCAACACATTCTCCGGCGCTCGCCTCCGTGCTAACGGCATGGGAACAATGTCCATGATGTGGCCGATCCTCGATTCAAATAAGCAAACTCTAAACTACACCCGCGAGGACATCATGCCCGCACTCGACGGCAAGGCATTCGTCTGCGCTTGCCTCAATGCCAACGACCCACTCAAGGATATGCACATGGTGCTCCAAGAGTGCAAGGACATGGGAGTGAATGCCGTTTCAAACATCGGTCCATCGATCTCTTATGTCGATAAAGATTCAGAAATTTTCAAAGTCATGACCTCAGCCGGCATCACACTCGACAACGAGATCGAGATGCTAAAATACGCTCGTGAAGAAATGGGCATGGTTTCCGTGGGTCTAGGATTCACCCTCGAAGACTCCATCCGTATCTGCGGCGAGGCTAAGCCACACGTCTTCTGCTTCCACGCAGGAACGACTCAAGGTGGACTCAAAGGATACCAAGGTGGCATGACGCTCGATGAAACCGCCGCCCTGACAGAAGAAGCCTACGCCAAGTGTCGCGAAGTGCATCCAGATGTCATCCTAGTAGCGCATGGAGCCGCTCTCGAAAAGCCAGCCGATGCCCAATACATTCTCGACAACACCACTGGTCACGGATTCTGGACTGGCTCATCTACTGAGCGTTTACCGATCGAAGTCGCAGTCTCTAAGGCAGCCAAAGACTTCGCAGACATTAGATTTTCATAATTTCAAATAGAACTCATCAAACCATGTCTAAAGTAATAGCTATTCTTGCCACCCTGGATACAAAGGCAGCGGAAGCAAACCTCATGCGCGAGGAAATAGAATCTCTCGGCGGTAAGGCTCTCATTATCGACATCGGAGTAGTGGGTGAACCAGGAATCCAAGCAGACATTTCCCGTGCGGAAGTCATTGCAAAAGGTGGTGGCTCGCTAGATGAATTACTTCTTAAACCGAGCCGCGAAACATCAGGACCATTCGTCACCGGAGGCGCTAAGAAAATCCTCATTGAACTGATCAGTAAGGATGCCATCCACGGAGTCGTTACACTCGGTGGAACCCAAGGAACGTCCACATGCGCACCAGTACTCCAAGCTCTACCGTATGGATTTCCTAAGGTCATGCTCTCCACTGCCGCATCTGGTGATGTCGGCCCCTTCGTAGGAATCAAGGACATCACCATGATGTTCTCCGTTTCTGACATCCTTGGACTCAACGTTTTCTCGCGTAAAATCATCGCGAATGCCGCAGCGGCAGCCTACGGAATGTCGCTCGTAGAGCGCTGTATCACCAAGTCAGAAGCCAAAGGAGTCATCGGCATGACTAACCTCGGAGTCATCACAAAAGGTGCGATGCACGCCATCGAACTCTTCGAAAAAGCAGGCTACGAGGTCATCACCTTCCACGCTATTGGCGCGGGTGGAGAGGCTATGGAGCAGATGATGAAAGAAGGCATCATCACAGCCGTCTTCGACTACGCCATGGGCGAGATAGCAGACGCCACCTTCGATGCCCTGCGCGCCTCTGGCCCAGAACGCCTCACCGTCGCTGGCAAGCTAGGCCTGCCACAAGTAATCTGTCCAGGCGGATCTGAGCACCTCGGTATACTCGTTCAAGAGCCTAGCAAAATCCCAGCTGGCTACGAAGACCACATGGTCACTTGGCACACCCCTTATGTATTTGTCCCTCGCCCAAATGCTGCGGAGCAAGACAAAATAGCCCAGAACATAGGTGAAAGACTCAAGCACTCCACCAAGGACACCGTTTTCCTCATGCCGCTCAAAGGCGTCTCCAGCTACTCAGCCGAAGGTGGCGAACTCTACAACCCTGAACTCGACGCTTCTTACTGGGAATCACTCCAGAAAGCACTACCAGACACCATCAAAGTAGAAGCCCTAGACTACTCAGCAGAAGACCCCGCCTTCGTAGAATACGCAGTGAAAACCCTGATTGATCTCATCGAGAAAAATTAAATAATCTCAATTCTCGCGACACTGTCGCGAGAATTCAAAATATATGAATCTCACCAATCTCATCACCCAGCTAAACGACCTAGATGCTTCCCTCAAGAAGCATGTCAGTCATTCTGCTAACGTGGGATTGACCATCAGAAACTGGCTCGTAGGTGCCTACCTAATCGAGTATGAGCAAAATGGTGAAGATAGGGCGGAATACGGCGAGAAAATTGTAGAATTAGTTGCTAAGAAAATTGTCATCAAAGGATTATCAAAAGACGGATTATGGAGGTGCAAGCAATTTTATAATACCTACCCACAGATTCTCGGCTCAGTGACCCGAGAATTAGGCAATTCGCTTATAAATAGCGACTTAGAAATTCTCGGGTCACTGAACCGAGAATTCAAATCAGATTCAGACTTACCCTCTATACCACCTGAAAAACTACTTAATAGTCTCTCATTCACACATTTTTCCGAACTCATTAAAATAGCAAACCCACTCCAACGCACCTTCTATGAAATAGAATCCATCCGTGGAAACTGGAGTGTCCGTGAACTCAAACGACAGATCGGCTCACTACTCTACGAGCGCACGGGGCTCTCTACCGATAAAGATAAACTCATCCGCATCGCAAACGAAGACTCTGAGCAGCTCAAACCTGAAGACATCATCAGAGACCCTTACATTTTCGAGTTTCTCGGACTTAAACCAAAAGAAGCACTCAAAGAAAGCGACCTAGAAGAGCAACTACTCAATGACCTCCAATCATTTCTATTAGAACTCGGTCATGGATTCTGCTTTGAAGATAGGCAGAAAAAAATACGCATCGGCAACTCTGACTACTTTATCGACCTCGTCTTCTATCACCGTAAACTTCACTGCAATGTCCTCATCGAGCTTAAAATTGGATCTTTCGATCACTCAAACGCTGGGCAGCTAAACACCTACATCAATTACTACAAAAAACATGAAGTGCAGCCTGGCGATAACCCACCGATCGGGCTTTTACTATGCACAAATAAAGACTCCACTCTCGTAGAATACGCACTAGGTGGTATGGACGAAAACATGTTCGTATCATCCTACAAAGTCTCACTCCCTGATGAAGCAGAGCTCCAAGATTTCCTCAAAAAAGAAGCCAGATTTCTCAACTCAAAAAAATAAGCACTCATGACAAAACAAGCACTCATTTCAAAATTAAAAACCGGCATACCCCAGCTCAGCATCGGCACGCTCACAGGGAGCATGATGAACCAAGGGCAGGAAATCTCTATCCTTGAGAACGCTGGAGTGAATCTACTCCATCTCGATGTCATGGACGGACACGCCTGGCCTAAGATCACCGTTGGTGCTCCATTCCTAGCTGGGTTAGAAACTGACCTGGTCAAGGACGTTCATCTACTCGTCAGCCAGCCAGAAAACCACATCGCAGACTTTGTAGCAGCTGGAGCTAACATCATCACCGTTCATCCTGAGCACACCGAGAAGCTAGAAGAAACTCTGGATCTCATTAATGCATCAGACGCGCTATGCAGTGTGGGCATTTACCCGAGCACCCCACTAGAAACCATCACTCCTTACCTAGAAAAAATAGATGTCGTCTTCGTGCTTTCCATCGGACCAGATACTGGGAAGGAAACCTTTTTTGATCTCGTAGCCGAGCGGGTGACCAAGCTCCGCGAACTCAAGCCAGAGCTAGTCATCGCCATCGACGGCGCAATAAAGAAGAACAACATCGGCGATATCGCAACCATCAAGCCAGACCTCATCGTCACCGGCAGCGCCGTCTTCGATGGCAATGACGCCGCCGCCAATATCTCCGAAATGCAGGCTTCTATCGTGACATCGACCTCAGGTCGATAAGTCAAAAGAACTTGGCATATCGGCCAGAGGTCGATACCACATAAACAACACACACATAAAATCATGAACCAACTCACTACAGTAACTAATATTCTCCAGCAAGCGCAAGCCGCGGCTGGAACAGACGCGGATACGCTCGCTATCGCTAGAGCTCGTAAAAGTTTTCAACCAGAGCTCGATGAATCCAAGCCTCACCTTGGAAAAGTAGCCATCGTCACCGGCGCAGCTGGTGGTATCGGCAGAGCCACTGCTGAGCGGCTTCATGCAGATGGAGCAGTCGTCATCGGGATGGATATCAATCCAGCGATCACTGAGAACCTAAAAGGCGAAGGCATCAGCGGAGTGGTCTGCGATATTACCGATGACTTTAAATTTGAAGCCGCCATCCAAGCAGTCGCCAAGCATTACGGCGGGATCGACATCATTGTAGCAAACGCTGGCATTTTTAAAGCCGGAGAATACATCGAGGAGCTCGATACCAGCTGGGACCTACATATCAAAATCAATCTCACCGCAACACAGAGATTTCTCAAATTCTCTATCCCTTATCTCAAGCACGGATTCTCAGCGTCCATCATTATCATCGGCTCACGTAACTTCAGCGCACCTGGGCCAGGAGCGGCTGCGTATTCAGTCACAAAAGCTGGTGTCACCCAGCTCGCCCGTGTTGCAGCACTCGAACTCGCTGCCGATGGAGTCCGCGTCAATACTGTCCACCCGGACGCAGTCTTTGATACCGAAATCTGGACCCAAGAAGTGCTTGAAAAATCTGCACAACGCTACGGCATCACAGTAGAAGAATACAAGACCAAGAACCTGCTACGCACTGAGATCAAATCCACCGACATTGCTCGCATGGTAAGCTGTGTGGCTGGCCCAGTCTTCTGCGCTACCACAGGAGCTCAGGTTCCTATCGATGGCGGCAATGATCGCGTGATATAATTTTGTAAAAGAGCTTTCCAAGCTCTCATCAATTATTTATGTAGATCTTAAGAAGCTCTACTACTACAAACCAAACCAAACCAACTAAATAACCAACCAACCAACTACCATTATGGCAGACTTAGACGACATCAGAGACGGAGATAACTTCGGACTCAACACACCAGCAGACACCAGCGCATTTTACCTCAAAGGCATGCGCAACGCATCATGGGGCATCAAAAACCGCATGTCTCGTATCTTCAACAAGCAGTCAGGACGCACCGTCATGCTCGCATTTGACCACGGATTCCTCATGGGACCTACCTCTGGTCTTGAGCGCATCGACCTCAACATCGCACCACTCGCAGAAGAGGCAGACTGCCTCATGGGTTGCCGCGGAATGATCCGTTCATCCATCCCAGCTGAGAACAGCAAGCCAATCTGCCTAAGAACAGACACAGGCACTACGATCCTCACAGAAATGAACAACAACGTGCTCATCTCTGAAGAAGAAGCGATCCGTCTCAACGTATCCTGCATGGCAGCAATGCTCTCAGTAGGTGATGCAGACACAGAAGCGATCACGATTGCTAACTTCAGTCGCCTCGTAGACATCGGCAACAAATATGACATCCCAGTCATGGGTGTTACAGCAGTCGGTAAGGCCATGGCACGTGACTCACGTTACTTCGGCCTCGCTTCACGCGTCTGTGCTGAGAACGGTGCTAGCATCGTCAAGACATACTACACAGAAGGCTTCGAAAACGTAGTGGCAGCCTGCCCAGTGCCAATCGTTATCGCTGGTGGCAAGAAGCTTCCCGAGCTAGAAGCTCTCGATCTCTGCTACAAAGCAATCAACTGCGGAGCATCCGGCGTAGACATGGGACGCAACGTCTTCCAGTCAGCCAAGCCACTCGCAATGATGAAAGCAGTCAAGGGAGTCGTCCACGACGGCCTCACACCAGCTGAAGGCTTCCAGATGTTTAACGACCTCTAGGACTTTTCAGTATCTGTGGCTTCCAGCCGCAGTCCGTTCATGCTGCTTCCAGCAGCAATGATCTTTAACAAGGGAGGCTCACATCACGTGAGTCTCCCTTTTTTTATTTCCACACCCCGCCAATGGTGTGAAAACCTAAGCACTAGGGTTTGATCGCCGAGCAAACCGCGCTACGGCATTCAAAATGGTAACCGCGATTAGACTCATAGGTATCCCAGGCTCAGGATTTAAAGAATTTGGTGATCAGCGCATTACAGATGACTCTCGAAATCTGTTCGCTCATACAAAATCCCCTGAAAGGGTCATAGATCATAGCCTAGGGTCAGCATAGCGCAGCCCTGGTGCTAAGAGATAAAGATCAGCAACTATTTTCGGCTAGGTAAGACAGGATCTACCACCGACTCAAGGGGGCGATGGGAATAACCACAAGTCATTCGGCAGACTTAGCGAACATATCAGTATTTAGCTCCTCGCGCAAGGTAGCTGAGACAGCGGATGGTAATCGCTTAAAGTCTAGATACAGGAGATGATTCTTATCATCCGCGGAGCTCCCGTTATCGAGTGCGGGGGCTGGAGGAATAAGTTACCAGTCTCCACGCTTAAAGGAGATAGCATGTCCGAAAGGGGTCTTACCGGTCCAGCCATCGCCATCACGGACTAAGATGCTTGGCCTTCCCTTTCCCCATTCGACTTCGAGAGTGCCGTCTTTGACAATTTGCCAGGTGACCTTCCATTCTTTGTTGCTGACGATCTCCATTCTGCCATCCGGATGCGCAATCCTGCGAGAGACTTTACCACTACTATAGGCATCCCAATTGCCAACGAAGGCAAGAGAGCTTTTCCTAGGAATCATCTTGGAATCGGGTGAGAGCAAACCGATCCACGCGTCCAGATCTTTCGCACGTTCCGCCTGAGATAGAAGGCGCAGTTCGAGCTGGGTATCAAAGGTATCGGCAGCGGACTTTTCTAGGCGGACCACATAGCCATCGCGGATTTGCTTGAGGGCGGAGAAATAGGCTTTCTCGATTGCCGCCTCTTTGGAGCCGGGCTGCTCGATGAAGTCCGTGTTGCGCTTCTTGCGGGCATCGAGAATCTGTCCGATGGCACGTGCTCGCAGCTCTAAGTCGCCAGGTAGCTTAAGCGCCGGGTCGGGACCCGGCTCTACCTCCACAATAGGCGCGGGATCGGAATTGGGAACATCAACATTTTCGTTATCATTGACCTCCGCGATAACTAAATTCATTTTCTGGGTATTCTTTTGGTAGAAATGACGGGTAACCATGATGGCAGCGATCAGAATGCCGACAACCAGAATACCGATGATGGCTGATTTGCCAACAATCCTGCCGGTTTTTAGCTGGGCTAGATGCGCTGGGCCGGGGGCTTGTGGTATGTGATCACTCATGGAATTAATAGGAGAATATTAGAACTCTATCACACTATGAGATAAAGATCAGCAACTATTTGAGCAATCGACTAGATAAGAGCGAATCTACCAACGCCTCAAGAGGTTCGAAGGGAATAACCACAAGTCATTCGGCCAGTTTGGTGGGAACATCAGCATTTCGTTGCTCGTACAAGGTAGAGAAGACAGCGGATGCTTCTGTTATTCCGAGGGACTTCCAACTTCTAGTGCCAAGGGAGGAAACATAGATCACTAGTCTCCACGTTTGAGGGAAAGATCCTGTCCGAAAGGTCCCTCGCCGGTCCAGCCGTCGCCATCACGGGTTAGTATAGATGGCCTTATCTTCCCAGAGTCGAGTTTGAGAGTGCCGTCTTTGAGGATTTCCCAGGTAACCTTCCAATCTTTGCCCACTACTTCAAACCTGCCGTCCGGATGTGCGATCCTGAGAGAGGATTTACCATTGGAAGTATGATCCCATTTACCGACGAAGCCAGCAGTATTTTTCTTCGGAACCGGCTTGGATGGGAGCTTGGACGAAAGACGTTTGGTCTCTGGCGAGAGCAGGCCGATCCAAGCATCCAGGTCTTTCGCACGTCCCGCCTGGGCGAGCAGGCGCGGCTTGAGTTGCGCGTCAGAGGTTTCGGAGGCTGCCTTTTCAAGGCGAGTCGCATAGGCATCGCGGATTACCGTGATAGCAGAGAGATAGGCTCTATCGATCGCCTTCTCTTTTGAGACGTGCTGTTGGCTGAGGTCCTTGTCGCGCTTTTTGCGGGCTTTCAAAATAAGGCCGATAGCACGTTTGCGTAACACTTGATCGCCGGGCGGTAAGTAAGCACTTACCCTAGGATCGGCTTCAGGTTTGGAAATCACGACCGGAGGAATGACGGGCTCATCGCGTGGGCCAACATCGACGATTCTCGGATCAGGCATCGGGGAAGATTGAACACGAATGGGCGGAATAGTTACCGGGTCAAGATCAGGTTTTACCTCCGCAATGGGCTTGGGATCCGGAGTCGCTCCGTTAGCGTTGACTTCCGCTATATCATCCGCTATATCATCCGCGATCCCATCCTTGATCTCCTGCTTCTTTTCACCCGTCAGCTGGTAGATAAGCCCGATGGCGGCTAGCAGAATAACCATGATGACAACCTTACCACCAATGCTACTGACTTTTGCCTGCACCGGAAGTGCTCTAGCTTGAAACGGCGCGGCATCAGAGGCGACTAGCACCTTTTGCTTCGCGGTGGACCATTTTTCGAGTGCTGAGCCCATCTCAGCAATGCTTGCATAGCGCTCAGAGGGAGTGATATGGGTCGCCTTGCGCCAAATTGCATCGAGGTGAAGGTTCCCCGTCGGTTCGGTCGGCGGCTCTACGATCCCTGCGGGGTCGATGCCAGTGAGCAGCTGGTGCAGGATGACGCCGACCGAGTAGATGTCTGCTAGCTGTCCAGCTTGGTCAGGATCATTAAAAACCTCGGGCGCGGTATAGCCGGGCGTGCCCATGACAAGGCCAGTTTGATCGGAGTCGCTTGCGTGGGCAAGGCCAAAATCGCCGACCTTCGGCACGGCCTTCAGCGTGAGCAGGATATTGGCCGGCTTAATGTCGCGGTGGACGATACCGTGCTCGTGAGCATGGGCGAGTCCAGCGCAGATTCCATTGATAATAATAGTTGCTTGTATCGGATCGATCACCTTGTTCCATGCCGCTTCGTGGAGCGATCCGCCTTCGACATACTCCATGACGATATAGGGCATCCCATCGACGTTACCGTAATCAAAAACACCCAGCAAATTTGAGTGGCTGAGACGGGCCATCGCCTTAGCCTCGGTAGTGAACGATTTAAGGAATTCGGTGTCTTCGCCGAATTCATAGAGAAGCACCTTGATAGCGACGTCACGATCCAGTGAGACTTGGCGCCCTCTGTAAACCGCACCCATACCGCCTTGCGCGATAAAGGAATCGATCGCGTATTGTGGAAGGAGCTCGGCCAGATGCTCTGGGCTTGGGGCTTGGGGTAAATGATCACTCATGGGTTAGTAAAAGATAAATCTGTATAAGAAAATTAGGTATACAACACAAAACTAATTAGATATCTATCAGAACAGTCTAAGAAATCAACTAGATAATATTGAAATGCCCAAGGCGGAGTCTCCTGTCATGACTTTTTATCAAGGAATTTTATCTCTTGTCACTTACCACTCTAGCTCTCAGTCTATATTTATCATGAAAATCGCCTCTTATCTCTTCTTCAACCTTTCAGTGCTTTTTGCGTTCTCCGCCAATGCAGCGCCACACAAAGTCCAAGCTCTCAGCGATGAACTCGCCAAAGAATACAATCTAGATCAATCATTCTATGCCAAGACTACCAAAGTGCAGGGCATCCTGATCGCCACTTCAAAAAAAGTGACCGACACCACGCATCTTGAGGCCGCTTACTTATTTGATCACATGATGAGTGAACTCAAGAAACCGATCGCCGATCGTATCCGCGAAAAAGGCGTCCTATGCCTCCTCGTGGCCCACAATGAGCTTACTTCTGAACTTCCTCAATTCAAACAGAACAAAACTGGCAAGGAACTCGATTTCTATAACTGGCGCAGTAGAGGATTCCTGTCGAAAATCAAAGGCCGTTATGTCGTGCTCTTCGCCGAAGAGGACGTGATGGAATACGAAGGAGGAATGCAGATTGAGAGTATTCTTATCCACGAATTTGGACACGTCATTCACGGTGCAGGATTCGATGAAGCCCTCAATCGCCAGTGGACAGAAACTTATAAGACCGCCATGACTAAAGGGCTTTGGAATGATGGTCGGGCTGCTCAACGGTTCCGTCGCGTCGAAGGTGA
This sequence comes from Cryomorphaceae bacterium, assembly GCA_047624885.1. Taxonomy (GTDB): domain Bacteria; phylum Verrucomicrobiota; class Verrucomicrobiia; order Verrucomicrobiales; family Akkermansiaceae; genus Rubritalea. The sequence continues at coordinate 2,747 of JBLHQF010000007.1, read as the reverse complement.
CCAACCTGTTTCTCTTCTCGGCGCCTTGGTGAAAGCCTTTCCAGATCAGCCAGCAGACCTGCTCACGAAGTGCCTCAATGGCGGAGATATCCTTGTGAATGGCAAGCCAACGACATCGGCCGTCAAGATTACCGGAAAAGACAAGGTTCTCATCGTTTTTGGTGGCGAGAAAAAGTGCTACGCTAGCAAGAACAGAGCAGAATATTTTGCCGAAGGTGTTCAATGCTATTACAACACAAACCGCACCATGGACCATGACCACAATCACATCCATACCAGGGAGCAACTGAAGAAATATGATCCCGGTCTGGCGAAACTTTGTTCAGATATATTAGGCGATCAAGACTGGAGATTTATTTCCCCTCGTGAGCGAGCCGGAAATGCGCACTTAAAGGACTACAACCCAGAGAAATCTCCCATTGTGAAAGATCTGCCTCATATCAGAATAGCAGGGCTGGATTATTACGATGAATATTGGGAGACATATTGGCATCGCCTCCACAACAAATATTCACCTAAGAAAAAGCAATCACAACATCCCTAAACTCCCCATGATTCCACGTCCCAAATTTCACTTCTTACTGGTAACGCTCATTGCCACGCTGCATTCCAACAGCGTCGCATACGCCGCTGATAAGCAACAGCCACCTAGCAGAAAACCTAATGTCGTCATCTTTTATAGCGACGATCAAGGAACCCTCAATGCGCACTGCTACGGCTCGAAGGATCTCTTCACACCGGTCATGGATAAGCTGGCTAAGACCGGAACCCGCTTCACCCAAGCCTACGCACACACCGTATGCTGCCCATCCCTAGCGATGCTACTGACCGGTCGGCATCCGCAACGCGGTGGTGTGACTGCTTGGACACAGACTAATGCCAAAGGCAAAAAAGGGCGCAATATATCTCGTGAGGAAATCACTCTCGCGGAAGTACTTCAGAAGGCGGGCTACAGTACAGCACTTTTTGGCAACTGGCATTTAGGCGCGGACTTTGATCACGGCCCCACAGAACAAGGGTTCGATTAATTTTTTGGTCTTCGCGGTGGCTTCATCGATAACTACAGGCATTACGCAATGCACGGCATGGGGTTTCATGATCTCTACGAGGGGAAAAAATAAATCTTCGCTAAGGATCAGTATTTCCCCGACCTCGTCACCGAGCGTGCCGTGAAATTCATCAACGATAACCCAAAAAATCCCTTTTTTCTCTATGTAGCATTCAATATCCCCCACTACCCAGAACAGGCCAATCCCAAGTTCGACGCGCGCTACCAAGATCTCCCCGAACCCAGGAGACGCTATGCGAAAATGATCTCCACAACAGATGATAGGATGGGGCAAATTTTTAACCATCTTGAAAATGACGGCCTCCGCAAAGACACCATCATCCTGTTCATGAGTGACAATGGTCATTCACCTGAAAACTATCAAGTCAAGCCACTGAACCACACGAGCGGCCTGCCTCAGGGCACGGTTTACGCCGCCGGCGGTGGTGGTAATACTGGCAAGTGGCGGGGACATAAAAATACATTTTTCGAAGGCGGTATTCGTGTTCCAGCGATCATCAGTGCCCCGGGTAGGCTACCCCAAGGAGCCGTGCGCCACCACGCTATCACCGCAATGGACTGGATGCCTACCCTGCTTGAGCTGTGCGATGTCCCACTGCCGAAAACTCAACTCGACGGAAAAAGCTTAGTTGCCAGTATTCACACCGAGCCCCCATGATAAAGACAGTATTAACCTCCCTGATTGTGAACCTATGCTGTACCGGAGCGGTGCTTGCCGAAGAGAAACCGTGCATCGATATGAATGCGTGGAAACAATTTGTCGGCAAACCCGGAACCAGTGGCTGGCGCGTTAACGTCATTCAGCCAGACCCTGAGAACCACGGACCCGACGGGTTTAACCACCACGACTGGGATGACGACGGCCTCAAGGATCTCATCGTCGGAGCCAAAGCCTGGTATAAACAGCCAGACGAAAACAAACACGACCCAGCCAATTGGAAACGCTACGAGATCGGTAAGGCCAACTGGCCGATGAGCAATATCATCAATGATATAGACGGCGATGGTGACGATGACATCCTAGTTCAGGAACGCAAACAGCAAGGAATCTTCTATTTAGAAAACCCCGGCAAGGAAAAGCTTACCCAGCCATGGCCGTTACAGGTCATTGATGTTGAGAAAAACGGCATGTTCATGACCCTTGGCGACGTGAATGGTGACGGACGTCCTGATCTGGTCAAGGCCAGCGGTCGTGGTATTGTCCAGCTTTACCTTCGCACCAACAACAAAGGAAAGCCGATCTATAACAAGGTCGAAGTGCCTCGCCAGTGCAACCGGACAGCGTCACAGCAAAGGGTAAACCCAAGGGCGTTGCCATCCTCGAGATGAACGGCGATCCCAGCCACCCTGAAATAGTGATCATTCCAGAATATGAAGCGCAGCTATGGTACTTAACCATGTCCAGTGATGGCATGACACCGTTGAACTAGACCAACACCCTGATGAATATACCGGATCCAGAATCACGCAAGAAGATGGACAACACCTACCTCGTTGACATCGACATCGACGGCGACGGCGACATGCATATTGCCACTACCGAAGAGAACGGCGGCTGGGGCATCATCTGGTTTGAGAATCCAGCGAAGAAGTAATCGTCCTACTTGGTAATGATTTTAACTCGGAACTCGAGCGTTTTTGTCGGCAATCCAGTGCCATTCATATCTGCCCCCTTATA
>JBLHQF010000006.1:0-29072 GCA_047624885.1 Cryomorphaceae bacterium | reverse complement strand
GCATCAACTAATGCTAAGTTGTAATTTTTAGCCTCTTCGTTAGCATTCATAGTAATCACTGGAGTAGTAGCCGGAACGGCCACAGTACCACATGAACTGATCAATAAAGCTGCTGTGCCAAAGACTACAGCTAAGGAGCTATTCAAGATTGTATATTTCATCATGGCTAGACTATGCGGCACATCTAGCAACGCGTCAATCACCAAATGCTGCTATTCCAGCACATCTATTATCGCTTGATCTACCGCCGCTATCATCATATCAATTTCATCACGAGTGATCGATAATGGAGGCATCAGAACGATAGTATTGAGGATAGACCTAGTAAGTAATTGATACTTTCTAGCTGCTTCACAGACTAGCGCGCCCACTCCATTCTCTCCCGTATAAACCTCCACCCCAGCCACTAACCCACTGCGCCTTATTTCTTTTACATGTGCATTTTCGTTCGCTAAGTGGCTGAGCTTGTAGGCGAGGTATGCCGCCTTCTCTTTGACCCCTGCTAGAGTGCGTTCACTGTCAAAGACATCAAGGCTAGCCAATGCCGCAGAGCAGCCAAGTGGATTCGCCGTGTAGCTATGCCCATAGTAAAACGCCCGCTCTGGAGCCCCCAGAAAACCATTGTAAATAGTCTCAGTCACAAGCGTGGCTGCCATAGGTAAATACCCACCCGTTAGACCTTTTGCTAGACAAAGAAAATCTGGTGTCACACCTTCTTGCTGGCAAGCAAACATCGTCCCTGTCCTGCCGAATCCTGTCATGACTTCATCTAAGATCAGATGGATGGATTTCTCATGGGTGAAAACCCTCAAGTCCGCGAGCATCCCCTGCTCCCAGACGTGGATCTGATTCACCCCCTGGACAAGTGGCTCGATAATTACAGCTGAAATTTTCTCTAAATCCGATTCTGAAAACCCCCTCAGCTCATCAAGGTCTCTAACAAAATGCACCGTGAGTCCAAATTTCCTAAACCTAGCAAAGAATGCCTCCACCCCGCCAAGCGATGCCGCGCCGAGTGTATCGCCATGGTAGCCACCGATGAATGCTATGAACTCTGTCTTCTCTGGCTCACCATTTTGAATTCTAAACTGGAGAGCCATTTTCATCGCGCACTCTATCGCAGTGGAGCCGTCATCTGAGAAAAACACGCGTTGTAAATCTGTCTCAGGGAAGAATGATACCAGCCTTAATGCCAGCTCGGATGCTAGTGGATGACCGAAACCTAAATACGAGCTATGGGAAATTTTATCGAGCTGATTCTTAATAGCCAGATTGATGACAGGGTGATTATGCCCGTGGATGTTCGTCCAGATAGAGCTGTTACCATCAATGTATTTATTTCCTTCTGTATCTTTTAGCCAGACCCCCTCTCCGCTCTCTATCATAATAGGCTTATGTTGCGGTGAGCTCCACATTTCCTGTTGGGTAAATGGATGCCAACAGTGCTGCTTATCTATCTCTAAGTGGTTCATGGGGATAAAACTAAACCTATAGCTAATAGCTTGCTCTACAAGCAATTTGATACTAAACAGAAATCTCATGCCGTTACGTCTGACAATCATCAAGCTAATCGCAGCTCTCACATTCAGTCTGCTAATATGCCAGTGCGCACAACTGGAGCGTAGTGCCTACCATGATCTCGGCGTAGCTGCACCTACTGTTAGATCAGCGGATTTCAAAAGTAACCTCGCTACAGTAGCAAAAGCAACTTGGCATGATGACAGCCATGTCACCACGCTTCCGAATGGTGACGCCTTTTTCCCTGAGATGAGGAAAGCAGTCTTCTCAGCTAAAAAATCCATTACCTTCGAGACATTCGCGATGGTCAGTGGCACGGAGACGTATTACTACTGCCTCGCCCTCGCGGCAAAGGCGCAGCAGGGTGTGAAAGTCCACATCATTCTCGATGGTATCGGCTCTAGAAAGCTAGGAAAAGTCTGCACGGACATCCTAGTGAATGCTGGCTGCGAGCTTAAATGGTATCGAAAGCTCAACCCCTTAAGACTCTATCATATCAATAATAGAGATCATCGAAAACTTCTCATCGTGGATGGAAAAGTAGGCTTCACTGGAGGTGCGGGCTACGCGAACTCCTGGATGGGAAATGCATCTAAGCCAAATGAATGGCGGGACACTATGTATAAGGTCACCGGCACTGGAGTGGCGGATATGCAGACCATCTTCTCAGACAACTGGAAAGAACTCACAGGTATAAAAATCTCTGGACCTGACTATTTCCCAAGTCTCACCAATACAGGAAATATGAGCGTCCAGAATACGATGGGAGCGCCTAGAGAACGAGGCGACACCCTAGGCGCATCCTATCTACTAGCCATCGATGCCGCTAAAAAATCCATCCTGATCGAGCACGCTTACTTCGCCCCAAACAATCGCCTGCTCAATGCAATCATTCGAGCACGTGCCAGAGGGGTCACAGTAAAAGTGATCGTCCCAGGTGACCCTATAGATTCTAAGATCCTCCGCGAAGCCTCCAAGATCTACTGGCCCGCTCTCATGAAAGTAGGGGTAGAAATTTATGAATATCAAACCTCTATGATGCATGGCAAGCTCATGGTAATCGACGACTTCCTGACTATCGCAGGATCTGGTAATTTTGATGAACGCACCTTTTTCATTAATGATGAGGCAAACCTACACGTACTCAGTGGCCCTCTGGCTGCAGAGCAAAAATCGATGTTCTACAAAGATCTAAAGCAGTGCCAGCGGATGACTCCAAGTGACGCTAAAATGAAATGGACGCTGAAAGATATTTATAACCGCGTCGGCGCACATTTGATCATGCCGCAACTTTAGCCAGTATTTAGGCTAAGTTAACCAATTTAAAACAAGTTGGAAATCAGCGATGACTGATGTAGAGTTTGAGATTAAATGATTGAGAAGAAATCCATATCCCAACGCATCACCCCAAAAACTGTACTGCGGAACGGTGTCTGCTTGCTTGCCATTATCTGTGCAATTATATTTGGTATTCTCTGGAAAAAAACTAATGGAGAGATCGTAATAGCACAAGACAGGGTCTCCAAATTAGAGCAGATCCAACAAGATTCCCAAGAACAGCTTAATAAGAATGCCGCGCTATATAATCAGAACTATGAAGAAGCCACTGCAGTGCTGAAAACTAGCCTTAAAAATAAAGACACAAGCATAGACCGGCTGAAAAAAGAGCTCATCCATATCAATCAGCAGAACACCACCGCGCAGCAACGCTGGCGAGCACCTCTCATTGCCTCACTGGACATCGCCCAAGATATCTATGCGATGAAATGGGAAAGCAACAGCCGCGTCCTCAGTGACATGGAGAATCACTCAGCGAGAACACTCACCGTGTGTGGAAAGTGGCAAGAGCTTTGTGAAAAACTAAGCCCCCACCCTGAGCTCGCTCCCCAGGTAGCTAAGCTCCGTATCCGGTTAGCTCAAGCCTACAGCGGACTAGGTCTAGTGGATAAAATAGACCTCAGCAAGATAGACTGGAAAGCCGCACAGATGGAGACACAAAAACCAGAGATCGAGGCGCGTATCTGGTTTAGCATCGCATCACAGTTCGCAAGCGATGGTAAGTTAGCAAAGGCGCAAGAGCATCTAGAAAAAGCGAAAGCCGCGACTCCTCAGATGAAGGCCAAACCTGAGAAATTAACCTATTTTTCTGCGATGATGAACCTGCTCGAAGCAGATATTTTAGCCTCAACTGATCCAGGTAAATCACTGGCATTTTACATCCAAGCCTCAGAAGACCTCGGCAAGGTAGTCACTGCTGTCCAGACAAATACCAAACTTAGAACCGCATTCATCCAAGCTTGCCTAGATGGAGCCATGCTCAGCGAGGGAGGAACGAGTGCTGGGCAAGCCGAGAAACTCAGGAACCGTGCATTTAAAAACATCAATACCCTCCTGGCTGACAATCCAAAAATAGAGAAGCCACACCTTCTCTATGCTGAAGTGAAAATACTCGAAGCCGAAGAAATGCTCCGCGAGGGCGAGCAATATAAAGCTTCAGAGCTGCTCAAAATAGCCAGAACTCATATCAAGGAGGGAGGCGGAAGCGTCCTCCTCACAGCAGAAGCTGACGGGTCACAGGCATTCATCCACTGGGACCACGGTGAGCGGACTAAGGCGATGTCAATCATCGACGACGCTATTAGTAATGTGACTAATTTTAAACAAGCCGAGCCGACAAATCCTGAAGCAGACTACAGACTAGCCTCCCTCTACTGGGTGAGATCATCCATGCAGATCGCACCCGCAGACTCCATCACTGACGGACAGAAGGCGGCACAGTATCTAGTGAAGCTCGTCCAGCAAGGTGCAGGCAAGCGTGAAGCATCATCTAGGCGCATGATCGCCATCATCTACGGAGACATCGGCCACCAAGCCTACACCTCTGATCAAAAAGCCGTTGCCAAGCAATACTTCGAGCAAGCCAAAAAACAGTGGGACTATCTCACCAAAAACTGGGGCCAGTGCGATGAATACAAGGAAGGCGAACGCTGGTGCACTTGGAGAATAAATAGTCTCTAGGTAGCTCCATCATCGTATTCGAATTATCATGGCTAAGGAACACAAGGTTTCTGCCAGGTTATCAACCGAAATGAGTCTCTGACTACATTTCACCCTCCACACATATTTCGTTTGTGGCTCTATGCTGCGTTTTCTGACTGACAGTAAATCACTTAGACATTTTTTTAGCTACTTATCAGCCAATCCTAACCATCGTTAAAAAAACACATTAAACCCTAAAATAGACTTGAGATACACGAAATATATGTCATGGTTTTAATGTCCTTATTCCAGTGAATAAAAAAACCACACGGAGACGGGAAATTAATAAAAATACAATAATATGAAACTAACAACTAAATTACTAACGACAATGATCGGACTAGCAGGCATGGCTGGATTAGCTAACGGTCAGATGACTAAAGAAGCTCAAGCTGCAGCAACTCCTGATTCTATCCTCAAGGATTTGATGGCTGGAAATGCTAACTTCGCGGCAGGTAACCTGACCAAGATCGACATGAAAGCCGAGCGTGCAGCAGTCACAACTGGACAGTTTCCTAAAGCTGTAATCTTATCATGCCTCGATTCCAGAGTGCCAGTAGAAATGGTATTTGACCAAGGATTCGGAGATCTATTCGTGGGTCGCGTAGCTGGAAACGTTGAAAATGTTGATCAGCTTGGTTCTATGGAGTTTGCTACTAAGCTCGCAGGAGCTAAAGTAATCCTCGTTCTAGGTCACTCTAGCTGCGGAGCTGTAAAAGGTGCATGCGACGGAGCTAAAATGGGAAACCTCACAGACCTACTCGCTAAGATCACACCTGCTGTAGAAGCAGTGAAAGGTCACGAGGCCGAGGGCAGAAACTCTAAGAATGCTAAGTTCGTAGCAGCAGTTGTAGAGAAGAACGTCCAGATGACAGTCGCAGACATTCGTAAGAACAGCAAAGTTCTCACGGATCTAGAAAAAGAAGGTAAACTTAAGATTGTAGGCGGAGTTTACGATCTAGAAACAGGGAAAGTGACTCTTGTGAAGTAATAGAGCAAGGACATTAAAATTGTTCATCACCATGGGCTAAGTCACTACAGTGATTTAGTCCATTTCTTTGTATTCCGTCAATTGACCATGAACAATTCGCCTCAGATGCCCCGAATAGCCATGATCTTTATTATATTTTCAGATCTGTTTATCACGTGATTTTTCATAACGAACATATATATAGTAGCATCATACAATATGGTGCTTTTTGTATTATTGCCTAACACCTTATTATAGGCCCCCAAAGAAGAGGGCAACTTTGACGAAGGGAGGGGGCTAGATGGACTCCTGCCGCTGGGGTGGCACACCGCTCTCCTACTCTCTCAAAGAATGGATTCTTATCGATGATCATAAAATAGGGTGACCTCGGACACTCACACTTGACTATCCCTCATTCCTCAGGGAATCTGTAACCATGTCATCACAAGTGCAGCCTATCATCGATTACCTCCAGCAACTTCAGCGGAAAGGTGAGACTCATGTTCACCTAGATGACACTGCACGTAAGATTATGCGTGAATTCTTTCTTGTCGCAAAAGGGTATAAAAAACTTACCCCTAGCTCTGAGCCTCAGCTTGACTCTGAAGCCGAATCTGAGCCTCAGCTTGAAACTGAATCAGTAAGCCCCCCAATAGCTCCAATAGCTCCAATAGTTCCACAAGTGCTGATCCAAGGAGCTACTCAGCAGGAGAAAATCTCATCTCTCTCAACGCAAGCGGCGAACTGGCCAGCAGCTACCAATCTAGGGACTATGCGGGACAAACTAGTATTCTCAGGAGGAAATCCGGATGCTGACATTATGTTTATCAGCGATACTCCAGGCTACTTCGAGGAAACCAAAGGTCACCCATTTGCTGGTCCTTCTGGGGAGAAACTAGATGGTATTCTTAAAGCCATGGGGCTGAAAAGGAGTGAAGTCTATATCACCCATCTCGTGAAATACCGCCCGTCAATGCCTAACCAAACCACGGCTAACCGCAAGCCAAGTGCTGAAGAAATAGAGGCGTTTGGGCCATTTATCGATGCCGAGATCCAGGTGGTAAATCCTAAAGTCATCGTCGCTCTGGGATCTGTGGTGGCTCATCACCTCATCGATAGCTCTGCCCCCACTGATCAGCTAAGAGGAAAATTTCATCAAGTCTCCCTCACCCAGGTTCCTGTTAGGGTCACCTACCATCCTAGCTACCTTCTCCAGAATGAAGCCCACGCGGACAAGCGTAAGCTCTGGGAAGATATGCTCTCACTCATGGAGAAATTAGAAATGCCGATCAGTGAGAAGCAGCAAAGATTCTTCCTGTCAAAGTCATGAAAAAGGATCGAGATCAGCCAAAGAAAAAAGGATGTATCACCCGCAGAAAATTCATCTACGGAGCGATGGGACTCGCTGTTGGCGATGCTTTTTTCATTGAGCCTAACATTTCTCACATTTCAAACAATAAGCTCAAGGTCCCCTACCTATCAGCAGCACTCAATGGACTTAAGGTGGTGCATCTTGCCGATCTCCATTACAAACCTGATAAAGATGAAGGGCTACTATCATCAGTAGTAGAAAAGGTGAATCAGATCAATCCAGACCTCATCATGCTCACTGGAGACTACGTGGATCATGATACTAGCGGCATTGATCCGATGCTAGAGTATCTAGCCAGGCTCAAATCCAAGCACGGCATCCTAGCCTGCATGGGCAACCATGATGGGTGGTGCAATGACGGTGATAGCGCTTACTATAAAACGAGATTTGAAAAGAATGGGATTCAGTTTCTGGTCAACGAGAATACCGCACTCACAATCAACAACGAAATACTCCACATCGCAGCCACTGATTTCATCTGGAAAGGGAACCCAGATCCCGTGGCAACCCTAAAAGGAATACCTAGTAATGCACCGCTCATCACCATGGTGCACGAGCCAGACTACTTTGACACCATGCTAGAGCACAGAGATCACCACCTCCAGCTCTCAGGACACACCCACGGAGGTCAATGCCGCGTCCCATTGATCAACTACGCACCCAGGAAGGTGAAGTATGGGAAGAAATACATCTATGGAGAATACACCAGAGAAAGTAGCTCAGTGTTCGTGACTAAAGGAATAGGCACCACTGCCATCCGGGTGCGTTTCTCATGTCTACCAGAGATTGCACTGCACACGTTAAAACCTGCTACAGACTAGGATAGAAACCTTCCGCCCACGCACTGATCTGAGTGCTGAAGAGAAGCACAGCAGCAAGGACGAAGAATAGTATGGCGGTAAGTAGTTTGATTTTAGAGGTGTGATTCTTCTGGAAGTTCATCAGGACATTGCTCTTCATCCCTCCCATTGCTAGTCCGAAAATTATAATCAACGGTAACACAAACGCTAGATTGTAGATTACTAGCATAGTCAGAGCATCTTGGCTGCCTTCATTGATCTTATAAATAATCGGAGCGTATACCTGTCCAGTACAAGCTAGCTCTAGAATCGATATCGCTACGCCTGATCCAAATGCGGCAAACACATAGAGACTAGATTTAGAGTTTTCACGGATGACACTGCGAATCTTCTTCTTCAAGAAGCTCGGTAATTGCAACGTCATGTCCTCCAGTCTCCCCTGACGCGCACGCCACCAATCACGTAGTGAAAGTACTGCCACGAGAATGGCAAAGCCAGCAAACACGTAGTTAAGTGCATTTCTGATCCATTGATAACTATTATTCTCAGTCAACCATTCCAATGCCTTACTGAATAGTAGACCGAATGATAGATAAGACAAGAAAACCGCTAAGATGAATGAAAAGCCAACGAAAAATATCTCCTTAGCTGATCGTTTAGCAATGGTAAGATAAGAAAGGAAAAAGATAATGGTAGCAAACGCACAAGGGTTAATCCCGTCTAACAGACCTCCCGCAATAACGATAGGTAAAGTGAGATCCCTGAATGCTTTATCTACTTCTTGCTTTGCCACTTGAATCTCAGCCTCGTTCTTGAATGAGTACCAGTCCTTCTGCTCAGCAGTCACCATCGTCTCCGAGAACAGCTTGGCAAGATCTTGAGGGTTTATATTTCCACCCACTAAATACCCGTTTGAAGTATAAACTGCTGGAGCCTTACGTATCTGGTTTGATGGGACTTGGAGTTTTTTAGAGAGATGATTGTTAAGTAGGGTTCCTTCTCTTTGATCTACATATTCCCTTTTGATTTCTAGCAGCGGGAAATCCTGTTTCATGTCGTGAAGATAGGTCTCCACTTCGTCACATTTTTTACATCCAACTTTTTCGAAGAAGATGACAACTAGCTTCTCACGGCTTGCGGCAGCCACGGTCTCATCTTCCGGAGTGCTCAGGTGCTGCGGCTCTGTACTAGCGTCAGATGTCTTTGCCAATCCAGCAAACGTCGCAAATCCACCACCTGTTTTTGAGTCATCACCCGCACCGAAATGCTTAATAATCCCGTCATGATACTTCCTTGATATTTTTTTGAAATCCACGTATGCCAATAATGGCCGAGTTCCCTTACCCATTTTACGGTAATTAGACTCAACGTAGTCAGATAGTCTTGTAACCGCATAAGCCTCTTTTGTTTGCTTAGATATCAGGTCTGTGAATTGTTTCAGATCGATGACCACTGAATGAGAAAGCAGAGTGAACAATGCCTCAAATCTATTAGACTCTGAAGTATCCGAAGCAGCGATGGTTTGTAATGCGCTCTTCACGTTTTCTGATAGCCTCCTCCGGCTCTTATTGCTATAGTAGGAACCTTCACTTCGTGATTCTGTATCAGAGAATAGATGCTTCCACTGCGAGCCTGCTCGGGTGTGAGCATCGGTAATCGTAGCCCGCACATTAGGGTGTTTATCATCTAACAACTTCTGTAAATTCTCCTGGTACCAGCTCTTATTCATAATTCCCAGCGCATGCCAAGCAGCTCTACGAATCCATGGGTTTTCATGATCCGTGAATTTAGCGACTAGTTCCTCATCTCCCCCCGTCGCAATTTTACGAATTAATATTAAGCTTAAAATTCTAGCTCGGTCATCTAGTTTATCCTTGTTGAGTTGCTCGTTGCACCATTGATAGAATATAGAACGTGTTTCGACGTTATTCGCTCCATTTTCAGTTCGGTATGTGTAGGCGTCTGCTCCTGTGATCATCGTTCCTTTTTCTGTGATCGCACTGAGCGCAGATTTTATAAGCACTTTGTTTTTCTTGTTAGAGAACGCCGCTTTGATCGCACTTGATCGGATTTCTTTAGAAGGGTCTTGAATCAACGCCATGATGATTGGCACAGCTGCTGCTTGCTTAGGATTATAAAGTGATTTTGCAAGCGCGGCGCGCTTGCTTACAGGCATTTTCTCGATGCTATCCTTGATCAATTCCAAGCCACGCGGGTCTCCAGACCTCGTAAGGATCAACGCAATTTTAAAGGACTGCTCAGACTCCATTTTAGACTTGGCTATTTTAACCAGAGTCTCAAGTAGTACTTTCACCCCACCGGAAGCAGTGGTTCTTGCACCGATCGCGGCTACAGCATCCGCTACTAGTGGCTTCCCTTCAGGAGCTAGGAAAGCATTGTAGAGCGCATCTAATTTAGTATTCTTTGATCTTACAATGTAATTTGAAGTCCCTTTGAGAAATCTCAAACTAGGATCCGTCTTCCTAGTCACAGGCAGATCTAGCGTACTCAGCACTGCTGCTATTTTCTCTGCATTGTCTGATTTCAAAATATCCGTGAGCACGTTTGCAACGGGATTATGCTTGGTCTTTCTGTCACTATTAGCTAGCAACCGCAGCGCGGCGCATGACACATCAATATTTTTGCTCAGCGCAAAACTTGAAAGTACCGACAAATGAATCATCTTGTCACTACTAAATGACTTCAGCGATGAGATTATAATATCTGGATCTCTTGTCCTCAGATGCTTTAAAAGATTATCAGGTAATGATCCCTTGAGCTTGATTAGTGCTTTAGAGAGTGACCCCACCATATCGTCATTTGTCAGGAAAAGTTCGGCTAGAATCGCTTCCGAGTCTTTCAGTTTCATCGCGACTGCTGCCGCCACGGCATGATGTCTCACAAACTCATCTTTATCATTCTTAAGGAGCCTTATCACCTCTGATGCGGCTTCTTGCACCTTGAGGCCCGCTACATATTCTAGCGCGGCCACCCTCACTCGCCAGCGGTTATCGCTTAAGAGTTTCACTATCTCTAAGGAATTTGCATTTGACGTATTTTTAGTTGTCCCTGATCTACCTGAATGGCTGCGATAGACTTCATCAGATCCGCCAGACAATTTGCTAGTGGCAGCAATGGAGGCAATCACTAGATCTTCATCTTTATGTTTGATATATTTCTGAATAATTTCTAAGGATTCATCTCCGCCAATATCTTTCAAATTCTTAATCGCCACATGGATCACATTAATATCTTTTTCCTTACCTAGCTGGTCAGAAATAAACGGCAGCGTTTGGCGACCACCCACAGTCAGTATCGCATCTATCGCAGTTTCTCTGATCAATGTATCCTGAGCATCTACAAAGTCCCTGATGATGGGTATAGTGATCATTCCCAGCTTCTTCAAATTAGCCAAGGCAGTGAGCTGTTGGTCACGATTTCCTTTCACCAGATCACGTGCCAGATGGCTCGCATTGGTGCGCGTCGTCTTAAGCAGCACTAGTTCATATTGCGCCTGTTTCAGCTGAGCAACCTTAGTCGCTGGCAATGTTGGGTTATCAACAATAAATTGTTGGATCGAAGCCACCACGTTGAAATTATCCCCTTCTAGCATCCTCATCGCACGGGAGATTCTTGCTCTATCATCAGAGAGCAGTTGCTGAATATACCCTAAGGTCTTTTCGGGGCTTAGCTTGTCTGACCTCTGGTCGCTGACCTTGGTATCACTCTCAGCCCATACAGCCCACATTTTGAGAGATTGCTGGTTTTCTATAGCATCGATAGTCAGCCAGGCATTAAAGCTGTTGTCGCCTCCAGACGCATCTTCTAACAGTTCTATGGCACCAAGCCTAACTGAAAGTTTGGGATGCTTGAGAAGTAATACGAGTTGTTTTTTGGGAAAGGGTTTATTACTACTGATCGCCTCTTGGATCTTTGGTCGCACCTCAGGATTAGCCAGTCCTGCCATCGCCTGAGCCCATTGCTCAGCGGTGGCACTCCCAGCTTTGATAGGACCAATAAAATCTGCATTATCCTGCGCCCAAGCTATATGGAGGCACGAGCTAATAATAATAATGGTGAGTTGGATGAATCGCTTCACAAGAAATGGTTTATATTTATTTGGATTGTTTAGTGGAGTAGCGCGTAAGCTAAAATATTTGCATTGATTCGGACCGAATCTTTTATTTCATCGCCTCCTCAACAACAACACCCTTCTGTATGCGAGGTATCATTTAAACCATCTGGTGTGTAGCAAACAACTAATTTACCATTATGCGTGATTCCTTGGAGTTTGGTCGATTTACCACTTTTGCATTTGAGAGCCTTCAGGGTAAAGATCGTCTTGAACAAGGCATGATCTTGCTTCAAATCTTTCAGCTTATGGTCTTTATAAACCCGCTTTATTTCGCGTTCAAAAGCCTTTGCCCAGTCTTCATCAGAGCATGATGGCGAGGCTAGTAAAAACCCGCCATTATCGAGATATTTCTTTAGGTTAACGCGCTCCTTAGAGGTCAGTGAAAAGTCTCCTTCTCCAGTCATGATCACAAACGGGAACTTGAAAAGCTCGTCAGATGACATTTTCACAGCCTTAAATCTACGCTCAGTAGAGACACTAGTTTTCTGCTGTACCGTGGTCAGGAACTCATCACTAAAGCACTCAGATGTCTTAGTGCCTGCGTAGATGAGATTACCACATTGCACCGCTCCTTCTTTCGCGCTGATGGCACCTATCAGCATGGTTATGCTCATCGCTATGAGCTTCATTATTAGTTGTTTCATATTTTCATGGGTTATTTGGTTAGTTTTGTTCGTCAGAATAGAAACGTTTCACCGCCTCTTTATATTTGCCTGGAATGTTTGTTCTATGAGTTTGTGATGAGTTCGAGTCTCGGTTTTCATTTGCTTGAATAGAATTATTCTCGGACACTTTTGGCTTGTTACCATTACCTCTTCCACTTCCACTGCCGTCTCCTTTACCCTTTCCTGCTCCTCCTTTATTATTACCGAATCTACTTCTTTTAGGACCAAACATTGGTGTGTTTTGGTTACGCATTAGCTGTCCTCCTCCTTGACCTTTTCCTGCTCCAGGGGCTTGCCCGCCGCCTGCTCGGCCACCTTTACCTTTACCTTTACCTTTACCTCCTTCCCCTTGATTCTGTTTATGTAATGCATCTAGCAGTTCCTTCTTCGTCTGTTCTTTTTTGTCGTCCTCTGGCTTTACATCTATCTCATTTCTCAGCATTGCTGCAAATTCATTGTTCTCCATTTCTATTAGCTCCTTCATCAACGCGTGAGCTAAGTAGGCATTAGTTGCCGCATCATGTGACTTTCCAACCTCTGTAGCTGCGGTAGTAGCATCCATGGGGTTCGGAATGTTCAGTTCATTGAACGCATTCAGCCAGACTTCACAATCCCCTTGAAGGGCGGCTTCTTGCTGCGGTAAATCTGCTGCGGCTTTCTTTAACTCTTCCGCAAATTGCAATAGGAGCTTTTTGTTTTTTTTCTGGGTTTGTCCCAGAGCTGTGATTTGTGGAGCATTGCGCTTCTGTCCCATTTGTATCTCCTTTGCTATCTTAGCGATCCTTTCTGAGATAGAAAGTTGATTCCTAAAGAGCTTCATATAAATCGCTGCCTGCTCAGCCACCGCTGCCCACTTCTGTATCTGCTCTGCATCTTGCTCTAGTTTTTTAATCTCATCTAAAGAGGAGCCTAAACGATCTAACATTTCACGGATTTCAGCATCATTTTCATCCTGCCTATTCTCAGCTTTCAGCCCTGTGAGCTGATCATAATTATTGAGTAATTTGTCAGCTATTTGTAGAGCTATCTCTGTTAGCTCTACTTCCATGGCGTAGGCATTGAAGTCCTCGCCTATTGTCAAAGCTATCTCTCTTGATCTCTCATGCACTTTCTTAGCAATATCACGCTCGCTTAAAAAGGCTTTTACTTGATTCATCTTATTAACTTCGCCCAGCTTTTTGAGTGAGTCAACCGCCTCCTGGATTGCCTGCCGAATAACACTGTAACGTGCATTAAATTCTCTCCAGTCCGAGGCATTACGCAGACGCTCAGCGTAGTCTTCCTCAGAAATGATCTGCACCCTCACTACATCAGATGTCGCAATCCCGAGTAGGGACGGATTCTTATCATTGGCTTCTAAGTAAAACTCTAACACCTGCTCTGCTTCCACCCCTAGGGATTTCAGGTTGAGTTCCTTTTCAAAATTATAGATATCTGTGCTCACAGAGGTCGCGAGCTCATTCGCTCTATCTCGGAATCCTACCAAGGTGCGGACGAGATACACGGAATCCACTTCAAAATCATCTTCCACATTTCCTTCTAATGGAATTATTGAGCTAGGTGTAGCGAGTATGTATCGCGCTGGTGAAGTCAAGTCTGCGACTGGTGCCATATCCGCGCGTGTCAATAGATCAAATTCTAACGAAGCAGCAGACAACGTGCTTCGCAGGTCTCTGATTTTGCAGGAAACTTTGGATGTGTTCGTTGCCACCCATTTGAATGTGACTTGCTTCTCATCGAGTGTGTCTGTTTTTCCTATTACACTGATCTCGTTATCTTCAGACAAAGCCTCTGACTTTAAAACTAATTCTCCACCACTGAGTGGCCTGTTTGACGTGATGATTAGCTCGACAGTTGAGCCGTTTATAATATTGATTTCATTCCCCTCAAGCGGAAATTCTACCTGTTTCTTTTTGGTGTAGGCAGGTGGCGTGATCTTGATCACCGCATTGGTGAACTTGGGTTGTAATAATACCTTGATGGTTTGCCATTCACTTCTAGCGCGTCCAGTAGAAAACGAGTATTCTAAATCTGTTAGAATGTTAGTGAATTTCTTAGAGAACACCATCGAGGACTCTTGGAATGTACTGATCGTATCTTCTTCACCGGTGCGGCTATTTCTCACCCGACAGATCACATCCTCTTTTAGTTCGCCACCTGTTATTTCCACCCTCACCTGATTATCCGCGCCATACACAGTATCTGTGGACTCCTGCGTGACATTAAATTTCAAGGGTGAGTATGGCGGAATATCTCGATCTGGGTGCTTCAACCGCTGTACTACATTATCATACGCAGCGGGATGAAATGCACGGATTCCATAGCCTATTCCTGCCGCTAGTAATATAGCTAACAGTGCGACACTAATACCTTTACAGGGGATTTTTTGCTTCCAGCTTATATCACCAATCACCTTAACTGCATCCTCCTGTGCGCGCGTGCTGAGGTAATTATTCAACGGTGAAGAAGCTTCCCGTTCACTCAGGTCATACGCGGCACGTATCGTTTTGGATTTATTATTGATCGCTGTATCGGCACTAGCCGCCAGGTCTGTTTTAGTAATCTTAATCACACGGTAAATCACCAAAGAGGCGGCTAGGAGAGCGATGACTAGGATCAATTTATTAACGACAGAGCGCACCCCATTACTCAGTGGCCAGACCGCGTCAGTGAGTCCATAGAGAATCAACACCGCGATAAATATCGCCACTAACAACAGCAATGTCTTGAGGCATTGTCCGATGACCCAAGTGCGCTTGTAACGAGTGATTGCTTGTTTAAAGTTCATGATTTGTAGATTTTCTAGATGAGACCATTACGTCTTCTGATCCACCATTCGGCGGCGAGTATGACTAGCACGATGATTGGTACGAACCATTGCATCCAGCTAGACTGCCAGACTACTTCTGCTTTCATTGTGCTTTTACTTTGGCTTCCAAATTGTTCTTTCAGGAAGACGGGTAGTTCTTCACTGGTTAGAAGCTTACCTCCAGTTGACTCGCAGAGTTCGCGTAGGAAATCTGGATCTGGATTAAGGTTATCCATTTCTGCAGGCGGTGCTGTGACCTCGATATTGAGAGTGGGTGCTGGAGAATCATCGCCGGTGATCAACGTTGCTAAATAAGTGCCCGGTCGATCAGGCACAAACGAGCATTTCCACGCGGGCTTCCCTCCCACAGGAGTGGAAGCGGCAGCACTGATCGTGACCGGGTCTTGCTCATCAGCGGTGATTACAATGCTTGGATGAGGCGATTTTGTTGACCCTCGATAACTTACAGAAAACACCACTGGATCTTGAAGTGATACAATTTGGCTCGAGGCGTGAAGCGAATAATCGTGACCAGGTAAAAACTCAGAATACGCCACCATCCATTGAATTAACTGGGTCCAGAATTCTTGATACATATTCCCTAGTTCGCGCGCCTCTGGGTAGAAGTCCCATTTCCACAGGCCGTCTGCATTGACTAGGCCGCTCACTCCTTGACCATATCTACGAACCATCAGGAGAGGGAATTTACCTTTAGATCCAGGCAATGATCCCTCTGCCAAGACACGGGTGAACGGTTTTACAGAATCAACATCGTGCGCATCCTTGAGACTAGGTAGTGATTTCCAAATCGGGCTTTCTGGTGCAGGTAGTGCCTGACCAAACAAGCCCGCACTTTGTCCGTCCGCAGTGGGTGAAAAGATAAATTTTGAACTCGAATTACTCGCCCAGTTTACCGGCTCAAGTGCTTCCAGATCTCGCATTCTTCCTGAATAGGGTTTGCCCCGTGAAAACAGAATCGCTCCACCCTGGTCTCTCACAAACCCTTTTAATAGCTCAATCCTTTTTGCATTTAGAAAGTGCTCAGAGTTTTTCCCGAAGATGATCAAGTCATAGTGGGATAGGTCCTCTAGAGAATCTGGAAATACATCATCGCTAGATGCGGTAGGGTCTGACTGTCCAGAATCAATACGAAACCAGCGATCATCACTCAAGCGATGCACGGAATGCACATCCATGTGCCCTTGCTGACGCAGCAACTGAGCGAGGAACTTAGAATCCCAATACGGTGCTCCCTCAGCGATAAATACGCGGGTCTTGGTCGTCAAAATCCGCACATTCACCAAACTGGTATTATTCTCTACCGAGTGCTCATCTGCGGATTGATTGATTTTTAAATTGTAGCGAGTCGATGCCTCAGGGGATTTGACTGAGAAGGTGTGGATGACTTTCTTGTTTTCTTCAACCTCTAATTGCTGAGTCGCAATTTCCTTACCCTCGCTGTCGGTTAGACTCAAAGCAATAGATTGATTTCCCAAATTCTGATTCTCCACCACCGCTGTAACTTGCAAATTCTGCTGAGGAAATGCCGTGATCGTCCTCCTCGCTGAGACTAACGATAGATCTTTTTTGAGAACATCTGAACCAATGCTCACTGCGTAGATCGGTGCATTATTCGCTCTGGACTGGAGCGCTAAGGTGGTGCCTTTTGAAAGCGCTGTCTGGCGACCATCGGTAAGAATAATTAACGCTTCCGGCGATTTCCCTGCTGATTGCAGTTGAGTGAAAATCGATGTTCCAGAACGATAAATATTAGAGTCCTTTCCTTTTGAGTTTAACTCCGATAAATCACCAATCTGTTTGGAATCCGCTGAAAAAGCGTAGAGCTTTGTCTCTATGTCACTGGTCTCGGCCGCACTTAAAATCGTTTGCGCAAAAGCGTGTGCTACTGCCGATCTGGTTCCAGATTTTTCATCTGAAATGGTAGCCATCGAAATAGAGTTATCGATCATGATCGGATAGAGTTGATCTCTCTCACTTGTTTTAGAAATCCAATCCCCAGGGTTCAGCAAGAACACAGCAATAGCAATCAAGGCCAGTGCCCGCAACGCAATAAGGAGCAGTCTCAACGGAGATTTCGCATCCTGAGTGGAGCGCCACGACAAATAGATCCCTACAACTAGTAGGATCGCTAGGAGCGGAATGAGTAGCGGTAGTTCAAGGACTGGTTTCATGGTTAGATTGAAATTATTTGTCGCCTAGACTTAGGGGTTGCGGCCAGAGATTCTGCAATTAGTAGCGCGATCACCGCACCGAGCAACCAAGGCCACATCGGCATCCCCTGAGCTAATGCTTCAGCGCGGATGATATCATCTTGGTCTGCCGTTTCACCCGTGGATAGGTCACTAGGATTTAGCTGCGTCAGATTTGATTCAGTCGAGGGGAAATTCACCACGTTACGGTGAGCAATCGTAGAGCCAGTCCGCCATTCGTAGATGCCGGGAGTCGCAGCCACAAGACTCTGGATCATTGCTCCCTGAGAGGTGTTGTCAATTTTAGTTTCTAGCTCTTCTTTAGTGGATCGAGTGAGCTTGATCGACTTGGAGTCTATCGTCTCAGGCAAGATCCAGTTCACATTACCGCCTACTAGCAGCTCGTAATTATCTGACTGAATATTAGGCTGAATGCTAAGAAGTAACTCCGCCATGAAGGTAAGGAATGGCTCCTGTGAGACCCAGTCCGAATGCGCTGGATCAAAACTAAGGTTCCAAATCAAGCGAGAAGCATTCGCTTTATTGCTGATCAATACTGCTGGGATACCGTCCGTGTAATTTATAATGGCAGTATTGTTCCACTGCTTAGGTAATTCATAGCGCTGGCGGAAATCCCCCTGCGCTGGGTTGCCAAACTCACCAGAGCTAAAGATAGAGAACACAGCTGCAGATTCCTTCGCCATATTCGCTTTCCATCCTCGAGGGTTTTTCTTCTGGGCGAGCATTGCATTCACTGGAGCTAAATCTAATAGCTTTTGAAGATCATCGACTGAGGTCTTAGGAGAGGGTGAGACGATCACGCTAGTCCCATTGTTAGAAAGCTCGGTGAGCTCTTCTAAATGATCACCATCCCAGCGATGAACAAACAACACATCACACGCATTAATTCTAGGCAGTTCTTGAGTTTGGCTGTGGCTCAGCCACGGCAAGACAGACGCTAGCCTTTTTAATATATCAGCAGGTGCAGATTCTTCTTCAGTGGTGACAGAGATCATACGCAGCGTTTCCTTAATCGGAATAATCATGTGGCGTTCATCATCTCCACGGAATGCATCTTCACTGAGTGAAACGGTGACCTCAATATCCCCATGATGATTAAACTGGGCATTAAATTCCACTTCCGCTTGGCCGTTCGCCGCTAGTTCTATTTCCTTAGACTGTCTCCCACCGCCGGCATTGAGATACACTGTGGTAGTCTTCGCCTTGTCTGAATAGTTCTTAACACGGGCCGAGATAGAAACATTTTGACCACTCACTGGAGAAATAGGAGTCGCGCTCAGCGTGTCGATAGCAACATTCGGTAAGCGTCTATCACCCACCGCAACTTTCGTGAATTTAATCGATTCAGGAACAAACAACTCCGCATTTTCCCAAGCTTGCTTTTGGAAATCAGAAATAACAATGATTTCACGGTTCCCTTTCACTTTATTTAACTGGTCAATCGCCAGTTTTATCGCAGAAGCTATCGCCCCATTTTCCGAGCTGGCCTCAGCCTGCTGTAATCGCTCTGCTAGATAATCTATGTTAGGTCCCGGGGCAGGAAACTCTGCGCTTGGCACCGACTTTATCCAGACAATATTCGCATTATCTGGCTTAGTCTTCGTCATGATAGCCGATACTTTATTACATGCTTCTGTGAATCGAGTGCTAGTCCCTTCCACAGCCGACATAGAGGCGGATTGATCGATCACATAAATCACATTATCCTCAGCACCAATAACCACGCTAGGATCCTTAGATACTAGTAATGGATGGAGAAACGCGAACAACAATACAAGCACAGCAAGGGTGCGTAAAATTAAGACCAAGCGATCCTTTGGCTTACGATAGCGGTTGGATTTTTTGACGATGTTTTTTAAAAACGTCAGATCGGAAAACTGATATTCAGCAGGCCTACTCCGCGACAACAAATGCACTAGCAATGGGATGACTACCAGAGCCATTAGCCAGATCCATGTCGGTTGATTGAGCAAAATATCCATGTTAATGCGAAAGTCTATCGAAGAGGTTAAAATATGAGTCCTTGGTAGAAATGAGTGCGTAGTCAACTCTTCTAGAAGCGGCTAGAGATCTCAGCACCTTGGTGTGCTGCTTCAATTCTTCATCCCAAGCTTGCTTGATGGAGGGGGTGTGAAGCGTTAATTGATCATCACTCTCCATATCACTAAACCGTGCAAGCCCACGATCTGTTAGTGTGATCTCTCCAGGATCTAACACATGAAAAAGATGAATCCGGAAACCACGGTGAATGTACGGGTTGAGTGCTTGAAAAATATCCTTTGGGCTATCGAAGAAATCAGATAAAATCACAATAGTCCCCTTGCGCTTGATCAGCGGATTAGCACGCTTAAGAGACTCTGCTAATGAAGTCTGAGAACCTGGTTGATTCTCTTCTAACAGGTTTAAAATAGTATGCAGATGTTTTCTAGTAGAACCTGGGGGAAGATGATGCCTGATGTCTTTATCAAAAATTTGTAAGCCAACCTGGTCATTTTTACTCACCACCAACCACGCCAGACACGCCGCAAAGAATGATGCGTATTCCAGCTTGCTTAGCTCTGCCTTCTCCTTGAACCCCATTGATGCAGAAGAGTCCACGAAGATGGTGCATTCTAAGTTAGTCTCTTGCTCAAAGGTTTTCAGGTAATGCCGGTCTGAACGCGCAAATACTCTCCAGTCCACCATCGATGGATCATCCCCTGGGGTATACTGTCGGTATTCGTGAAACTCTGTGGAAGAGCCGCGCTGCTTTGAGCGGTGACGACCAGACAGATACCCCTCCACCAATGCTTTCGCTCCGAACTCATAGTTGCGGAGACGATTGATGTCTTCAGGTTTGAGGTATTTAAAACTACTCATTAGGAAATAAGCTTAGCAATAATTTCGTCTTCTGTGATGCCCTCACCAGTCGCATTGTAGTTAGGCGTGATACGGTGACGAAGCACTGGAAGCGCCGCGTCTTTTAACTCATCAATAGATGCAGCAGACTTCCCTCTCAACAGAGCCAAGGCTCTCACTGCACGCGCCAAACACTGGGAGGCGCGAGGACCTGCTCCGTAAGCGATGTAATTATTTACATAATCAGTAGCGTGATCAGAACCAGGCCGCGTCGAGTGAGTCAGTTTCAGAATCGCTTTCACCACATTTTCTGGTAACGGCACATCCAATGAGGCATTTTGTAAAGCTACCACACCCGCAGTATCTAAGATAGTATCAGCTACAGGTAAGTTTCTACCTGTTGTTAGATTCACTATTTGTTCCTCTTCCTCTATGCTAGGATAGCCAATTTTGATGTTATAAAAGAAGCGGTCAAGCTGTGCTTCTGGAAGCGGATAAGTCCCCTCATGCTCGATAGGGTTCTGAGTGGCGAAGACGATAAACGGCTCATCAAGCTTCCTAGTTTTCCCAGCGACAGTCACCTGTTTTTCCTGCATCGCCTCAAGCAATGCTGCCTGAGTCTTAGGGGGAGTACGGTTAATTTCATCAGCTAAAATCAAATTGGAAAAAATGGGGCCTGGGGTAAACTCAAACTTTCGCCCTCCAGTAGAGTCTTGCTGTAAGATCTCTGAGCCAATAATATCCGTAGGCATCAGATCTGGTGTGAATTGAATCCGTTGGAACTTCAGCCCTAAGATATGGCCAAGCGTCGAGGCTAGCAATGTTTTAGCCAAGCCTGGAACACCTTCTAACAGACAGTGGCCTTTGCATAGTAAGGATACTAACATTTGCTCCACCACCTCGTCCTGCCCCACAATAACGCGAGCGGTTTCTTTACGGATGTTAGCGACTTGATCTTGAACTTGTTGCCATTGTTCGGCGGGCTCAGCAGGTGCTGAGATTGTATTGGTAGTCATGGTTATTCTTGTTGGTTTAATGATTATATATTTTTTTAATTCTTGAGTTTATTACCGATCCCCCTGCATTTGCTCTAAAGCTTCTTGCAACTGTTCTAGCGGCATTTCCTCTATCTGAGTTCGCATCGCCTCTAAGTCAGGTCGAATCTGGATCAGTTGATTAATGATCAACTCCTTTCCATCCACTGGATTCTTCTTCCATTCTTCGATGACCTTATTGGTAACTACTGTAATTGTCATGCTGTAAGTATTCGTGATTTCCTCCAGATTTTTCGGCTTGGGTGAAGTGTCTTTATCGTAAACCATGATCAGTGGTTTCTGCCCACTAGACCTAGCCCGACCACCGGCCCCAGGAATAGCAACCAACGCAACAAAGAACTCATTTTTACCGGCAACAACATCCTCCATCGCCTGCTTCAATACAGGAAAATGAAATGTCTTAGATTTCATGAAGTAAATATCTCTGCCAGGAATTGTACTCCTGAGCTGGGATGATACAGAAACACCCTCAAAAAAAGCTCTATTCTCTATAATAATCTTCGCAAAATCGGCATAAGTCCCAGCTCCAACCTTCTTATCTAACAACGGCTTAAGCAATTTTTTGAGCTGAGAAACGTTCTCTATCTTATCCTTTTCCTTAGTGTTAGAATGAGAATTTTGTGAGGCGAAGCCTTTAATAAATTCACCCGCTTGCTTAAACTTAATTCGACTCATAGGGTCGTTCATTAACAACAATCTTTCCGAGTAGCTCAGTGCTTCATACATTTCTCTGAATTTAACCGGTGTTACCTCACCCAGATTCACTAAAATCTCTTCCTTCTTATCCTCAGACACCAGTGCTGGTTTAGGTATTGGTTCAGCTTTTGTGCCCTCAAGTAAGGCTATAGACCGAGTCCTAATCACCTCACTGACCACCTCTTGTCCAAGACTCCAAATTAATTCGTATTCATCCCCGGTTATTTCTGGATGAAGGTGTTTATCTAAAAGCATACCAGTTACATGTGAATTGCTCATATACTGCGTCCTGACATCTGAGGTTAACAATTTTTTCCAATCCCTCTTCTCAGCCTCAGTAAATGAAACCTTTTTCACCTTTTCAGACCCATCCTCAGATTTAGCAGCCACGCCGTCTTCAGGTAGCTCTTCCACATCAAATATCATTTTATATAAACCTCCTAAGATCTCACGCTGCTTCTTAGCATCTTCAGTCTGTGCGGCCACATGAATGAATTTATTGAGCACTTCAGATAATTCTTTACTACTATAAACAGATCCTAACATTTCCATTATCTCGGTAGTGTTAGAATCTTTTTTGGCCAAATTGGCAAATAATTGTTCTGGTTTCAATTCTTCAGTATAGCGCAACAGACTAGCTATGTACTTCCGCGTTCCTCCTACTGCTACAATCTGGTAGTTTGAAAACTCACTGCTTTGGTCTATTGACTCACCAATCCTCGCTAGTAAAATAGCTTGGTATTTTATAATAAACTCTTTCGCATTCACACGTCGCTTTTTCACATACGATTTCACCAATGCCGATAAATTTTCAGGATTCTCACTGGTGAGGATACTCTCCTCCAGTAGTTTACGACTGTCCTTTGTATCTTGTAGTATCAAGTTTCGCGAGAGATTGTTGATATGACTCTGATTTCCATGCTCGAAGTAATGCTTGATCAATGTAAACTTTTCATCGTCCTTATGTTCTTTCCACCATTGGGTTGCTATGACTTTCAGCTGCTCCCCCTGTATTTCACTAAGCTCTTGGTAATTATGAGGCAACGTCCCTCGCACTATCTGCTCAGCCACCTGACCTCTGGTAGGAGGCTTTGTAAGAGAATTATAGGCATCTTCTGCTGATATCCCATCATCATTATAGCGACTAGAATAACCATGCCTCAAACCATAGTTATTATTCTGGTTCCCCACCACTAAGGTGTCATCTCCTATTAGGGCTACTAATGCAATAAATCCATCCATCCCATACTGAGTTAACTGCCTCATTGCTGGTGCCTTATTATTCTTAGCCACCCTGTCTATAAGAAAAAGATTTCCATTACCGTAATATTCACTCCTCGTTTGCGTTGGGGCCTTGGCTGTCTGTCCTATCAGCGCTTTGATCTCATCACTAAACGGATGACCCTCGATTGTTGGAAATGGCACTGGCTCATCATCCACACGCTTTTTCACCAGAGGAATCAAAATAGCTAGTCCAGGTTGGTTATCCCATCCACGCGGATATTTCTCTTGAATACTAAGCAATCCAGCATGATAATTTTCCCAGTTCTTCTTCACAGTAAATTCGTTATAAATCTTATTGTATTCCGCTAATGCAAGTTTACCTATCAACTGATCAATAATTCCCTCTGGATTTTCATGATTGAGAAAGAGTGTCTTAATTAGCTCATTTGATTCACTCTTCATCCCCGATTGATAAGCGAGGTTAGCGAAACCAAATGCGATAGAATAATACTCACTTCCATTATAGCTAAAGCTCGAATCTAAACTTTGTTCTAATGCCCATTTTTGAACTGCTTCTATATCCTTTTTCAGATCGACCTCTTTCATCTCGCCGCTCACACTTCTTCCTCCACTTCCTCCGGAATAAGAATCCCCTCGTGCATTACTAGATTGACCGCGCTTCTTTGAATAACCCAGCTCTACACCTGCTAAAGTGATGAACCGCCCTGGCTTTAATTTATCCTTATTAGCGATATAAAATCCGTTACCTAATAAACTCGGTCTCTTATTACTACTAATAGAAGAAAAGCCTCCTTGCCCGTACTGAAGGCTCTGATCCTTAAGGTTCACATACCGTGCACCTTCCGCATTAGGGTAACCTAGCTTAATCAATTCTCCAATAGCTTTCCCATACTCCACTTTTCGCTTAGACGTGGCTTGGCTAAATGAAGGCAATTGTATAAGTCCAAATAGAATCATTACAAGCATCCCCCCTCTAAAAACACTTACATTTCGACAGAACTTTTTCTGATAACAATGCACACGATTAAAACTTGATAGAGTCACGACTCTTGAATTCATATCACTAAAATCACAGATTGCCCTCTTCCTTGCAATCAAAAACTTATATAAATAAAACTAACTAAATAAAAAAACGTGGCTTCCGAAGAAACCACGCTTTGTCATTTATTGTTGATCTTAATCCAACAAGTTTTATCCCTAGTATAGAAGCTAGAAGCTTGTGCGGAACCCAAGCCAAAGTGTGGTAGCATCGGCGTCATTACCTCCAGTATCCTCAAGACTCTCATATTCAACTCCAACCTGCAACTTAGCGTTATCTCCGCACAGGTAGTAGTTTAGACCTGCATAAAGAGCGTGACGCTCTTCACCATCAATACCACCACCGCCGGCATCATCTGCATAGCGGCTAAGACCGATGTTGTTTCCATCAGAAGTTGCATACTCGTAACGAGCCACAAACTCAAGTGTGTCTGGAACGATGAATGTGGTAGGCATGATGACTAAACCAGAAGTGCTATCTCCGTTTGTTTCTTCACCAGTAATACCGTTAACGAGGAGATCCCAGTTACCGAATGTGTTCGTGTAAGCGAGTGATAAAGCCCAGTCGTAACCGAAACGGTCATCATCACTTGAAGAAACGTCATTAGCAATACCCTGTAATACAAACCTACCGCGGCATGGGCTATCGAGCCCTAGGCTACCGTAGATTGCTGTACCGTGATTCCAGTCACTGAGTTCATCGCTATCTGCCTCAGTAGAGAACACACCAAGAGCTCCATCGAACGCTCCAATCTTACCTGTAAGCTTTACTCCTGTGGCGGTAACGTCACGGAAGAAATGATTGGAGATCCCAGATCGCTCAACAGTCTTAAGTTCATTTGATGAGGTGGTCCCTTCAGCGGTGAAATCATGCCTGATTCGTCCATATGCAATTGCTGTATCCTCGATACCCATCACATTCCCAAGTGAATACTTAAGATAAAATTCATACATTTCTGAGTATCCAAAGCTCACATCATCTACTGCGCTATCTTTATTAAAGTTAGCTGATGCAACGAGCGTGAAGTCGTTTAGGAACTGAATCTCTGTTCCAAATCTCAAACGACGGAGCTCGATGTATGTGTCATCGAAGTCTGCACCGCTTACATCACCGTCAGTGTATGCGGCATTGAAATGCGCACGCCCTGTCATTTTCACCGAATTGATGAATCCGCCTTCGTAGATACTTCCTCCGAGTGATTCGAGTGTGTCACAGAAACCTGGCCCTGCTGGTGGCGCTGGTTCTGCGACTGGCCCTGCGAGAGCTGCTCCCGAGAGAGCTACTGCGCCTATCATTGTCTTCACTATTTTATTTTCCATGGTTATTTATTCTGGTAGTAAACAGTATAGTCACCTTTAAATAAATATGACTATATTGTTAGGTTAACTATCTCACTACCTTTATTAGGAGAACAATTCAAGGGTTAAATTTAAAAGCACATTCTAATCACAGGCAAAAACTCACTAATCAAACACAAATAAAAAAACCACAACAAACTTAATATTAAATAGATACGAACTTAACACCCAATAATAAAACAATCAACTTAATCTTATTATTTTTATTTCACTAGCTTGTATTATTTCAATCAATCCCCCATCTTTCTCCACCATTAAATAACCATTTTCAGTCACTCCTCGCACTTCGCCCACCACAATTTCTCTATTTACGATCATCCTCACTTGTTCATTCTTCAGATAAAAGCATTCCATCACTCGTTCTATCAAACGGCCAAAGCTCTCCCCTATCATGCTACCGTTCTTGTATATGGAGCAAACTATTTCCGATAAAAGAACCTCCCTATTCACATTTTCACCTAGTCTGGCAGATAGTGACGTCGCGCGCTCCGCTACTTCTCCCGGAAATTCTCGCACATTCACATTGAGTCCCACACCCACAATAAGTAGGTCATTCACTTTTTCTATGAGAATTCCTCCCACTTTTTTATCGTTAATATAAATATCGTTTGGCCACTTCAGCTTAGGTTCTAGACCAAGATCGCGGAGAACGTCTACAATAGCTAGGCCAACCGCTAATGACATCCTATACCAAAGCATAGGACTCACATCAGGATCTACGATGAGTGAAAACAGCAATCCCTCACCTGCTGGGCATACCCATCGATTCCCTCCGCGTCCTCTCCCCTTAGTCTGGAATTCTGCTATATATAAGTTACCTGATGAGCCTTCCCCTGAGATGATCTCTTTTCTCGCCTCATCGTTCGTTGACTCTACCACATCCTGATAGACCACTTTCCCACGACACTGGGGAGTTAGTTTCTCAAAAGCTCGCTGATCAAATTTCATCACTCCAGCTATCTATTTGCCAGTGATCTTAAGCACATCAGAGCCTGATGGGCTCTGAAACACACTCAAACCAAATTCACTTAGCACCGCCAGTAAGTGATCAAATATATCTGATTGAATTTTCTCATACTCTATCCAGTTATTATCATTGGTGAACACATACACCTCTATCGGCAAGCCGTGCTCACTAGGCTGCATCTGTCTCACCAGCAGCGTGTCATCCTTAGAGATCTTAGGATGCCCTTTCAGATACTCATTCACATAAGCTCTAAATGTCCCCACATTCGTCAACGCACGCGCATTAATGAGATCATCTGCACTCACTCCTCGCTCCCTATTCCATTGCGCTATTTCTCCTTCTGCAAGCTTGAGATGATTTTCTAATAGAGAAATTTTTCTCATTTTCTCTAGCATCTCATCATCTAGAAATTTCACTGTCCCCATATCCAGAAATAATGATCGCTTGATCCTTCTCACCCCGCTCTTACTCATCCCACGCCAGTTTTTGAAGCTGTCAGAAATTAGCGAATACGTTGGTATTGTAGTGATTGTCTTGTCCCAGTTTCTCACCTTCACTGTAGTCAGAGCCACCTCCAGCACCTCACCGTCTGCCCCGAACTTAGGCATCTCTATCCAGTCCCCGCGCGCCACTAGTCTGTTTGCAGATAGTTGAATACCTGCCACGAATCCGAGAATTGAGTCCTTGAATACGAGAATCAAAATCGCAGTCATCGCACCCAAACCAGAGAACAACAGTAATGGAGACTTCCCAATCACCGTAGCGATAATAAAGATAATCCCCACCATGGTTAAAATGATCTTTATCACCTGGAAGAAGCTCTTAATAGGCAGCTCACGAGAAACCTCATAGCTTTGGTAAATTCTCTCGATCAAATTTAAAATGGCATTCACCACCATCAGGGATAGTAGAACAATGAAAACCTCACTCATCAGACTGATACCTACCCCTATCGCGCTCACCTTACTATCCGCGTCGAAAATATGGGGAGATAAATGCCAGAGTAAGGCCACAGGAGCTAACATCGCTAACCACTTAAAAACACTGCTACATATCAACTCATCATCCCATGTATTCTTAGTCAACTTCACCAGCTTAGTAAACACCCCAAGTAATATGTTACGGATCAAATAATACAACCCTACAGCCAGTGCCACCAAGCCAATAAACAGTATGCCTGAAACAAGCAACTGACCACCCACTCCCAGTGGCTCATAAGTTGAAGACCCCCCATAGAAGAAATTACTTATCCCATCCTGCCAAAATCTAACGTTCATACACTTCTGATAGACCACGCAGTGACTAGCTCAATGATAAAATCACACTTGAACCAAAAAAACTTACTTCATCAGCCCCTCACTCCACTCACCCTCTGGGACAGGAATTTCCTCGATACGCTTTACTTTCAGCAGCGGATAGACCACTCCATCCTCCCGCTCATAGCTCATGATACCAGCCACCCGAACCCAGCTATTATGCCCTATGTCGGGGGTTTCACCTTCAAATTCTATCGTCATAGGCACCGCCTGAGCATCCGCCGCGCAGCAAGTCATCATCAGCCTGAACAGCCGCATCCGCTGGCCATTAGCATTCCTATTAGGCTCATTCCGCAGCTTCGCCTCAGTCTCCACATACAGCCCATGGACCACCTTCTCCTGCACCGTATCACCAGCGGTGAAAAACAGCTCGAATATATTCAACATAAACGCCCCATCCGGCGCCTTAGTAGTGGACTTCTCCAAAGTCTCCAGCGTGAAGGGTGGCAGATCATTAAAACTAAAGTCCGCTGAGCTCACATCCCTTTCACTCAGCGCATCCTGCCGCGCCTCACTGACCCCATGCGTGGTCCAGCTCAATGAGCAGAATATTGGTAACGCCACAATCATCAGCGCCACAAACGGATTCATATCTCCCCCGTGCTCGTGATCATCATCACAGCCATCTTCTTCATCGCCATGATCATGCCCACAGTCACCTTCCACCCCGGCAGTGAGAAAGCTAAACACCGCAATCACCAGTGCAGCAAGCCCACCGATCAGCACATAAATATGAAACTTTTCCTTCAAATAGCCCGATAGTTTCTCATGCTGATAGAAATACAACAACAGCGCCGCAATCATCAGAACCACTACGCTCATCACTCTACGTTCAAAAACCTTCACCTCTTGCCTCCTTCTAAACTAGTAAAAAATCCCCTGAATGGCTCAAACTCCTGCCAAGAGACAGAAAGTATTCCGATCAAAATAAACAAGCCAATCGCTAAACAGAACACAAATTTCTTCCGCATCACCGTCTGATAAAGGAACAACAACTTCACATCCATCATCGGTCCCAG
>JBLHQF010000005.1:0-32390 GCA_047624885.1 Cryomorphaceae bacterium | reverse complement strand
GCCGTTCAAGAAAATCGATCATCTCACATCAACTCAATAAAAATGAAAACTACTACCTACACAACTACCATTTTATCAGCCACCACGCTATTCTGCTGCTTCACTCTTGCGAACGCTCAGGACTCAAATCCTGCAACTAAGTCAAAAATTCAAGCCGTAAGCGCCGACGAGCTAGCCAGCCGTAAAGCATCAATCCCCCAGATCGAAGAACGCATCAAAGACCGTGAGCAACAGGTCACCGTCATCGTCGATGATATGAAACGCCTGAGCGGCCGTATCGAAGAACGCATTGCTAAAATCGTGGCTACTCTGAATAAAATGAAAGACTCTCAAGACTCGAAAATCCGAGTCGCCCACATGAAACAAGAGACGATGGAAGCTCTCTACAGAACTGTCGAGAACTACAACCGACGAAGAGCTGAGCTCAAAGAGCAACTCCGAACAGGTAAGCCTGCCGTAGGCAAGGATGCAGCCACTAAGGGCGTCGAAGCATTTGATGAAAAAATCGAAAAACGTGCCGAGCAGATGGTCGCACTTTCCAAATCATTCACCGAGCACGTTGACTATAAAAAGTACATCAATAACGGCTCCGGGAATGGCAACCACTCTGGCGGTAACTCATGGGGCTGGGATTCAACTGAGAAGAATGAAAAATGGAAACAGAATCGCCGCGAAGTAGTCTTCACAGAAACTCAGCGCAAGAAAATGATCGCAGCCCTCAAAAAGAGCATCGATAATCTTGAACGCCGCACCAATACATTGTCCCTTAAAAGCAAAGAAGGTGCAGTTTCCGCAGAAACTAAAAAGTTCTACCTTGAAGATATTGCTCGTAACGAAAACGCTCTGAAGACACGCCGCGACCAACTTTACGATCTCACCACTGGGGACAAAGCAACTACTACCAAGAGTGTCTCCAGCGATAAAGCCCACGACACCCAGCTCCTCATCCGTGAAGTAGGCGAAGATATCCGAAGAGATACCAATAGGAACACCGGCAATTACAATAACCTCAAACTACAACTAGCTTCTCTCAACAAAATGAAGCTTAACCTCGCCGCCCGTAAAGAATGGCTTCAGAACTACGCTGCTGCCCACGGACAGGCTAACGACAAATAAGCAATAAAGAGGAGCTCCGGCAACTAGCGATCATAATGCTCCTTTTACCACTAATTCTAATTTAATTTAATAAATGATGAAAACTATTCTCTTTCTCAGCTCAGCTCTCATTCTCACTCTAGCATCCTGCGCTTCCAATGACGAACTCCAAGACCGTGTGGATAGCCGCACTGATGCTTATAGTAGTTTACAAGACCGCCGCTCGATCCGTACAGATGCTCGACAAGAGCGCACCGACGATTGGTTTGACCGAGTGATGCACTAATACACCAGAAAGATCGAACCTCAGATATTTAAGAAAAAACAATCAATTTCCGAAGTAATCTCAGCTAAGCGCGCGATAAAATAGAAGTTTCAGCGATCACAACCTTCAATCTGGCTATTCTTGTTCTCTTCTTAGGCAAGTTTCTTAATAGCCAGGTATCATGGGATTTCTTTAGGATCAACGCCCACTGCGATGGCCAACATGACAGCAGTGGCAAAGAAATACGGCGCAGTTAACAAGGCCCTCATCATCGTGCCTCTGGTTTGTGGATTTTTCGTCGACATAGCCAATGCCATTATCATCAAAGCATTCCTTGGTTGGTTTGCTTAGGGTTCGTGGATTAGGCCACCGCGAAGCTGACGGCTTAGTGGTGGGATCCAACTACAACTGCTCCTGTTACTAATTACCTGACTGAATTCTTTGCATTCTCGGTGAATTGCGTTGTGATGCGGGCGATAAAACAGCCTATCGGTAAGATCTACGCACTGATCTACGAACAGGCGTATGGACAGGTCTAACTACAGGTCGATTAACAGAGTTTTTGTAATAATTATTATTATGCCTACGCCCTATACTTCCATTATATCCATGCGGACGAGCACAGCCGATGTATCTGCCATTATTACGTCTGTACCAAGAGTTACCATAATAATAATAGGAAACCCCTCCCACATAAATCACCTTGTGACCAACGGGCATCACAACCAGACCGACATTATTAGAAGTCACCACTCTAGTGGTAGAAGTCCCGCAAGATGATATACCTACAACTGCTAGTGAGAAAATAAAAAGTGTTAGTACTTTGTCTGCCATAGAGTATTTCTACACTAACATCGTAAATAGGCAATGTTTTTAGCGTTGTTCCAAAGCCAGGCACGTTGTTTCATTGAGAGCTGACAACTAAAAAATGGTATGACCTGCGGGGTTATTTTTTGGATTCAAATCCAACTCTACCCTTCCTGATGGCCTCGCTAAATCCTTTGCCTTTAGGGTGCGCTTGAGCTACGTCAGTGATGAACGCCTGGGTACGGAGTTCTTCAAATTCGAGCCCCCCAGTTGTCAGTGCTCCTTTTTCGTAGAGCATGAGATCGAGTTGCCCGTTGATAAGGATACGCCAATCAAAAGGGTGTCTGTTTTTCACTGGAGTCTGAGCTCGGTAACTGGTTGTGCAGTTGGTAGTGATTGCGTTATACCATCGAGGTCGCTCTTTCAGATAATTCTGGCTCCTAATACATGTTAGCAGCAGCTTTTTAGCATCCTCAGCAGTTGTTGATGTTCGATAGATGAAACAGGGTTCCTTCCGAATATTAGTTCGGACTCTAACAAAATCAGCTTCATCACCAAAGACATATTGCAGCTCAAACATTTTGTAAATCCCACCAATGGTAGAAAACGATTCGTGAGTCTCTTTTCGAGTCTCTATCGAAAGCAGCACGTGACCTTCATCGCCAAAATCAAAGCTAAGCATAGGGTGAGCCATAAGCTTCCCTCCAAACGCATCAAAGATGAGATCGATGCCAGTCAGTTTGTTCATGTTGTGCGTGCGTGATTCCCACCGTTCAGTGATCTTTCCCTTGGCCGATCCATCGACTTCGTAATCAAAGTTGCGAAACTGGTGAAATGTGAGACTATCACCATTGACCTCAACGTCTCCCGTTTCAGCAAATTCAGGTTGCCAGTCGCGGTCATTTGACGGACGAATGGTCAGCCAGTAGCCATATACCGGAAGGCAGCAAATCAGTAACCGAAGCTGCCAGAGATAGGCAAAACTCCATTTTCTCACGATAACAATGACTGAAGCTATCCACCCCAAAGCGAGTAAAAAATTCCATCCACCAGGCGTAGAAGCAGGCCCATCATAGTAAAGCGCTCCGAATGTCCACGCTGTAGCGAGGACCGTGACGCCGGCTAGGAGGAAAGACATCACGCGCCTGAGGATGGATTTTATTCTAAGTTGAGAACTAGAGTTTTTTTTCATGACAATGAGGTGGTTAATCAAAGCCCGGCAGGACGAAGGAGATGCTCGAAGATCTCAAGCCCTTTGACCCGGCCGGTGAAGACGCCGATAAAGCCAATCTGCGCAGCGCTCCATCAAAAGTCAATACACAACAAAGCACCTCATAACGCACCAAAAAAATAAATTCTTAGCAATCGTTCGCATGCACCCCATTTGAATTCATTTGATGGGGAAAAGGAAGACTGCGCTCCGAAGACATTCTAACAAAAAAAAACATAAACACGGTTGACCCGCCATAAAAACTTTGTAATCTAATCGTACATAAACAAACTACTTGACCTCCCAATAACCATCCTTTCAAACTTGGTAAGTTAGAACTCGTCAACCAACACCAAATAACCAACAATTAATAACTATGAAATTAAAAAATATATTGCTTAGCGCTCTATTACTGGCTGGAATTTCCGGCACAGCAGCGGCGAAAGCAAAACCGAACATCCTTATTATATGGGGTGACGACATCGGCCAATACAACATTAGCGCCATCAACCGTGGCATAATGGGTTACAAAACACCTAACATCGATCGAATCGCTGCTGAAGGTGCCATGTTTACCGACTGGTATGGCGGACAAAGCTGCACAGCTGGCCGTGCAGCTTTCATCACTGGCCAATCTCCTGTTCGCACCGGTCTGACGAAGGTAGGTCTACCCGGCGCACCCGAGGGCATGCAAAAGGAAGATCCAACTATCGCTACACTGCTAAAGGCTCAAGGCTACATGACAGGACAATTTGGCAAAAACCACCTAGGTGATGGTGACGACATGCTGCCAACAGCACACGGATTCGATGAGTTTTTTGGCAACCTCTACCACTTGAATGCAGAAGAGGAACCAGAGAGCCCTGACTATCCGACAAACCCTGAATTCAAGAAAAAGTTTGGTCCCCGCGGAGTCATCCACAGTATCGCTGATGGAAAAATCCAAGATACTGGTCCACTCACCAAAAAGCGAATGGAAACCATTGACGAAGAAGTAAACGTCAAAGCCTTGGATTTCTTGGAGCGTGCCAAAAAAGCGGACAAACCGTTTTTCCTATGGTGGAACTCCACCCGCATGCACGTCTGGACACACCTCAAAAAAGAGTCCGTAGGCAAAACAGGCCTTGGTGTCTATCCTGACGGAATGGTCGAACACGACGGTCACGTAGGGATATTACTCGATAAGCTTAAGGAACTCGGACTCGAAGATAACACTATTGTGATGTATTCGACAGACAACGGAGCTGAAATGATGACTTGGCCTGACGGAGGAACAACAATGTTCCGCGGTGAAAAAAATACAAATTGGGAAGGTGGCTATCGTGTACCTTGCTTCATCAAATGGCCCGGCACAATCAAACCTGGCACGATCAACAACAACATCGGTTCTCACGAGGACTTGTTTGCGACTTTACTTGCTGCCGCTGGCGACAAGACCGTCAAAGAAGACCTCCTAAAGGGACGTAAGGTCGGTGATATGACTTACAAAGTCCACCTCGATGGCTACAACCTGATGCCGGCTTTAAAGGGCGAAGGAGATTGGCCACGTAAAGAGTTCCTTTACTGGACCGATGACGGCGAAGTAGCGGCACTTCGCTACGACAACTGGAAGATCGTCTTCCTTGAGCAGCGTGGACATGGCTTTGACGTATGGCAGGAACCTTTTGTTGAGCTCCGCTTGCCGAAGATATTCAATCTACGGACCGACCCATTTGAACGTGCTGACCACGAAGCGATGAGCTATTCAAAATGGAGAATGAACCGGACCTATCTTATCGCTCCAGCAGCTGGCTACATCGGTAAATGGCTACAAAGTTTCAAGGACTTTCCGCCACGCCAAGAGCCAGGCACTTTCAACCTCTCAAAGGTAATGGAAGCGGTCAAATCTGGGTCAAAAGGAACCGGTAACTAAACCGCTTCAACTCACATAGATCATGTATATCTCACGGGCCGCCTTGCAATAGGCGGCCCGTTTTTTTATACTTACTATCCAAAGATGACAGCTAGAGAAACTATCCAACCAATCTCCACCGCGATAAATTACACTAACATCATCGCTGTAGCTATTACTGTGGCCATTGCAACATGGACGAAGGCTGCGCCTGAGGGGATGGAGTGGTGCTTCTGACTGTGGTGGCGCATCGAACTCTACCAGCACCACATCGGCAAAGGGGCCCCGGTGATCGATCCGGCTGGCCGGCGTGGCACCGCGTTTGATACAGGAATGTCACACATCGGATTCCGCTGTGCTATGGATAAATCACTCAAAAATAAGGATTGATAATAATAGAATAGACACACTACTAAAGATAACCAATAATGGATATATTAATAAGAAGAAAAAATAATATAATGAACACACTAAAATTAATCAAATTCACGACATTTGCCTCCATTTCCGTGCTTGGCTTGAGCCTCTCCACCTTCGCTGCGGATCCGCTCCCCTCGTGGAACGAAACCACATCAAAGAAAGCCATCACCGCCTTCGTCGAGAAAGTGACGAAGGTAGGAGGAGCTGACTTCGTCCCGCTCGCCGAACGCATCGCCGTTTTCGACAACGATGGCACACTCTGGAGTGAGCAGCCGATGTATTTCCAGGCCTTCTTCATATTCGATCGCATCAAGACACTTGCACCGAAAAATCCGGAGTGGCAAACCAAGGAGCCCTATGCCTCCGTGCTAAAGGGCGATGTAAAAGCCGCTCTAGCAGGCGGTGAGCATGCGCTCATCGAGATGGCTATGGCCACACACGCCGGCACCACGACCGAAGAGTTTAATAAAATCGTAGCTGATTGGCTAACTACAGCGAAACATCCTAAAACAGGGAAACTTTACACCGAGATGGTCTATCAACCGATGCTCGAAGTGCTCAACTACCTACGCGCAAATGGGTTTAAAACCTACATCGTCTCTGGTGGAGGAATCGAATTCATGCGTCCTTGGACGGAACGCGTCTACGGAATCCCACCCGAGCAAGTGATCGGCAGCAGCATCAAAACGAAGTATGAAATACGCGATGGCAAGCCGGTGCTCGCCCGCCTGCCGGAGTTGAACTTCAATGATGACAAGGGTGGAAAACCCGTTGGAATCAACCAGCACATCGGTCGGCGCCCAATCATGGCCTTTGGCAATTCCGACGGCGACTTCCAGATGCTTGAATGGTCCACCGCCGGCAAGGGCGCTCGCTTTGGCCTCTTCGTGCATCATACTGACGCCAAACGCGAGTGGGCTTACGACCGAGAGTCTCACATCGGTCGACTCAACAAAGGCCTCGATGAAGCAAAGCAGAAAGGCTGGACCGTGGTCGACATGAAGGCTGACTGGTATCGCATCTATCCGGTAACACCGAAAAAATAACTCTAGCCAGATGAAGTTTACCACACCGATCACTCTCATTATCACTGTGGGGCCGCAAGAGAAAACAAAACAAACAAAGGGAAGCTCAATCTATGAACACACGAGAATCAATCAACGCACTGCAGCAACGGATGCAGGAATCGATCATCGGCCAAACCGAGGTCGTCGAACGCTTACTATTAGTCTTACTCTGCAACGGTAACGTTCTGGTAGAAGGCCTACCCGGTCTCGCCAAGACGCGTGCAGTGAAGAGTTTGGCAAAAAACATCGAGGCTGAATTCAACAGGATTCAGTTCACCCCGGACTTACTCCCCTCCGACATCACCGGATCTGAGATGTATCTCGGGGAAGGTAGCGAAGAGCGTTTTGCTTTCCAACCTGGTCCTATTTTTTCTAACATTGTCTTAGCCGACGAAGTCAACCGCGCACCAGCAAAAGTCCAAGCGGCGCTGCTCGAGGCAATGGAGGAACGCACGATTTCGGTGGGCACCAAAACTCACACACTACCACCGCTATTCATGGTGATGGCTACTCAAAACCCGATTGAACAGGAAGGCACCTACCCCCTACCAGAAGCACAGATGGATCGATTTCTCATGAAAATAATGGTCGACTACCCTCCAGAAGCGGATGAGGTGAAAATCATGCGTCTTGTCCGCAGCGAGGAAGCAGACTCTGGAAACAAGGGCGAGGCAAAAGAGGTCATCAAGCAGGACGCCATCTTTGCCGCACGTGAAGAGATTTGTAGTATCCACGTTTCCGAAAGTATTGAGAATTATATCGTTGCCCTCGTTTCGGCGACCCGAAACCCCGAACGCTTTGATGGCGATCTTAAGAATTGGATCGAAGTAGGAGCAAGCCCACGTGGCACACTGAGTCTGGACAAAGCCGGACGCGCCTACGCTTGGCTCAAAGGTCGCGACCACATTATCCCGGATGACATCCAAGCGATCGCACCTGATGTGCTACGCCACAGACTGATGCTGAGCTTTGAGGCCAATGCCGAAGGCATCACGGTCGAACATGTCATCAAGGAAATTTTAAGCCAGGTAGCGGTAGGATAATGGACACCTTAGACGAGAGAGTTTTCACCAGCCTGCAAGCGCTCAATCGCCTGCAGTACAAATCTCGGGGCTTCTCGTTTCTGCCACGTCAGCCCATCCACAGCCTGCTCGCAGGCAAACACGCGTCAAAGCTACGAGGGAGAGGACTGAACTTTGAAGAACTACGCGGTTACCTTCCCGGTGATGATATTCGCACCATGGATTGGAAAGCGACTTTACGCACGCGCAAACCTATCGTCCGCGCCTACTCCGAGGAACGCGACCGCCCAGCCTACATCGTGGTCGATCAACGACGCAGTATGTTCTTTGGTAGTCAGTTTAAAATGAAATCCGTGATCGCGGCAGAACTCGCCGCTGTTTGTGCCTGGCGCAGTCTGGATCAGGGTGACCGAGTGGGTGCCATTATCTTCAATGACGAGGGATTCATTGAAATCAAACCCAATCGCAGCCGTAAAACGGTGCAGCAGATACTGGGTGAAATCGTCCGTCAAAATCACGCGCTAAAATCACATACCACATCCCCTACCAACTCGCAGATATTGAACCGGGTACTCGAACATGTTTCACGCGTCGCTCATCACGATGGTTTAATTTGCGTCATCACAGACATGCTCGGAGCCGATGCCGAGTCACGCCGCTTGATGACAAAACTAGCACGACACAACGACGTGATTGTCGGATTCGTTTATGATCCACTTGAGGAGGAACTCCCCGAGAGCGGCAAGATGGTCTTTTCCAAAGGTGACTCTCAACTTCAGGTCGATACTTCCGATCGCCAACTGCGTGAAGGATACGCTACAGCTTTTGTAGATCGCCTCGCTAAAGCGCGTAAAATCCTCATTCAACGTGCCGTCCCCCTTGTCTCGATCAGCACTGCAGATGATCCTGTAAAACAAATCCAATCCCAGCTCGGCTATGCGCGATCAGACCGAAGCGCCACCTGAATAATAGATCATGGCTACATCCGACCCAACCAGCCTCGAAAACCTTCACGACATAGTGGAGTCTGACCCTGTATCCATTTGGTGGCCTCTGGCGCCGGGTTGGTGGGCGTTGATTGCAATCGTTTCACTAGCTACCACAATCGGTATTTGGCGAGGTATTCGCAACTACCAAAGAAACGCTTATCGGCGCGTAGCTCTCGCAGAAATCGATACCCCAGGTGGAGATCTGCAACGATTACCTGCTCTGTTAAAACGAGTGGCTCTCAGTGCTTATCCTCGCTCAGAGGTTGCTAGTTTGGCCGGCCAAGACTGGATCGACTTTCTAAATCAAGAGGCACCAGGGTGTTTTGACGATTCTGCAGCAACGTATCTTTTATCCCTGGCCTATGTGGAGAAATCCGACGAGAATAGAAACACAGGATTAACAACTGCATGCAAGTGCTGGATTAAACAACATAAAGCGAGGAAGGAACTCACAGTATGATCTCTTTTGACTATCCATGGATGTTTGCACTCATTCTACTTCCATGGGTCATATGGCGTTTCTCGCCAGCCCACCACGAGACACAACCATCACTCCGCGTTCCTTTTGTCTCTATCCTCGAGAACCTGACTGGCCGAAGTGCATCCGAGGGAAGTGCCGTTCCGCGTGCAACCTCTATTCAGCGTATCCTAACAGTTGTATCATGGCTACTCATCGTCACCGCTATTGCGAGACCGCAATGGATAGGAGAAGCACAGAGTAAAACGATCGCCTCTCGTGACCTGCTACTCGCTGTCGACCTGTCCACCTCTATGGAGGAAAAAGATTTTTCAGCACCAGATGGAGAACAAATCGATCGCCTATCTGCCGTCAAGATGGTGCTGGACGAATTCCTAACGCGTCGTGAAGGCGATCGCGTCGGCCTCATTCTCTTTGGCAGCGCAGCCTTTGTCCAGACGCCATTCACTGAGGACATTGAGGCCTGCCGGACACTGCTCGACGAAGCTCAAATTGGAATGGCAGGACCAAAAACGATGATCGGCGATGCGATTGGCCTTGGCATCTCCGTTTTTGAAAAAAGTGATCTGCAGGAACGAGCACTTATTTTGCTAACTGATGGCAACGACAGCGGCAGTAAAGTACCACCCGAAAACGCTGCACGCATCGCAGTGGACTACGGCATCACCATCCACACAATCGCGGTGGGATCACTCGAAGCGACTGGCAATAACACCATTGATGAAGACGCGCTTCGAGAAGTTGCCACGATCACCGGCGGTGGTTTCTACCGAGCATCAAGCCGGGAAGAATTAGAACAAATTTACGCTCGCATCGACGCCCTGAAAGCAAGCGACTCCGAGGTTTTAACTCACCGTTCAACTTCCGAGCTATACTTCTGGCCACTGGGTGTGGCTCTGTGCCTCACACTTGGTTTCCACTTAATGATGGCCATGCGCCTCATAAAACCAGCTAGCTCAGCCATTGAACCCGAACTTAACAAGGTAAGAACATGAGCTTTCATTTCATTAGACCAATGTGGTTGCTCGCGCTGATTCCAATCGCGCTGATTCTGTATGCCTTGATCCGTCAGAAAGACGCTCACCGTATTTGGCAAGGTGTCATCGCCCAGCACCTGTTACCATTTCTCGTGTCTGATTCCTCGACTGCTAGCAAAGGTCTGCGGCCACATCTACTTTTGGGGGCGGTGCTAGTGATTGCGACCGCGGCCTTGGCTGGCCCCTCATGGAACCGAGAACCCGCGCCATTCGCAGATGACAGTG
Organism: Cryomorphaceae bacterium; assembly: GCA_047624885.1. Classification (GTDB taxonomy): domain Bacteria; phylum Verrucomicrobiota; class Verrucomicrobiia; order Verrucomicrobiales; family Akkermansiaceae; genus Rubritalea. The sequence continues at coordinate 21,884 of JBLHQF010000005.1, read as the reverse complement.
CCGCGTTAGTGATCGTCATCGAGGTGACTCCTACCATGTTGGCTCAGGATATACAGCCTTCTCGTCTTGCGCGTGCCACACAAAAAATCCGTGACCTTCTTCAGCAACGTCAAGGATCAGCTACCGCGCTAGTAGCATACTCGGGCAGCGCCCACTTGGTAATGCCACTCACAGAAGACAGTGATCTTATCGGGCAATTCGCAGCCGAGTTAGATCCTGGGATGATGCCTGTCGAAGGCGATGCCGCAGACAAGGCAATTATCCTAGCTCAACAACAACTCATCGATTCCGGCCGTGCTGGGTCCGTATTATTAATTACAGATGGTGTCTCCCATGGTGCCATCAAGCGTATCCGCAGTCATCAAACCGCGGCACTTCCTGTGGTACACATTTTCGGTGTCGGCACTGGTGCTGCGGGAATAGCCCCCGCTGATGGCCCACCGGCATCACCACTCAACATGGATAGTTTAGAGGATGCCGCAGATGCTGGTCGCGGCTCGCTCGTCACGATCTCTCCCGATGCCAAGGATATCGAAAAACTCGCTAAAACCGTGGAAACTCAATTCACCGTTGCTGTGGCAGCGGACGGAAACCAACGTTGGAAGGATGCTGGTTATTGGTTCACTCCATTGGTAGCGCTGCTAGCGCTTGTTTGGTTTCGCCCAGGGTGGACGGTTCAATGGAACGCTGCAGCCATTACAGTCACGTGCTTGCTATTTTTAAGTCCCCAAGCAAATGCAGGAAAAAGTAAACCAGTCAATCTATTTTCAACCCAAGACCAGTCCGCCCAGCGCTTGTTCGACGCCGGCGAATACGCCAAAGCAGCCGAACTCTTCACCGATCCGGACCACCAAGGTACAGCGTGGTTCAAGGCTGGTGAATTTGAAAAAGCAGCAGGAGCCTTCGGTCGCTCCGACACTGCTGACGGCCTCTACAATCGCGGTAATGCCTTGATCATGCTCGGCACTTATGATTCAGCGATTAAGAGCTACGAAGCCGCGCTTAAAAAGAGACCCGAATGGAAAGAGGCTAAAGCCAATCTGAAGCTAGCCAAACTACGTCTCACCCGCTTGAAGAATCTCGGTGACGCAGAAGATAGGAAGTCGAATAGCCAGGATGAAGGAGCAGACGATATTGTTTTCGATGACCGTGCCAAAAACCAGGAGAACGCTAGTGACGAAGTCATCGCAGGTACAGGCGATAAGCTTAGCGATGCCGCACTGAGGGCCCAGTGGCTACGCCAAGTGCAGACGAAGCCATCCCAATACTTAAGACTAAAATTTCTCTATCAGTATAAAATTTCCCAAATGAAAATGGAAAATGGAAAGGAGGCAGCCAAGTGAAAGCTTCCGTTTTCTTATTCGCCCTGTCTCTACTGATTAACACATATTCATTAGCCACCGAACGACTCTACTCTTACACCGACGCTGTTACGAAAGAGTCTAGCTGGGTCGGTCAGCAAGTGAAATTTTCCGTCGTCTTAGCAGTAAGCGAAAGCCCACAAGGCTCCCCTCGTTTCTCCTTCCCTGATGTGGCAGGCGGACTTCTCCTCCAAGCTTCCGGCGGACCGGTCTTCGGTAAAGAAAAAAAAGATGACTCCGAGTATAAAACTTGGCGCTACGACTTCGCATTCTATCCACAACGCGCTGGCATCCACACGATCCCTCCGATTGAGATCCGCGTGTCACTCCCCAGCGGAGAGGACACTTGGCAACAACTCACAACAAGCACAACCGCATTCAAGCTGAACTCCCAATGGCCTAAAGGCGCGGAAGGGCTAGCCACATTGATCTCGACCAAGCGTTTTGAAGCGTCAGAAAAATGGCAATCGGTAAACGACAATCCACGTGTCGGTGATGCAATCACGCTTACCATTTCACGAAACGCCGACGATATCCTAGGCCTTGCATTCCCACCACTTGTTTTAGCCGAGATTGAAGCGATGGGCATCTACCCTGAACCACCTAAGGTCAGTGATAAAGAATATCGTGGAGACCTCACAGGTACACGCATCGAAAAAATAGTCTACACCTTCAACCGTGAGGGTACTGTAACCATCCCTGGCCATGTGATCCCATGGTTCGACCTTGGCGACCAAAAGATGAAATACGTCCGCTTCGCCGCCCGTACATTCAATGTGGCTCCAAACCCTGCACTGCTCAACAAAGACAGTGTAGATCACCCACCAAAATCAGATACGTCGCCATTGGGACGAGGGTTAGCAATCATCATTGGAGCCTTAGTCATTGCATCCTTGATCTATTACTACCTATTGCCTGCTATAGCTCGCTGGAGAAAGCAAACTGAGAACTCAGAGCCTGCTATATTCCAAGAGTTACTGAGCGCTTGTCGGGATGAAAACCCCTCGGCGGTCTCTAATGGTTTACGTAAGTGGTTAAATCGTCTAAACGTCCCATTAGAACAGTTCATTACTGACTCTAATAGTGTAATCCTGCTTGACAGTATCAGCCTTCTACAGGATAAATTATATTCGACATTGACCGTAAAGTCATGGAACTCAAATGCCTTTTCCAAGGAGCTTTGTCGTGCTAGAAGAAGCTTCATGAGCCGTCGGAATAAAAAGTCATCGACAAGCCCATCACTCGACCAACTCAAACCACTTAACCCTTCATATAAATGATGAAATTTCTTAAACAACCTTTCCGCGTGACCCTCACCGGTGCTTGCCTAGTGCTTATTTCTTGCTCTGGCCCATCGATCAGTATCTTAGATCAATCCGTTTCTGGGGGCAAATCCGCAAGGAAACTCTTGAGCGCCGAAACGCTAGACCCAGCATCAAAGCTGACCTTAAAAAAGAATCAATTGCAAAAATTGTATCGTTCAGATCCAGATCAGGCAATTCAAAAGATGTGGGCTCTCTATAAAAAACAGCCTACCGATGACAGGAAGATCGCTATTGCCGAAATGTGCTTTGATCAGGGACTAGGGTTATCTGAAACTCAACCAAAAAAAGCTCTAGGCTACTATCTCGACTCTGCTAAATTGTGTAAAGTCACACCTACTCAAAAAGCTGATCTAACCAATTCAACAAAGCCCAGCGTCCTCTACAAGCACGCATCTGCTAATGTGGTTCAGATTCTTCAAAACAAGCAATTTCATGCAGTAAAGCAAATCAAGGTCCATGGTCCATTGAATGAATTTAGCTTTGATGTGGCGAAGGGGAAAAAATATTTGCATCCTAGAGATTTTGATTTGCTCGTTTCTGCAGATCAACTAAAAATAAAAGGCATCAAGTTAAGAAGTGTTACCCAGGAAGGTATAGGTTCAGCAATGGTTGGCCGATTCAACGCTACGCCTCATCGCCTTGCAGCTGACCCTTTCATGCCACCGGGTGGGCACCGCTATTCTCTCAACGCCCGCTTAGAATTTTCTGGCTCTTCAGCAACACTGCTATTACAGGATGTGTTGATTGATTCTAGCACCATGAAAGATGGTAAAAAAGTCCCCCTCGCTTCAGATTTCACAGCATCCCTCGCCTCGTATGTCGAAAATACAGACAAAACTTATAGTGGGCTCAAAGCCATGCTTAAACCAGAAGGATTCTCATCACGCGTTGGGATGTATTCCATCGAGCCTTACCGAGAGAATAAAATACCACTCATTTTGGTTCACGGACTTAAATCCCGAGCTCAGGCATGGGTGTATTTTATAAACCGTCTTCGCGTTGACCCTGTGATTAGAGAGCGATATCAAATTATATTGTTTAACTATCCCACCGGCCATCCCGTTGCAAAGAATGCGGCGGACTTAAGAGATTCACTTGCAGATTTCCGTAGCGTTTATGACCCTCAAGGACGAAACCCTTACCTGGAAAATTCAGTGATTGTAGGTCACAGTATGGGCGGGGTGATCTCCAGCATGCAGATCAGAAACAGCGGTAATAAACTCTACAAGGCTATTTTCACAACGGATATAAATAAGCTGCCTTTTACCTCGGAGGAGCAAGAACTGAGTCGCAAGCGTCTATTCTATAAGGCTAATACAGATCTCGACCGAGTCATCTTCATCGCGGCTCCACACCGTGGAAGTTCTTTCACTCTAAATTTCATAGGCCGTTTAGGGTCGCGCCTCATTAAGTTGCCATTGGCAATTGCGGACGGTCTACTTGACCGACCTGGGGTGATTAGTTTCCTTACTAAAGAGGCTCAGTTAGTATCCCTCCATTCCCGGAACAGTATCACATCGCTCAACCCGGATGACCCTATCCTAAGTGCCGTCTTAAAGACACCGGTAAGGCAAGGTGTAAAAATTCACTCCATCATCGCCCAGGCTAACCAGAAGAGTCCTATGGTAGAAGGAACAGACCGTGTGGTTCAATATCCAAGCGCTCATCTTGAGTATGCCGTTTCCGAGAAAATAGTACTTAAGGCCAACCACTGTACAGTGCTGCAGAAAGAAGAAACAATCACAGAAGTCTGGCGGATTCTTCATCAGCATCTCCGCGCTCACAAAAACTAAGGCCTGAGCAGGAATCAAACTAGAAAAAGTGCTAACCTCTATCTGTTTGCCCTTGCACGTGCACATCCAACTTCCTAATCTAAAGTCTCATTAAAAATGAAAAATCCGATAGGCCTTTTAAATCACAAAAACATCTACCAACCATTAAGATATGAAAAGAACAGTTACCTTACTTGCCTGCAGTACTCTACCGAGCTTCCTCGCAACGAGTTGCAGCACGTCAATAAAAGGTCCTATTGCAGGGATTACCCAGGCCAAAGCTAGTGCGACTGAGATCACAAGAAACTCTCGACTTGCTCTGCGCTCACTCTACAATAAGAGCCCGAAAGCGCGGCAACTCGGTATGCGAGCCAAAGGAATCATCGTCTTCCCTAAAATCGTCAAGGCTGGATTCGGTGTTGGTCTCCAAGGAGGCAATGGCACGCTTTTTCTCGCCGACGGATCCAGGAGATATTATCAATCGACAGCGGTTTCCTATGGGTTACAAGCCGGCATACAGAAATTTAGCTACGCCCTGTTCCTTATAGATGATACAGCCGTGAAGCAGCTAGACAGCTCCATGGGTTGGGAACTTGGATCAAGCCCCTCACTCGTGATTGTAAATGCTGGTATGTCTAAGTCCTTGTCAACAACCTCGATCAGGAAGGGTTCTTATGCCTTCATGTTCAAACAGTTTGGGCTCATGGCTGATGCAGGCCTTCAAGGAGCTAAGATCACACAGATCAATCCAGGCAAAGATTAATGCACTAAATACTCTATCAAATCCAATACTTACTGGTATTCTATTTAGCTTATACGCAATAAAATATCTTACTCCGATAAAAGCCTCGCTTTAAAAAAATTAATACAGTGACGCACAAAATGAACACCATACTAAAAAAAAAATGAAAATTAACCTAACCAAGACAACCAATCTATGCCGCTATACCATCATCGCTGCTTGCTGCAGTGTGGGCACACTTCCTTCAGTACAAGCCGCAGCAACCCCTGACGCTCTCGTCTCACTGAAAACACCAGGCTCAGACGCTCTAGTCGATAAGAGCGGCACTAACCCCATAGACTTCACCTTTGACGCCCGCATCTATAACGAATACCAGTGGCTGAACGTGCCAGGTGACGGCAGCCAAAACTTCACCACCTTCGAATTCCGCGCCCCCTTAGCAGACGGCAAGTGGCAGTTCCGTACCAGACTGCGCGCAACCAACCTCGATGTAGACAGCGCCGGAATCAGTGAATTCGGCTTCGGAGACATGGACATACGCTTCCTCACCGTTCCCTACCTGAACATGCAGAAGAAGCAGGCCTTCGCTTTAGGCCTTGAGCTCTTCATCCCTACCGGTTCGAATGACGCGCTCAGCACTAACGCGATTACGCTTGGACCGCAGGCCTTCTATGTTTTCTTCGCCCCCTTCAACGGCTTGGTCGACCTCATCGCCCCGGGCTACCAACACCAGTTCAGCATCTACGAGGAAAGTGGCGCCAATGACGTGCACCTGGGACTGCTCGACCTCTTTATCCTGAAGACCTTCAACCACAAACAGCAGTGGCTAATGGTCAATCCACAGGCCATTATAAACTTCGAAAAACAAACGGAATGGGCGCAGTTAGACATAGAGCTCGGCACCATGCTCAAAACCAACGGCCACAGCATGTACGCCCGCCCATCAGTTGGCATAGGCAGCGACCGGCTTTACGACTATTCCCTAGAAGTGGGCTACAAAATCATTTGGTAGGAAATACGGATACTGCGCGAGCGCAACCTCTCAAAACTAGCCTTATCTCACTAAGTGGGGACTCCATCGATCCTCCGCCCTCTCCACCGGCCCCTGAGTTAAATAACTTATAGCTAACAACAAAACACCCCTCTCGAAACAACACAAAATCAGAAGGCTGGAGGAATCAAAAACCAGCACGTAGCGCTTGACACCACTTCAAAATTAACCCTAATACTAGAATCGTGAATTATAAACTCCTCATCGCCCCCCTAACCATTATTCTAGGCCTCAACGCCTGTACCCCCATTGGCCCAAACTACAGTCCCCCCCAAACATCCATTCCGGACCAATGGAACACCAGCCTTCAGGCTAGTCTCAAAACACCAACACCTAACATCGAGCTTTGGTGGAAAAAGTTCAACGACCCCACCCTCAACAAGCTCATCAATCTCGCGGAATCCCAGAACAACAACCTCGCCATTGCTGCTGAACGCGTTGAAGAAGCTCGCGCCCGACGCGGCTTCGCCTCTGGCGCGCTAGCGCCCACGCTCGGATCCGGCGGAGGAATAACTAGGAACCGCTCCAGCGAATCCCTGCCATTCGCCTCACCCAACCCATCGAACCTCTATGACACTGGCCTCAACGCCAGTTGGGAAGCCGATTTCGTAGGAGGTATCCGCCGCTCCGTCGAGGCCGCCTCCGCGAGCCTCGAAGCCACCCAAGAAGTTTACCATGACACAATGGTCATCATCTATGCAGACGTAGCACAGAACTACATCACCTACCGCACTCTCCAGCGACGCATCTCGCTTGCACAATCCAATATTACCGCACAGAAAAAATCGGTGCAGATCACCAAAGATCGCAAAAATGCCGGACTCGCTCCGCAAATCGATGTCAGCCAAGCCGAAACCAACCTCGCCACCTCCCAGGCCCTGATCCCGCAACTCCAAGGCAGCCTCGCCGCCACTCTCAGCAGGCTAGCGGTTCTCGTCGGGCGCTATCCTGGAAGTATCGAAGGGCTAGTCAAAGGTAGCGGCAGCATTCCATCACCCTCTGGTAGGCTCTCCATCGGAATACCCGCCAACCTCGTCCGCTCCCGTCCAGACATCAGAGCCGCCGAGCGAAACCTTGCCGCGCAAACAGCCCTCGTCGGCGTCGCTCAAGCTGAGCTCTACCCGAAATTTGCCCTCAGCGGAACCTTCGCACTCCAGTCTAACAGCTCTGGTAACTTCATCGACTCATCCTCACGCGCCTACTCATTCGGCCCCTCCTTCCGTTGGAGGATCTTCGAAGGCGGACGTATTCGTGAGTCCATCAAGATCGAGGAATCCCGCACCCGACAAGCTCTCTCCTCCTACGAGCAAGCCGTCCTCCAAGCTGTCGCCGAAGTTGAGTCCTCACTCGCCTCCATTAAATACGAAAAAATCCGTAGACAGTTACTCGACAAATCAGTCAGCTCATCCAGGGAAACGGTCTCCCTCATTAAGGACAACTACACCGAAGGTCTCGTCGACTTCCAAAACGTCCTCGATGCCGAGCGCACCGTCTTCGACCGCGAAGATACAGCCGCCGCAAGTGCAGGCCAACTCGCCATCAATCACGTCTCCCTTTATCGCTCCCTCGGCGGCGGCACCAAGATGCCAAAGCAATCCATTCTCAACGACAAACCATAACACAACTATGTCACCTCGACTCATTCTCCTCGGTTCCCTCTTACTCACCGCTTGTGGTGAGAAAAACAGTTTCTCCCCACCTCCACCGACACCGGTCGGAGTGATGGCTCCCATTGTGCGCGAACAACAAACTTATTCCGAATATTCCGGGCGTATCGAAGCGCGCCAAATCGTCGAGATCCGCGCCCAAGCAAGCGGCATACTCAAGACAATCGGTGAAAAATTTAATCCCGGAAGACGGGTAGAAGCGGGCACCTTTCTTTTCAAAATAGACGATGCACCCTACATCGCTGCCCGTGATTCAGCCCAAGCTGCCGTCAAAAAGGCCGAGGCCAGCAAAGGCATCGCCGATGCCACCTTGAAAGCCCGCAACAAAGCTGGCCAAGGTGTTTCTCAAATCGAAAAAGAAGCAGCTCAAGCCGATGTTAACGCCGCCATCGCCAACGTCGCGGCGGCCAACGCCGATCTCAACTCCGCCAATGTGAAACTTGGCTACTGCAGTATCTCTGCTCCCATCACCGGCCGTATTTCGGAGCTCTACGTCGATCAATTTAACCTCGTAGGCACTGGAGAACCCACCCTCCTCTGCACGATCGTTCAAGATGACTCCATGCACGTCTACTTTGAAGCCGACGAACGCAAATCTCTCGAATTTCTCCGCCGCCGTAAAGGATACGAGGACATCAAACGAATTCCCCCCATCGGCACGCTCACCATGGCAGATGGCTTCGACTACGAGCATCCCGCGCAGCTCGAGCTCACCGATAATCGCCTCGACGCCGATACCGGAACCCTCCGCGTCCGCGCTATCGTCCCGAACCCTGACGGCAAACTCGCTGATGGTCTCTTTGTCCGCATCAAGGTTCCTCATCCAGAAGGTCCCGTAAAATCAATCCTCATACCCACCACAGCCGTCCAACAAGACCTCGGCGGCTTCTACGTCCTCACCGTTGGCGAAGGCAACAAGACTGTCCGCAAAAACATCATACTAGCCGACCGCGTTGACAACCTACGCATCGTCTCAGAAGGACTCACTGGAGAGGAAAAGATCATCGTCCAAGGCATCCAGCGCGTTCGTGAAGGCTCCCCCGTCAACCCCAAAGAAGTGCCTCCCGCTGGAGCAAAGCCATCCGCAAAACCTGTAGCACCGGTCGAAAACTAAGTCCCCCTTCTCACCATGTTCAGTAAATTTTTCATCCAGCGCCCCATCTTCGCCACCGTCATCTCGATCGTCACAATAGTGGTCGGCCTAGTCGGGCTCTTTAGCCTCCCCATCGCCCGCTATCCGGACATCGCCCCTCCCACCATCACCATCTCCGCCATCTATCCCGGCGCCGATGCGAAAACGGTCTCCGACACAGTCGCCGGCCCTATAGAAACTGAAGTCAACGGAGTAGAGGGAATGCTCTACATGAACTCAGTCTGCGGTAACGACGGCTCGATGGCCCTCACCATCACCTTCGCCCCCGGCACCGACCTCGACATCGCCAACGTCCTCGTTCAGAACCGCGTTACCATTGCGGAACCCCGCCTCCCCCAGGAAGTCCGCGACCGAGGGATTACAGTGAAAAAGAAGTCCTCGGACATCATGATCTTCGCCGCACTCACCTCTCCTGCAGATCCAAAGACAGGCAAGAGTGCCTATGATGATTCCTTTCTCGCCAACTACGCCACACTCCAAATACGCGATGAACTTTCCCGCGTCGACGGAGTCGGCGATGTCACCATTTTTGGCGCTGGCAAACTCTCCATGCGCCTCTGGCTCGATGTCGATCAACTCGCCGCCCGCGGCCTTTCTCCAAGCGATGTAGTCAACGCAGTCCGCGAACAAAACGCCCAAGTCGCCGCCGGCCGTATCGGTGCAGCGCCCGCAGCCACTGGCACCACGATCGACTACACAATCACCACCCCCGGCCGCATCGTCACCCCCGAGGAGTTCGAAAACGTCGTTATCCGCACCACCGACGACGGCCGTCAAATCCGCCTCAAGGACGTCGCCCGAGTGGAAGAAGGCGCCGAAAGCTACACGTTTTCCTCCCAATTTAACGGCGAACCCTCCGCGGCAATCGCCATCTACCAAATCCCAGGATCCAATCTTATGGACGTCGCCGCCGGGGTGAAAGAGAAGCTCGCCACCCTCTCCGAAAGCTTCCCAGTTGGTGTTGAATACACCGTCGCCTATGACTCCACCGTCGTCGTCAGTTCCTCGATCAAGGAGGTCGTTATCACGCTCTTAATTACACTTGTACTGGTCATCTTCACAGTCTATATTTTCCTGCAAAACTTCCGAGCCACAATCATTCCAGCCGTCACTATCCCAGTATCCCTGATTGGTACCTTCGCAGTGCTTCTCATCCTCGGGTTTTCTATCAACCAGCTCACCCTCTTCGGCTTAGTCCTTGTCATCGGCATCGTTGTCGATGATGCCATCGTCGTCGTGGAAAACTGCGTCCGCCACATACAAGAGGGTAAAAACCCGCAAGAAGCGGCCATCCTATCGATGAAAGAAGTCGCAGGACCCGTCATAGCCACCACCCTCGTACTGCTCGCCGTCTTCGTCCCAACCATCGTCATCCCGGGCATCACCGGCACACTCTTTAAACAATTCGCCGTCACGATCTCAGTCGCCACGGTCTTCAGTTCGATCAATGCCCTCACCCTCAGCCCCGCACTCTGCGCCGTGCTACTCCGCCGCAATGATAAAGAACCCGGTGGCGTCTTTAAGCTATTCAATAAGATTGTCGGCAAATCTACCGATGCTACCACAGCAGTCGTAAAAACCGCCGTTCGCCGCTCCTTTATCGGCCTCCTCCTCTTCGCAGGAGGAATAGCTCTCGCCGTCTTTGGCTTCACTAAACTCCCCTCCGCCTTCGTTCCTCAGGAAGACGAAGGCTATTGCATGGTAAACGTGCAACTCCCAGACGGAGCCTCCATGCAACGCACCAAAGAAGTCGTCGCCCAGGCCACTGAGATCATCAAGGGCGTCGCAGGCGTTGAAGGCGTCCTCGGTATCTCAGGCTACTCCATTGTCGATGGTGCCTCGTCATCCAACACTGGAATGATGCTAGTCACCTTCAAACACTGGGATGATCGCACCGCACCGGAGCAGCACCAGGATGCCCTGATCAAGCAGTTCAACCATCGCCTCGCCTCCATCGGAGACGGGCTCGTCTTCGCCTTCCCCGTACCCTCCCTACCCGGGCTCGGCACATCCTCTGGCTTCACCTACATGCTTCAGGATAGGCAAGGCAACGGCCTAGCATCCCTTCAACAGGCCTCAAACAAGATCATCGCCGATGGTAACGGCCAAACCAGCCTCCAAGGACTAAGATCCACATTCCGCTCCACGGCCCCCCAGCTCCTCGTCGACATCGACCGCGAACAAGTGAAGCGACGCGGTATTGCCCTTAGTGACGTCCATAACACCCTCTCGGTGGCAATGGGCTCAGGCTATGTGAATGACTACACCAAATTCGGCAACGTCTTCCGCGTCACCGCTCAGGCCGACATCAAGTTCCGCATGAAACCCGAGGACATCAAAAACCTCAAAGTCCGTGGCCCCAATGGAAAGATGATCCCCCTTGGCACATTCACAGAAGTGAAGGAGGTCCTCGGACCACAAACGGTCACTCGTTTCAATCTCTACCCCGCCATCAAGATCACCGGTCAAGCCGCACCCGGCTTCAGCTCCGGCGAAGCGATCAAAATGATGGAAGATATGTCTGACGAGAATCTCCCATCATCCATGGGCTTTTCCTGGACCGACCTCTCCTTCCAAGAAGCCAACAACAATCCCATGGTCATGGCCATGGTCTTTGCCTTCTCTATCCTCATGGTCTACCTCGTCCTGGCTGCCCAGTATGAAAGCTGGACCATCCCCATCTCCGTCTGTCTCGCTGTCCCCACCGCACTACTAGGCGCGGTGGCAGGCCTGATGATGCGCGACATGAGCAATAACATCTATACTCAGATCGGTATCGTCCTGCTGATCGGTCTGGCCACAAAAAGTGCCATCCTCATCGTCGAATTCGCGGTCGAGGAAAAGAAGGCAGGCAAGTCCACTCTCGATGCCGCCCTCAGCGCCGTGAAACTTCGCTTCCGCGCCGTGCTCATGACAGCCTTCTCATTCATCCTGGGTGTCATCCCTCTCCTTGTCGCCTCCGGAGCCGGTGCCGAAAGCCGCAAGGTCCTCGGCACCACCGTCTGCTTCGGTCTCCTCGCGGCCACCGCCATCAGCCTCGTAGCGGTCCCTATGATCTACTCTGTCATCCAGAACATCAAAGACCGTTTCCAACCTAGGAAAAACGACTAATCGACCGCCAACCGGCCCCCCATATTATAAGTTCACAGCCTCCGATGCCCAACAAACTATCATGCTACAAGGCGCCCTCCCTTATACTGATCCAGATCATCTTCATCAGTTCCTCACCGTTTTGGGACATGATGTCTGGCATCTGGATCTCACTGATTTTCCCCGCACTATTCGCCCTATCAGGGCTTATACTAACTCAGAGTCGACGGTGGTTAATGATCTACTTGGTACTCGTTGCCATCAACATGCTCACGGCTCAACTTGATCATAACTGGCTCTGGGGAGGCCTCCGCCTCGCGTGCACCTCCGGAACATTTTACTTACTCTTCAGAGCCATCGTTCGCCACAGCTTTTTCAAGGCCAACGTGCCCCAGCTAGACAGAACCATGGCCGGCATTTCGGGTTATCTTCTTCTCGGATTGTTCTGGTTCCTCCAGTTTACTGTTTCCTCCGAGATCCAGCATGATGCCGTTTACAATCAGATCTTAGAAACTGCCGCATCCCCTACTGATCAGCTCTACTTCAGCTTTGTGACACTTACCACGCTGGGCTATGGAGACATTATTCCATCTTCTCAACTCGCAAAAGTTATCACCATTTTTACCAGCTTGAGCGGAGTCCTCTATATTAGTGTGTTTGTGGCCGCTTTGGTCAGTAAGAATACAGCGAAATAGCAATCCTACGCTCCTCCCTATAACACAAGCTACTCCAGCATCGAACTCGGCTCCACCACCGGTGTTACTACTCGCAGCCAATGGCCTCTTGACCTTTGCCAAAACAAACCGCATGAGATTGTAGTTGCATCATAAACACCTCCTTAGCCACCTCCTTAGCCACCTCCTTAGCCACCTCCTTAGCCACCAACTCTGCCGATCAACATTTATATTGAAAGATGCAACATTAAATAGTAAACATGTAAAAATCTAGATTTACCAAAGCCCCAATCCCCTCTCAAACAATCTAAATCACCACAACAAACTATGAAAACGATCATCAAGACAATCCTGTTACTAGCGTTTGCAACAATGCTACACGCTGAAGATACTAACCAATCCCCCTGGCCGAGAACCTTCGAAACCAGCGAGTATGAAATTTCACTTTATCAACCTCAGGTAATGGAGTGGCAGGACTTCAAACTTGCCAAAGTTGCTATCGCCATTCGCGTCCAAATAAAAAAAACTAACCAACAGACCTTTGGCACCATGGAAATAGAGGCTCCCTCCGTAGCTGACTTTGATGAGCGCGTCGTACATTTCGGCACCCGAAAGGTCAACATGATCCGCTTTCCTGAAGCCAAGGATAAGGCCGAAGCCGCTGCTCTTGATGATGCCGTCCGCCGCACCCTCACTCCCTCCAAACCCCTACAAATGAGCCTCGATGACATGCTAGCAAACGTCGATCGCAACGAGACTCAGAATCGCGAAATTAAGGTCAACCTGAACCCTCCACCAATTTTCTACGCGAAATCGCCAACTCTGCTGGTCACCTTTCTTGGCAAACCAAAGTTTGAAGCCATCAAGGAAATCCCCGGCACCCTCTTTGCGGTCAATACCAACTGGGACATACTCCTTGACTCAAAGACAGCTACCTATTATTTGCTAGCTGGTGATTTCTGGCTTAGCACTGCAAACGTCGAGAAGGGACCTTGGTCCCCCGTTCAATCAGTTCCAGTCCAATTCCAAAAGCTGCCGCAGGATGACAATTGGTCCTCTGTACGCGCAAAACTAACAGCACCCACAATTGCAACAGAACGTCTACCAACTATCCTCGTTGCAACAGAACCCTCCGAGCTTCTGCTCACAACCGGCGAACCTTCACTCAGCCCTATTTCCGGCACAAACATCCTCCACGTCTCCAATACAGAATCCGATGTTTTCTTCCACGGAAAATCCCAACAGTTCTACTTCCTTACCGCAGGCCGTTGGTTTAAATCAGCAAAAATAGAGGGCCCTTGGATCGCCGCCACCGCCGATCTCCCTAGTGATTTTGCAGAGATTCCAGAAAATGACGATATGGCATACGTTCTCGCCTCAGTAAAAGGCACAGCCGCTGCCGATGAAGCTGTCATTCTTGCATCCATTCCTAAGACAGCCACGGTCAACCGTGAACAGACCCAATTCACTGCCAAATACGAAGGTACAGCTGAATTCATCTCTATCACAGGCTCCACCGTAAAATACGCCAGTAACACGGTAAGCGATATCTTTCAGGTTGAAAACAAGTATTACGCCTGCCAAGACGGCGTTTGGTTTATCGCTGACAGCGCCACTGGTCCATGGATTATTTGTGATAGTATCCCAGCCGCCATCTATACAATCCCACCCGAGAGCCCCAAACACAACGTCACCTACGTCCACGTCTATGAGTCTACTCCCACAACCGTACAGGTAGGATACACTTCCGGATATACTGGCACATACGTCAGCAATGGCCTCGTCATGTTCGGCCTCGGGCTATGGCTCGCTACTGAAGCACATGACCATTACCACGGTCACTACTACGGCTACGGCTGCGGCGCTCACTATAATTACAACCATGGAGGTTACTACCGAGGAGGTTACACCCATTACGGCCCATACGGCGGAGCTGGTGGCGGCGCAGTATACAACCCTTACACTGGTGGCTATGCACGTGGCGGTTACCGCTACGGACCTAATGGAGGCGGCTACGCACGTGGTGGATACAACCCATGGACAAATACTAGCGCGGTCCGAGCTGGAGGTTCCTCTCCCTATGGATCATGGGGACGCTCAGCGGTAGTCCGGGATGATGAATGGATGCGCACTGGCCATTCCTCTAACTGGCGCGGGAGTGTTAAAGGTGGACAGACCTCCAAAGGTGGCGCAGCACTCAGAGTAGATCGCCGCAACGGCTCGGACGGAAGCGTTCTCAAAACGAGAGATGGCGACATCTACGCTGGCCGAAACGGGAATGTCTACAAGCGCGAAGGCGATGGTGATTGGAGCAAGCGAAGCAATGGTGACTGGGCAAAGACCAAGGTTGCCAAAGAAGCTCCTCGGAACTGGTCGGAAAAATCATCCCGTCCCTCTAAACCTAGGGTCGCAAATCCTAAGGTGACTCGTCCAACAACTCGTCCAGCAACTCGTCCGACAATCCGTCCGACAAAGTCACCTTCACGCGCTAGCTACAAGAGCCCACAACGGCAGACTTCTTCCAAAAAGCTCGATTGGGACAGCCGCTCCCGTGACCGCAGCAGCCATCAGCGCAAGTCGACAGCAAGCCGCAAACAAAGAGCGGCACCTTCACGTTCCAGCAGCAGATCTCGTGGTCGTCGTCGTTAAACAATGTCGTCATACTTTGTCTCGATTTGCATCATGCTGACCTCTGATTGAGCTAGATAAAATATGGCCTAAGCGGAGTATTATCAGAGGCTATCATAGTCTCTAGAGCACAATCGCTGTGTGGATGAACCGTTATTCAAATTCTACGTTATTTATAAATTTTTTGATAGGGCGTTTAACCACATATTTCTCATCAGTTACCGCACCATTTGAGGTTGTGGTGCGCTTGGTGACACAACCGGTTAATGATGCTGTTGCTAATAGTAGCCCGAGGAGTGTTAATTTTTTGAGTGGGTTCATAAGTTATAAGTATTTTCTGATACGTTCAAGCTGAGCTATGGAGGGGGCTGAAGTAAAGCAGTTTTATGTATTGACCCATCGACCGCTTCAATACGAACCTAAAATACTAATAAAAATACGCCGTAATAGAATTTTAAACTTTAACCCGTTCCGCAAGAATACGTCTAGCTGTTTCTTGTCCCGAAGTTATCGCTCCCTCGATAGAAGTGGTGGTCTGCTGATCTCCACAGAGGAACACCCCTTCCAACTCATTGGCAGGCGGTCTGGTGTTGGGAGTTTGTTCAGGAAGAGCGCGCGCGATACAGTCAGTACGGAGGTGACGCCAAGAGGTGACTTCTTCGCCAAACCAAGAGCTCAGTTCACTTAGGACTCTCGCTAAAAAATCTTCTTCTTCATGAAGCCCCAGAACGGAAACTGAGATCAGCGACTGTCCCTCGGGAGCGTAATAAGTTGAAAGGTCAGAGGGAACAGAGACATTATTGATCAAGCTTCTGGGGTCACCGGAAAGAGCGATAATGGCTTCGTTGAGCGGGGAGCGAGGTGCCGCGAAGTAACAGTTCGTAACCGACCTCCACTTGAGCTCAGGCAGAGCCAGTGTAGGAAGCAACTTTTGGGCTGCATCGCTAGGGACCGCCAAAACGAGTTGGTCAGGGGTAAGTTTTTCGCCTGATGCCAGGATCACCTCCCCTGCTCTGACTTCAAACACCAGTGCGTTGCAACGCAGAACACCAGCAGGTAGACGGGCAGCTAACTGACGAGGAATTTCTTCCATTCCTTTGGCAGGTAACGTGGCTGAACCCTCGGTAAACATCTTGAAGGTGAATTCGAACATCCGACTGGAAGTTCGAAGCTCGTTTTCTAGAAAAATACCTCCGTAAAAACTTCGGAAAAAACGATCGATCATGCCGTCGCTGAACCCAAATCGCTTGAGGTAATCCTCTGTTGATAAGTCTTCTCGCTTCTGAATTTTATCGATCGATGAAAATTTCAAAGAAAAGCGAAGCTTTGCCACCAAGGCCTTATCGATAAGATTTCCAATGGGCGAAAAAGCGCTTGAAAATAGACTCTTTGGGCGGCGGAAGACATCCATCAGACGATGCCTTTTTCCTTTTTCAAAGATGATGGCACCAGGCTCGAAATACTGTAGATCAAGTGCGGCTAGATCCAAAAGCTGGCCCGCATTAGGATAGGCATCTAGGTAAACTTGAAAGCCTCGGTCCAGCAGGAAGCCCTCGACGGTGTCGGTTCGGACTCGCCCACCTGGAGCGTCATCTTGTTCGACTAATTGAACGCTCACTCCTTCTTTAATGAGTTCTAATGCGCATGCTAGGCCAGAGAGACCAGCACCTATAATGATAACTTCCGGAGAGTTTGAGGACATGATGAGTTGGTTAGAATTGTTATTAAAAATTTCTCTTACGCTTTAGGCCGTGGAAGGGTTGATATAGATTAAGTGACTAGCCTTGACGGTTTCTTTTTCTACTGCCGTGCTTGATGAAGACGTCTTTTGCTTCCAGTCTTGCGGCCAATGTCTGTTTCACCGCGTGCACTTGCTGCTGAGCTTGATGGTAAGCTTCAAGGTGCTCGACGATTGGCAACGGATAGTCTGTCCCTATCCTACAGCCGCAGAAAACCTGTTCCATTTCTGGCATCTCACTTGGATTATGGATGTATGACGTCGGCACATTACCAAGCTCAGGCACCCATCTTCTGATAAAAACCCCGTCTGGATCTTGATCGAGCGATTGTTTATAGGGCGAGTAAACGCGGATTGTATTGATCCCCGTAGTTCCGCTTTGCATCTGCACTTGGCTCCAGTGAATCCCTGGCTCGTAATCTAAAAAATAACGCGCGAGCTGCTCTCCTGTCTTTTTCCAGTGCAGCCATAGATGATAACTAGCAAAAGACATCACCATGGCACGCATCCTAAAGTTTAAGTATCCAGTTGCTTTCAGTGCGCGCATACAAGCATCAATCAGAGGAAACCCTGTTTTACCCTCACTCCATGCTGCATATCTGCTATCATCCCATGAGCTAGATCGCATCCCATCGAAGGCTCGCGAGATATTGACTTCATTAATATTCGGCTGATCTTCCAGCTTCTGCATGAAATGACAGTGCCAACTCAGCCTCGATGAAAAAGACTTTATACTCGCTGCCCATGCTCCACTGGCACGTCGCTTCAATTTAATCTCAGCAGCCACCTGCATCGTTTCTTGATACACTTGCTTGATAGAAATACAGCCCCAGCTCAAGTAAGGGGAAACCCGGCTACAGGAATCGAATGCAGTCAATGGGCTAGACATTTCCTTTCGATATTGTGCTCCACGTTCTGCCAAAAATGACTTGAGATAATTACTAGCCTCAAACTCACCGCCCTTCTGAGCAATGACGAGCTGCCTTTCTGTTAGGTTCAAATCTTGTGCAGAAAGTATCTCTCCATAATTAGGCAATGTAGGGCTTGAGAGAGTCTGCGGAATCGGGTGAATTTCTCCACGCATTTTCTTTTCCCATCTTCTTGCCCAGCCATCTCTAGATCTTAGTTTCCTGATGACTCCATTCTGCGAATATTCCTGCCATTCTACATTGTGCTGATTCGCCCACTGCGCCACTGCGATATCTCTCTGAAACGTAATGTCCGTACCCACTTCCCTATGGCTCCATAATTTCGACATCCCATAAACATCATAGAGACGTTGGAAAATCTGTATGGCATTCCCTTTCACTATGGCAAATTTCCCACCGAGTTCAGTGAAGCCCTTACGTAATTCTAATAGTGATTCATTGATAAACTGCAGGTGAATCGCATCGAAATCAGGCTGACCTATCACCTCAGATTCGTAGATATAGATACCTAACACCTCACCATGTTCGCTAGCTTCCAGCAAAGGCAAGTGATCAGACAACCGTAAATCACGTTTGAACCATACTACATTCATCCTATTAGTTTATGGTTTTGCGTATTTCATCTGAGCTACTTTGCTGATTGAAAAGTAAGTATCAAGGGCAGTAGATGCTAGTGATCCGCTCTCTATCAAGTTGATTCCCCCATCGCCATGGAGGGCGGCCTCAGGTATCTCAATCAGCTGCACACGACCGATGATCAGTTTAGTATTGTTAGCCTTGATATCGACAATATCCTCCAGACCAAGTGCGTATCTGACCCGACTTTCTTTGACAAAGGGAGCCGTTATATTTGGATGGAAATGCTCGTTTATTCCTACTGCAGAAAACTCTGAAGTTTCAGCAGGGTAGCGTGCCGAACACTGATGCGCCTTTTCGAGGATCTCTCTATGCACATGATTAAGCGTCCATGACTCGGTGTCTAATATATTTCTCAAGGTATTTCGATCCACCGTATCTGGACGCGTTACCATGCCTATCAGCATCGGACTAGATCCGAAGTGAGTGATACTAGAAAATGGGGCTAGGTTGGTCACGCCAGCAAGCGATTTTGTACCCACAAGACAGATTGGTTTCGCTCCTGGCAGAGAAGTCGCGAGCTGTACTCGATGAAGTTTTTCCATAGCGTCAATATCCGCCGCGTTGATGATCATAATTTGATTATAGACTAAATGCCGTGGTCTGCAAATTTTTAGATATAATAGATGGCTATAGCCTGATGAAGAAGAGAACAATGAACGATTGAATATTCTTTCTAACCTAAAGCTCTAGACCAAAAAAGTCTCGCATCACCTCGCGGTAGACTTCTAGTTTAAACCCGGGTAACCAGTTCGCATCGAAATCCGCCGGCATCACCCAATCAAAATCTCGGAACTCTGGATTATTTTTTCCTAAGTCCGGCCCTTTCGCTTTCTTCTTCAGCTTACAAAGAAAATAGGTTTGTTCCTGACCATCCCATTTCTTATTCACACGAATATGGGCTGGGTAAAAATAAAAATATCCATCACGGAATTCGATCGTTTTGTAGTCTTCTGCTGGAATCCCCACCTCCTCCATGATCTCACGCTCCAGAGCCTCTAGTCGCGTTTCGTCACCATCCACACCACCCTGCGGAAACTGCCAGGCACCTCGATCATTCTTTCTCTCGCATACTAATATCTCACCATTTTTATTTAGGATGATCGCGGCTACGTTAGGACGAAATTTTGGCATATCAATAAACAAGCATCTTTTTTCAATTCTTGCAATCTAGGTTTTGACGAATTAACGTAACCTATCATAATCTACACCGTAAACTAATTCATAAGCACAATTACTAACATCATGAAATCACTAATCAAATCAACTCTATTCACCGCCCTCGCCTCATTCATAGTCCTAGGACAATTCAGCCACGCCCAGGAAGAAAATAAAAAAAACACTGATGTCACTACGAGTAATAAAAGATTCTGGGAAGCTAGTCTTGCTGGAGGCGAATACATGGTCGCGCTCGATAGAATTTCAGCAATCAGCAAGCATTCTTACATCGTCAACAAATCACTCGTCGTGCATGAAGTTAACGTGCAGACTAGCGGGTCAGGCTTCGTGAGATTCTACTCATTTGAGGCAGTAGGTGAAAATAGTGAATCCAACCTAGCAAAAAACCTGATCGAACGAGGCAAAAACTTAGCCGAAACAGGTGGCCGACGCGCAGGAGTAGATACTAATACTACCGTAGAAAAGGAATACCCCGTAACCACCCACGCCCACACCATCGAATACAGACTCTTCGATAGCGGTGATCTCAACCAGCTCTACAGCTCACTCAAGCGCGCTTGGAGAGATAACAGAGGCCGTAAATTCAGCGTCAAGTAAGACTCTGTGATCAAGCAAGCCACCTTTACCGCAATCGACTTCGAGTCCGCTGGCACCTCCGCGGGTGATACTGATACCCCAGTCCAGATAGGCACAGCCACCTGGTCATTGAGTGATCCCGCGCTTGAGTCGAATCTACTCTCGGACACCTGGACGTCCTACATCCACACCGATCGAAAAATCACCTGGGCTGCACAGCAAGTCCACGGCATCACCAAAGAACAGCTAAGCGATGCCCCCATGCTCATGCTCCTCTGGCCAGACATTAAGCGCCGCCTCGGTGGAAATGTCGTGGTCGCTCATGGTCACGGCACAGAGAAACGCTTTCTCAGAGCCTTCCCCGCCCACGGGTTTGGCCCCTGGGTAGATACTCTCCACCTCGCCAGAGCCGCCTACCCCACACTCAGTGACTACTCGCTCGGTAGCCTCTGCTCCACGCTAGGACTAGAAGAAGAAATCTCCTCCTTATCCGCAACCGCGTCACCCAGCCATAATATCACCTGGCACGATGCCCTATACGACTCTATCGCCTCCATCGCCCTCCTGCGACACATCATCCAGACTTTCTCCCTCCAAGACTCAGCCCTCACCCTCCTCACCCAGCCCAACACCTCCGCATGGCGAAAAAATAGAGATTCCACCTAAATTTGGACTTTCCTCACTTTACCTGTTGACATGTTCTATCGAATAGTGTTCAAATAGATACATGAAAGACAAGCTCACCAATCGCCAACAAGAAGTCTATGATTATCTCAAGCGTGAATCCAGAGTCACTGGAGTCATGCCCTCCACCAGAGAAATCCAACACTTCTTCGGATTCGCCAGCCAGACAGCGGCTATGAACCACCTCCGCGCACTGGAGAAAAAACAAGTCATCCAGCGCGTCCCCGGCAAGGCCAGAGCGGTCATCTTCCCAGAAGAGCTAGACCGCGAAGAAATAGTCGACATCCCCATCTACGGAAATATCGCCGCAGGTATGGGTCAGGATGTAGATCACGAAAAAGAAGGCTGCCTCTCTATCGATATCCGCAGTCTCGGCCTCAAGCATAACGCCCGCACCTTCGCACTCAAAGTCCGTGGAGAATCAATGGTAGATGCCCACATCTGCGATGGCGATACCGTCGTCCTAGAATTCCGTGAACCCAGAAAAGGAGACGTCGTCGCTGCACTCATCGATGGTGAGACAACCCTCAAACGCTACATCGTAGAAAACGGCAAACCCTTCCTCCGCGCTGAGAACGAACTCTTCCCAGACCTTATCCCAGCCCGAGAACTCATCATCCAAGGCGTCCTAGTAGCACTCGTGAGAAACGCTGCATAGATAGCGTCTCCATATACCAAT
>JBLHQF010000004.1:0-37570 GCA_047624885.1 Cryomorphaceae bacterium | reverse complement strand
GGGGAGAAATAGACCTGTCATCGGTAGCGGTGGTGATGGGGATACTAAACGTGACTCCTGACTCATTCTCAGACGGCGGGAAACATAGCACAATAGAAGTAGCGATCAACCGCGCCCGTGAGATGCTTGACGAGGGAGCCCAAATCATCGACATCGGTGGTGAGTCTACTCGACCAGGGGCGGAGGCCGTGAGCGTGGATGAGGAAATCGCGCGGGTGGTGCCAGTGATTCATGCGCTGCGGAGGTTGGCAGACTTTGATGCTATGTTTATTTCGGTGGACACTTCTAAATCAGCAGTCGCAAGAGAGGCAATAACAGCAGGCGCGGATATCGTGAATGACGTCTCAGGCTGCACCGCAGATCCAGAAATGGCTATTCTCTGTGCGGCAGAGGGGGTGGGTTTGGTGGTGATGCACATGCAGGGCACACCAGAAACGATGCAGGATGACCCGAGCTATAGGCATGTGGTGGCTGATGTGAAAACATTTTTCGCTGAACGACTCGAGACTCTAACCGATGCTGGCATAGCAAAAGAATGCATTTGCTTTGATCCAGGCATTGGCTTTGGCAAGACGGACACACATAATTTAAGTCTGCTGGCTAACATTGCCAAACTCGGCGTAGCCGATAGACCGGTTCTGCTAGGTGTGTCGCGGAAGTCGATATTTGGGAGGCTCTTAGAAATAGAAATTCCGCAAGAGCGAGACGCGGCCACCATCGCGATGACGACATTAGCTCGGAGCAATGGCTGTATGCTACACCGAGTGCATGATGTGAAAGGCAACCACGATGCACTGCGAATGACAGAACAATTACTCGCTGTAACTACTCGCTAAATTCTTTCTCAAACTCGATTTCAGCTTTCATTTCTATCAGACGGTCAGACAAGCGCTTGACTATCTTTGGGTGCTCAATGGCGCGGTCAATGCGCTCACCGAGATCATGTTCCACATTAAAAAGTAGTGGCGATTTTTCGGATGCATTAAACCCTGTGTTTTTTTTGAGCTGTGAGTGAGTCTTAGTAATGAGCTTCCAAGCTCCAGAGCGAATAGCGGTAGGTTTGTTTTTAGGATTACTGTAGAGAAGTTCAAAAGGTTCTGTTTCTGAATCGAAGGCTTGTGGAGCAATCAGAGCTGAGATATCTCTGCCATCGATACTTCTGTCATTAGGAATTGGGGTGTTAGTGATCTTGAAAATGGTAGGCAAAACATCGAGCGTGCTCGAAGGGCTGAGCTGTCTTATGGGGCCGATGACTCCTGGCCAATAGAAAATCCCTGGTATGCGGTGTCCTCCTTCCCAGTTAGAGCCTTTGCCATCTCTAAAAGGTTGGGCATAGCCAACGTGAGTTCTGGCTTCTCCGTATTTAGGATGCTTTTCTGTGTCGAGGAAGCGTAGCCAAGGACCGTTGTCAGACGAGAAGATCACAAGTGTGTTGCTAGCGACGCCTTGTTTCTCAATTGTAGTCAGGATACGGCTCACTGAGTGATCGATCTCCGCCATGACATCACCTAGCAGCCCTCTACGGGATTTACCTTTGAATTCATCAGCCACATATAGACCAAGGTGCGGCTGATTGTAAGCCACGTAGGCAAAAAATGGTTGGTCTTTTTTATCTTCAATGAATGCGACGGCTGCATCGGTGCAAACTTTAGTGAGTGAGCGGGAAGCTTCAGGATGGCTAGGTAGATTGATGGCTAGTTCCTTGTAGCCAGCGATCGGCTGGTTGCCTGAAGGATCAGATTTGATGAGTTTCGAATTTGCGTAGTCGTGTGATACATTAGTGCCTATCCAGGTGTCGAAACCATGCGCTAGTGGTAAGGTTTTCGGTGACATCTTGTTATTCTTGTTAGGGCTACCTAGGTGCCATTTACCGAACATCCCTGTCTGATATCCATTTGCCTTCAGCCCCTCTGCAATGGTGATTTCCTTGTCACCGATGTGGTTCTTATTATCAGGTCCAACAACCCAACTGCCGAGTCCAGACCTGCCTGGGTAGCGACCAGTGAGCAGCGAATAGCGTGATGCACTACATGCGGCAGAGGTGACATAGAACTGGGTGAAGTTCGCACCATTGGCTGCCATTTTAGAAATGGTGGGTGTTTCGATGACTGGATTGCCATTGTGGCCGAAGTCGCCGTAGCCGCTGTCATCGAGATAAATGATGATGATGTTTGGTTTATCCAGTGGTTCTCTAGCTGTGAGCATGGTTGCAGTGGCGAGTAGGCTGAATAGAATGGTTTTCATAAACGGAGTATAGAAGCACCAACAGCGACTTGGCAATGTGTGATTTGGACTGGGGATTTCTGTGAAATGGTATAAATGAGGGTTGACCATTAGCCATAGAAGGCTATGGGTATGCCCATGCAAGAAGATACTCAGAAAGACACAGAGATGAACACTGAACCGGAAACAGTTAACGTGCCTATTAATGATGAGTCTGTGAACACAGATGAAGGTAAATCTATGGAGGAAATCAATGCAGAGATAGAGCAGGAGCTTGAAGAAGCGATCGATCTAGATCCGCAAGCGCAGCTAGAGGGAGATGTGCTGAAGTGGAAGGAAACAGCAATGCGTACAGCGGCTGATCTAGAAAACTACCGTAAGAGGATGTCTCGTGAGAAGACTGAGTCGATCAAATTTGGCAATCAAAGACTGATCGAGGATTTATTACCAGTGATCGATAATTTCAACATGGGAATGATGGCGGCTGAGGCTGAGTCAGGATCGATGATCTATATGGGTATGAAGATGGTGCAGGCGCAGATGGATGGGTTTCTATCTGGTCAAGGAGTGACAGAGGCTGAAACAATAGTTGGCAGTGATTTCAATCCCAACATCCACGATGCGATGAGCCAAGAAGAGAGTGATGAGTATGAGGAAGGCAAAATCATCCGCGTGATGCGCAAGGGCTATTTGCTCGGCGATAGACTAATCAGACCTGCTAATGTGGTGGTGTCTAAGAAGGCTGATGAGCAGGTAGATGCGATTGAAGTTGAGAGTGTGTAAGCTCTTACTTTACTAAAGAAAAACAAATTTTATTATATTATGGCAAAGGCAGATTATTACGAATTATTGGGTGTATCAAATGATGACGATGCAGCAGTGATCAAGAAAGCTTACCGCAAGCTAGCGATCAAATTTCACCCAGATAAAAATCCGGATGATGCAGCGGCTGAGGAGAAATTCAAAGAAATAGGCGAGGCTTATGAAATCCTCAGCAATGAGGACAAGCGCGCGGCATACGATAGATATGGTCATGCCGCCTTCGAGGGCGGCATGGGTGGTCGCGGCGGCGGCGGTGGTGGTGGTTTCCATGATGCCTCTGATATCTTCTCACAGGTATTTGGTGGTGGCGGTGGTGGTTTTGAAGATTTCTTTGGTGGTGGTGGCGGTCGCCGTGGTGGACGCCAGAGATCATCGAAAAAACCCGGCAGCGATCTGCGCTATGATTTAGAAATCACGCTAGAAGAAACAGCCGTTGGTGTAGAGAAAGAGCTAGAAATAGAAAAAGAAGCTACTTGTGGTGGTTGTGAAGGTAAGGGCTCTAAGAGTGATTCTGGAGCCAAACCATGCACGACTTGTGGCGGACGCGGTGCTGTGACTAGGCAAGCAGGAATCTTTGTCCAGCAGACCACGTGCCCAGAATGCCGTGGTGCTGGTGAAGTGATCAAAGATCCGTGCACGGAGTGCAGCGGACAAGGGACTGTGCAGGAAACCTCGAGAATCAAGATCCGTATTCCAGCTGGCGTCGACAGTGGAACACGCTTGCGTTCATCAGGAAATGGTGACGCTGGAGCCCGCGGCGGTCCAGCAGGAGATCTCTACGTATTCATCGACGTTGAGGATCACGAGGTGTTCGAGCGCGAAGGAGAGAATCTCTTCTGTGAAGTGCCTATGCCATTTGGCGCAGCCGCACTGGGTGGCGAACTAAAGGTGCCTACTCTAGAAGGGAAGTCATCGATCAAAATCCCCGCTGGAACCCAGGGCGGGACTGTTTTCCGACTCAGAGGAAAAGGGATCAAAGATCTCTCGTCTGGCTACAAAGGAGATCTCCACGTGGAAGTAAAAGTGGAAGTCCCTACCAAGCTGAACACAGAGCAAAAAGAAAAACTCAAGGAATTCACCGAAAGCATCGGAGAGAAAAACTGTCCAATGCAGGAAGGGTTCTTCGAGAAAGCGAAGAAGTTTTTCGACTTTTAGAATATACAGCGAATTCTGTGTAAGTTAGTTTTCTCGTATGTCAGAAAATCCCTATCAAACACCTGAGTCGATGCCAGTACTGGCTGATGCTCAGGAAGAGGATGGTGATTTCAGTTTACTGAGGAGCACTTCTTTCTGGGGTATACTTAGTTTTTTATCTATCGGAGCTGATGTCATTTTCACAGCATTTGCTCTATTCGATATTAGTTACGTTACATATTTTGATACTCGAATGACGATAAGGATGAGTATATTTTTTGTAATTATACTAGCGGTTTGTATATGGACAAGTAAATCCATGACCAATGCTTGGGTGGGCGGGAAGCCAACACCTACGATTACTCCCGCAAGTTCTGTATATTATTATTTCACCCCCATCTTGTGGTTCTGGAAGCCCTATGTAATGATGAAACAGATATGGGATAATTTATTTTGGGAGAAATCCTCAAAAGCGTTAATTAGAGCGTGGTGGTATTTCTGGTTATTAGGTTTTTGGGGGATAGTAATAATGACTGTTCTTTCTACCAACAGGATTCTTGATATAGATGTTATTTATTTTGATGGTGTTATTTTCTGTAAAATAGTGTCAGGCATTTTATTCATGACTATCATTTCAAAAATCACAATGGGGCATAACAAAAGAATAGCAGGAGCGAGAAACTAATATGACTGAAGACAATTTTATATTCGATATGTCCAGCGACACGTTTTTTATGCAGCAAGCATTACGTGAGGCTCGGAAAGCATATGCGGCTAATGAGGTGCCGATAGGTGCGGTGATCGTTAAGGATGAGCAAATTATTGCGCGTGGCTGGAATCAGGTGGAGACGCTGAAGGATGCGACGGCTCATGCAGAGATGCTCGCTCTCACCGCTGCGCAGCAGGTCACAGGAGATTGGCGACTAGAAGGCTGCACGCTCTACGTGACTAAAGAACCCTGCCCGATGTGCGCGGGGGCGATTGTACATTGCCGACCAGACCGGGTGGTGTTCGGCTGCCCAGATCCTAAAGGGGGGGCAGCTGGCGGATGGATTAATCTGTTAGACGCGAATCCACCGTTGAACCACAAGTGCGAGATCACCTCGGGAGTGATGCTCGATGAGTGCTTGGGCTTGGTTCAATCATTCTTCCGCGAAGCGAGAGAGAAGAAAAAGGCTGAGCGCCTGGCTCTGAGAGAGCTAGAGGAGAAGAAGGATCAAAATTAAACCGTAAAGTCCTCAACTCCTTCGAGAGCCAATGCCGCTGTGCCTAAGATTCCTGCGTTATTGCTAAATTCCGCCGGCACTACTTTTAGGTGATCTTTAAATGGTCCGCTGAGCTGAGCTTGGAGATGTTTTATCAGCGGTGTGAAAAGAATCTCGCCTGCATTCGCTAAACCGCCACCGATGACGATGATTTCTGGATTTAATAACCAGCAGGAGGATGCCAGTGAGGTAGAGAGTTTCTGCGCAAATCCTTCCCATGCCTTGAGTGCAATCAGACATCCATTCTCAGCCGCCTCTGAAAGAGACTCAGGGGTGCAATCTTTGAGATCTTTTTGAATTCCCGCAGCAGCATAGTCTGCCTGGGTGTCAGCAGCGAATTCATTGTTCCCCAAATAGGCCTCAAGCGCGCCTGGGTTATTGTAGTTTCCCTTTCTTCCTGCGTAGTCGATAGAGGTCTGACCTAGCTCGCCAGCTAAGTATTGCGCGCCACGGATGATCGCTCCATTTGCAATGATGCCAGCCCCAACTCCGGTGCCGAGGGTGAGGCAGATGGCGTGATTGCAGCCTTTGGCAGCACCGAGCTTCCACTCCGCGATGGCCATGGCATTGGCATCATTTTCGATGGCTGTGGGTAGCCCTGTTCGAGTTTCTAGTTCTTGCTTGAGCGGGATATTTATCCATCCAGGAACATTAGTGAGATTATGGATCGTGCCACTAGGGAAGTCCACAAAGCCAGGGACTCCGCAACCGATGGCTACGATGTTTTCATGCTCAGATTTAAGCTGGTTAACCTTGTCAGCAATCGCCCGGATGAGATCGCTTGGAACTGGGTAGTCTTTGGTTAGAAGACGCGGGCTAGTAGTAATAATTTCCTTGCCGGCTACGACCCCAAACTTGACAGAGGTCCCTCCGAAATCAATTCCTATGCTTTTTATGTTCTTCATGTGTGATAAATTAAAAGTTGAGTGTTGCTGCTATTCTTATTCCTTCAAGCGTGATCGAAGGGTGATAATGGTGGATGAGATCTGGGAGCCCATCGGTGATGAGCTCCCCATCGCCACCAGTGCAGATGACGGTTGGTTTTGATTTTAATTCCTTGCTGAGCTCCGTGATTATCTCGCGCACCAGCCCGCGGTAACCGTAAACCGCGCCAATGTCCATGGCTATTTCCGTAGATTTACCAATCGCGCTTTCTGGCTCAGTGAGGGTGATCTTCGGCAGTAATGCGGTCTTGTTCGCTAGATAGTCTGTCATGGCACCTAGCCCGGGAGCGATCACGCCGCCTTGGTATTTTTGGTCATCGATGATGTCAAAGGTCACCGCTGTTCCAAAATCGATCACGATACATGGCGATCCATAGAGCGCGGTTGCTGCGATCGAGTTAGCCAATCTATCCGCACCGATCTGGCTTGGAATAGGGTAGTTGATCCCAATACCCAGTATAGAACCAGGGGTAAGCTTTTTAAATTGTTTACCCGCTAGGAAATCTAAAGAAGCTTCTATGATTTTGGCTTTAACAGGCACCACCGAGCAGAGATAGACAGCATCCCATATCTGATCCTCTAGCACCTTCGCTATCGTCTTGGCAGAAATTTCCGCCGTATCTACATGACCGATCCAAGGCAAGAGTTCTTCCTCAGTTCCGATCATGAACTTGGTGCGTGTGTTAGAATTATCGATGAGCAAGTAGCGCATGGAAATAGCTATAGATATTTCCAGTAGTTTCTCATAGTTAATTCTGTGCAAACTTGTCCAAATTTAATAGACAAAGGGAATGAAACATAAATTCAAATTGATAGGTCTCATCAGCGCGCTAGTTCTGGGGCTATACAGCATGAATAGCTGCGTAGGATTACCCGATGGAATCAAGCCTGTAGAACAGTTTGAGAAACAGAGGTATCTGGGTAAATGGTATGAACTTGCGCGGCTTGACCACACGTTTGAGCGGGGGTTGAGCCAAGTCACTGCAGAATACTCGGTCAGAGAAGATGGTGGGATAAAGGTGGCCAACCGTGGATATAATGAAAGCAAGGGAGAGTGGAGTGAAGCAGAGGGTAAGGCATATTTCGTAGGCGATTCTAGCGTTGGGCATTTGAAAGTTTCATTTTTCGGGCCCTTCTATGGTTCTTATGCAATATTTGAACTTGATAAAGAAGACTATCAGTATGCCTACATCACTAGCTACAATAGAAACTATCTCTGGTTCCTCTCCCGCACGCCAACAGTGAGCGCTACTCAAAAGAAACAATTTCTAGCTAGAGTTAAAGAGCTAGGCTTCGACGTCGATGCTTTGATCTTCGTGGATCATGAAAAGAAGGTGAAATAGAGAGGTTACTTAACTAATCTTGATATTTTAGGGCTTATTGCTTAAAATGTCGCTACGAGCTTGACATCTGGCTAGATTTAGCTAATTTCTCGCACTCCTGCAAGAATTCACTAGAATACTGCAGGGATAATAGTGAGGTAGATCAATGAAAATCATGATAAACTCACAACCATAAAGTAAATAACACCAATCATTTCCAACAATACCATGGCAAATTCAAAATCAGCACTCAAGCGCGTCCGTCAAAACGAAACTCGCAACACACGTAACACAGACATCAAGACTCGCGTAAAGACTCTTCGTAAGAAGACACTCGCAGCAGTAGAAGCAGGTGATAAAGACGCAGCAACTAAGTCATTCAAGGAATTCACATCAGTTGTGGATAAGTGCGCTAAGAGAAACATCTTTCACAAGAACAAGGCAGCAAACCTTAAGAGCAAGACATCACAAGCTATCGCTAAGTCTGCGTAGTTTAAGCACTGCTCTGAGCGAGTAATTATTCGTTCAATATAGCATTTACTTTATATCAAAAACGAGAAGCTCTAATTTAGAGTTTCTCGTTTTTTGTTGTGCAAATTAATTGGCGTTTAGAATCCAAAGATAATCGGTGGGACGATGATGTTGATTTTCCCTGGACCATTATCTTCCTTGGCCGTGATAGCTGTAACCACGTTGTTTTCAAACTCTACCGTGATATTAGACTTCTCCTCAGTGGTAACATGAGATAGCTGTCTGTAAATTTCTCCATTGCGCGGATTAGTCACATAACGGTAGTGCTTCTGTTCATCGAACTGGATGAACTCATACTTTCCAGACCTGCCGTCCTTCGTGACCCTGTCCTGTTTTTTAGTCGGATCACCGAGCGATTGAAGAACCTCACTGAGTGACATTCCGATGGCCACTTGTTTGTCCCTGATGAGCCCCTGGACTTTCATCTGTCTCTTGTAGAGCTTCTGTAAGTTTTCTACAAATTTAGGATCCTGACTGGCGAGGTTTTTCGGGTTCACCCAGCCTTTGAGTAGACCAAATTTACCTTTACCTGAGATTCTGTAAGCATTTTGGTTCATCGCGAGCAGCCGGACGCTGCTGCCAGCGCTAAATGTTCCTAGCTTACGACTACTCTTACCCTTCTTAGAAGAATAGAGTGACGTGTCTTCGATGGTTAGAAATTTGATAGGAATACTAGTATAATGCTCCAGGTAAATTACCTCAGGATCATTATCGAGACCAGATCTCTTCATAGCAGGTGCTGCGGTGAGTGGCGTGAGCATGGCGAGTGAGAGGCCAGTGATGTATAGGATAGAGGTAAGTTTTTGCATAGGATAGGTGATTAAATGTATCTGTATAATAGAGTTAGACTACCGTACGTAAGTAATTATTCAATAATAGTTACAGAAAGAATGTTGAGCTGTCGCATGCATCATTAATGCATGCAGAAAAAAAGTAGCCCAAACTGTATTTTTTTCTGTAATACCAGTCTGTTTTGCTCAGTATATAGCCGTAATGGATAAGCCAATAAATGAGAACAAATGGTATGGAGTCGTCTTCGGGATCTGTATTTTAGCCGCCGCCGCAATAGCAATCATGCCTTGGTTGGGAACCGTGGGTATGGCAAACCCAACGACAGCGGACACCACAGGACTGTGGATGAATTTTCTAGGAAAGCATCACTTCTTGATATTGCATATGCCTATCGGAGCAACTGTGCTGGTGTTTATTTTGGAAGCTCTTGGATTATTAACTAAATCTAAACCAAGCACAACCTTGGCATTAGCATTTGCTGCAGGGACTGCAATTTTTGCTGTGGTGTTTGGTTATTTTCTCTATCTCACAGACAGCTATACTATAAATGAACAACTAGAAGACCATAAGAATGATGGGGTGATTTTCACCGTCATGATCATCCTTACATTCCTCATCAAGTATAGTTATGATGTGAAAAAGTTCAACTGGCTTAAACCAAGTTACTTAGTCATCCTTATGGCAACTGTAGTAATGATGTACCGCGCTGGTCATCAGGGAGGAGTGCTAGTTCATAAAGATCCCATGAATGCATTCCCTAGTAAGGTGCTTGCCGAACGTGAAGCTAAAAAAGAACAAGACAAAATTGTCGTTACAGATCCAGTAATCTACACCAACATCGTTCACAATATTTTAGAAAACAAATGCATCAGCTGTCACGGAGAAGATAAAGTAAAAAGCGGTCTCAGACTAGACTCAATGGCGCATATGCTTGAAGGCGGTGACGAGGAAGAAGCTTTAGTGGCTGGTGATATCGATGAAAGCTATATGATCACAACGATCATGCTGCCAATGGAGGATGACATGCATATGCCGCCAAAGAAAAAGCCACAGATCACGCCTGAGGAGTTAAAAATTCTTAAGTGGTGGATTGAAATGGGAGCTCCTGAAAACACGAAGCTTAGTGAAGTGGCAGATGTCCCAGAAGAGATCACCCTAGCGATCGCAACTCTCAAGACTCCAGCCGAACTAGAGGAACAAAGAAAGCAAATCAGACTGGCGGAAGAGCAAGCTGATAAGCAGTTCAAAGAAAAGCGCACGAAGCTACAAGCCGCGCTCAAATCTGTGAATGAAGTATTCCCTGGATCGCTCAGATATAGCTCACAGGAAGACACCGATCTGGTATTTAACTCTGTAAGCTATAGAAAACAATTCAAAGGATCTGACCTTCAAATACTTGAAGCAGTGGCAACAGACGTGGTAGAATTAGACTTATCATCCACGACTATTACTGATGCAGATATTGTGCATTTGGCTAAATTCACCAATCTCAGGAGTCTCAAACTCAATGAGACTAAAATCACCGATGAAGCACTCAGCACCATCGGAAAGCTAGAGAATTTACGGTCACTCAATCTCTACGGAACGGTTGTCACCGACGCTGGAATCATGGCTATTTCCAAACTCAAGTACCTAGAAAAAACTTACCTCTGGAACACAAAAGTAACACCAGCCGGTGCTGAGATACTAAGGAAGGCTCTATTGGAATCTATGCATCAAAATAAAGATGAAGAGAAACGCCAAGAACCTGTTGTTGATCTCGGCTTGATCAGTGCTAGCGTTAAGTAATGAAACGCTTTATTATTACCACAGTTTTCTTCTACTCTCTGGCCTGCCCATTAGCCGTAGCTGAAGAGAAAATAGTTGAGAATGATGGTGAGCGTGTTTCTTTTAACGACAAGATTAGGCCTATCCTGAATCGCTCTTGCGTAGGCTGTCATGGCGGGGTGAAAAAAGCCGGTGGCATCTCATTGATTTACCGCGCTGAGGCTCTCGGAAAAGGTGAGAGCGGTAAGACAGTCATCGTCCCAGGGAAGCCAGATGAGTCTGACCTGTATCGCAGGATTATGTCAGATGATCCTAAAATCATGATGCCGCTCGTGGAAGAGGGTGGTCACAGTAAGCCACTGAGCGCTGATGAAAAAAGCCTCATTAAAACTTGGATCGAACAAGGTGCGCACTGGGAAGAACACTGGGCATACATTAAGCCTGAGCTGGTCGATAAAAGCAAAGGCCTGAAAGATCCAAGCTGGGTGAAACAGCCCATGGATACCTATATCCTGAGCCGACTCGAATCTCTAGATCTCAAGCCAAGCAAAGAAGCGGACAAGGCACAGTGGTTGCGGCGTGCATCGCTAGATATTATCGGGTTGCCGCCATCACCTGCTGATTTAGAGGGCTTTCTAAGTAATAATAGTCCAGATGCCTACGAGAAAGCAGTACATCGTCTGGTGAATTCACCTCGTTATGGCGAACGCTGGGCCTCGCTCTGGATGGACTTAGCACGCTATGCTGATACCATGGGTTACGAGAAAGACCCGCACCGCGATGTCTGGCAGTACCGTGAGTGGCTGATCAAAGCATTCAACAATGATATGCCATATGATGAGTTTCTTCGTGATCAACTCGCTGGAGACCTGTTAGAAAAGCCGACCACGGATCAAATGATCGCCACCGCATTTCTCAGAAATTCACAGACCAATACGGAAGGCGGAACCGATGACGAAGAATACCGTGTTATGGCACTCATCGATAGGGTGAACACTACGTGGTCATCACTACAGGGCATCACCTTTGGCTGTACTCAATGTCACTCGCATCCATACGAGCCGATCCCACATGAAGATTATTTTAAATTTTCAGCATTCTTTAACAACACAGAAGACTGTGACTTACAAAATGAATTCCCTAAATTACTCATAGCAACTGATCCAGCGAAGCGTGACGATACTACCTCTATCCAGCTTGAGATTGAGTCTCTTAAGCAGCAAGTGAATCGATTTGGCAGTAAGAAAATAGAGTCTGACACCACATGGGAATCACTGAAATTCACTGAGCTAAAAGCTTCTGCAGGAAAGATAGCAGAACAGGGAGGCATCCTGATCACCTCTGGGACACATCCGGTAAATACGCATTTCACTCTAAAGGCAAAGCCTCTAACAACGGGTAGCATTTCAGCCATCCGCTTTAGCATCATCCCGCAGGAGAAAGACCCAGCTAAGCTGCCTGAGAGAGCTTCTGTATTATCTCAGCTCATTGTCGAAAAAATAGCCTCCGATGGCAGTAAATCTAATATCACATTAAAAAAAGTATTTGCTGATAGTGCAGTAGGGCAATACGAAGCTCAGGAGTCACTCGCTGCAGGGCGATCAGGGTTCGGTGGTTACCCCAAGCTTTTCAAACGCAGAGAAGCAGTATTTATTCCCGCTGAGCCAATCAGTATGGCTGAGGGTGATCTGTTAGAAATCAAAGTGTATTGTAAAGCGTCCACTACGGGTAGCCAAGCCAGCACGGTAAGAAAATTTCAGATTGCTACCTCGCAAGATCCTAATTGGACAGCAATCCTCACTGACTCAAACTATCTAGCCGCGGAGACCACTTTAGCTGCTAAACGCGCGGCTCTCAAGCCGATTAAAGGTAGCTATATTCCAATCTTAAAAGAGCGGGCAAAAGAAAATATCAGAGAGACTCGTATGTTCATCGGTGGGCTATGGCTCAATAAAGGTGAAAAACAAGAAATGGGGGTGCCTGCAGTCATCAATCAATACAAGGCAAAAACTGATGACCGACTCGATATGGCAAAATGGATGGCCCATAAGGACAACCCGCTCACATCACGCGTGATGGCGAACCGGGTCTTTGCTGAGCTATTCGGCAGAGGAATTGTAGAGACGCTAGGTGACCTAGGTTCATCTGGGGTGAAGCCTACTAACCTACCCCTGTTAGACTATTTAGCTCTATCATTTCAGGATAAACACCAATGGAGTGTGAAGAGCATGCTTGGTGAAATGGTGCTCTCAGCGGCCTATCGTCAGGATAATAGAGCGAGCGAAAATTTAGCTGCTCGCGATCCCAAGAATCTATGGTTAGCGCGTGGGCCCAGGACGAGGCTCACAGCGGAAATGGTTCGGGATAATGCTCTTGCCGTATCTGGACTTGCCACGTATGCGCTCGGTGGCCGCTCAGTGATGCCGCCTCAGCCGGATGGTGTCTGGCAAACAGTTTATAGTGGAGCCAAATGGAAAAATGCTGTCGGTCCAGACCGCTACCGCAGATCTGTTTATACTTACTGGAAGCGCACCAGTCCTTACCCAAGTATGCTCACATTCGACGCTCCATCCAGAGATGTCTGCGTGCCACAGCGTATCTCTACTAACACTCCACTACAGGCATTGGTCACACTCAACGACCCGGTCTTCCTCGAAAGCTCACAACATTTAGCGAAACGTATGGTCATTGAAGGTGGAGGCTCTGTAGCAATGCAAATTTCATACGGCTACAAACTAGCTACCCAAAAAGTAGCATCAGCAGCAACGGTCAAGACTCTAACAGATCTTTATCACCAGCTGAGCATAGATTACAAATCTGAAGATCACAGTAAACTAGCACCGACTCCCGAGGAAGCCGCCATGGTCATCATTGGGAACGCACTTCTGAACATAGACGCCGCTATAACCAAATAAGCACATGAACATCTTCCAACAACTAAGCCACGACTCTGCTCGGAACGATACCAGACGCCAGTTTCTCAAGCACTGCGTGGCTGGTGTGGGGACTTCGTGGCTCACTAGTATGGGACTAGACGGGGCTGCTGGGGGACTCTCTGCTGATGAGAAAGGACTCAGCCATTTCGCTCCAAAAGCGAAGCGCGTCATCTTCCTCCACATGGCTGGCGCACCGAGCCAATTAGAATTATTTGACTACAAACCTGAGCTCACTGCGCTGAATGGTAAGGACTGTCCTAAGGAATTCCTAGAAGGTCAACGCTTCGCATTCATTCAGGGTGTCCCTAAAATGTTAGGATCCATCTACCCCTTCCACCAAGCAGGGGAAACTCAGCAGTGGATCTCGGATCGGCTTCCTCACACCGAGAAAGTCATCGATGATCTCTGCATTATCAAATCCCTCCACACGGATCAATTTAATCACGCTCCTGCCCAGTTGCTGATGCATACGGGAAATATTAATTTAGGGAATCCCTCCATCGGCTCGTGGGTCACTTACGGTCTCGGTAATGAGAACCAAAACCTGCCTGGATACATCGTCCTAGCATCGGGCGGCAAAGCACCATCTGCGGGCAAATCTGTCTGGGGAAGTGGCTTCCTACCCTCAGTTTACCAAGGCGTACAGTGCCGATCTAAAGGTGACCCCGTGATGTATCTATCCAGTCCAGAAGGCGTCTCCAGAGAGATCCGCCGCAAGACGATGGATGCGATCACCAAAGTAAATCAAGAAGCCTACGAAGAGGCCAAAGATCC
The DNA here is from genome assembly GCA_047624885.1 of Cryomorphaceae bacterium. GTDB lineage: Bacteria > Verrucomicrobiota > Verrucomicrobiia > Verrucomicrobiales > Akkermansiaceae > Rubritalea. The sequence goes on along the minus strand of JBLHQF010000004.1, from coordinate 23,060 downwards.
CGAGACACTGACCCGTATTTCTCAGTATGAAATGGCATTCAGAATGCAGATTCACGCCAACGAAGCCTTCGACCTCAAGGGCGAGCCAGACTACATTCATAAAATGTATGGCACTGAGCCTGGCAAGGAATCATTCGCCAATAACTGCCTTCTCGCACGCAGACTAGCGGAGCGGGGAACGCGCTACATTCAGCTATTCCACTGGGGCTGGGATGCTCATGGTGCTGGGGCGAAAGAAGCGCTTAACGGCGGTTTCAAAAAACAGTGCAAAGACACTGACCAAGCGATCTACGCGCTCATCACTGACCTCAAGCAACGCGGCCTGTTAGACGACACGCTCATCGTCTGGGGCGGAGAATTCGGACGCACCCCCATGCGCGAAAACCGCGGCGGCAAGGAAATGAAACTTATCGGCAGAGACCACAACCCGGGAGCATTCACCATGTGGATGGCTGGTGCAGGAGTCAAGCCAGGCTCTTATGGCGAGACAGATCCCATCGGCTACCGTGCAGTCAAAGACAAGGTCAGTGTGCAGGACCTACAGGCCACTATCCTAAATCGTCTCGGGCTCAATCATAAGCAACTTGTCTATCCATTTAATGGACTGGATCAAACTCTAACAGGTGTTGTCAAGCCATCGAGAGTGGTGAAGGATCTATTTCTTTAGAGCTTCTTTTTTCTTGAAAGGATGAAATTCTACCAGCAGCTTAGAGTCGTAGATGTCTGATGGAGCCACTATTTTTTCTTCTAAATTCAAACGATTCACAGAACCAAATCTCTCCTTGATCAATTGCTTCACCTTCGGATGCTCTAGATTATAATCCTTCACTTTTTTCACCTTACATAGTTCGATGTCGGCACACTGGTGGTACACTTTCCACACCAGTTCAGAGCAGTAGAACGTCTTGTCTGACCACTGAAAACGACCGTCGTAATTTTTACCGACATGCTTTCTCGCCCAAACAGCAGCTTGCTTTAGTGGGTCTTTCTTAATAGCAGTCTGATCTTTTAGCCGCTTGAACCGATGGTTAGATTGAGGTCCGCTACGGCTGAGGTAAGCTTTCAAAGAAATAATCTGCACCGGTTGCACCGCCTCTAATACCATTGGCTTTCCTTTATCGATAAATATAACAGCCGTGTGAGTCCAAGGCGATTCTGTAGCAGCCAACACGGCAATAGCCTGTCTTCCGCTAGTCTTAGTGAAAATAATATCCCCATTCTGCCATTGCGCAGAAAGCGTAGAAATAAGTGAGATGATAAACAGAGTAAGATACTTAAACATAATTGACCCTAGCGTATTTTCAGAAAACCAGCAAACTAAATGATGGTGATTCTAACTAAACCAGTGATATAAGTCCTCAGCAGATGATAGGAAAACAACGTAATAGATGATTGAATGGCTAACATTTTTTATGATCATGGCGGTCGGGCAGTTTAGCCCAGGCCCAGATATGGTTCTACTGACGCGGGTATCGCTAGCTGAGGGCAAACGTGCAGGCTGGGCGACTGCTTGCGGGATAGCATGCGGGTTGATGATTCATGCCGGTATCGCAGTCTCGGGGCTCGCCTTTGTATTGGCAAAAAATGAAACCTTCTATCGCTGGATCAAGTATCTAGCTTGCGGATACCTGCTCTGGCTTGCTTACAAATTGATGAGATCCTCCGTGCAGAAAGTTAGATTCAAACTAGATAGCAGACCAGCCACTCGCCCACAAACGAGTCTAGTAGGATACTGGAAAATGGGATTTCTTTGCAATATACTCAACCCAAAAGTCGCCATCTTCCTAGCAGGCGTGACCTTGCCTTTTCTAGGGATGGGAATGAACACAGATCTAGAGATAGGGGATTCAGCTTGGGCAGTTCTCCTGTGGGCGACTATCTTCCTAGAAGGCTGGCTACTCTGGAGCATCTGGGTATGGCTGCTCCAGCACCCGGTAATCAAGAATTTCTACCGACAAAGCGCCCATGTCATCGATGGAGTATTCGGACTCTGCCTAATCGCTCTCGCAGTAATGCTAGTCTTGTCATGAACCTTATAACAATCTCCACAATTACATCTTACTTAGGCCCGTTGGGCTAAATGGGAGAATCTATTTAAATTGGTCGTATTCTTATTCTGAGCGCATCGCGCTGAGTGAGAAGGGCGGGAGCTAGGTTTGTTCATGTTCAGGATTTCTTGGATCGGCATGATTGCAAGCGTTGGAAACAGACTGCGACAAGGGCGAGGAAGGCTCCGAAGAATTCGCGGGTGAGTTCCACGCGTGGGTCTTCAGCAGACATCGAGGTCTGGGTCATATTGAAGGATTCTTCGCTGAAGAGGTTGGACCACAGGCCGGGGCCGGTGGTGATCATTTCAAAGAAACAGGCGACGATGGCGACGACGAAATACCACGTTGGCAGCTTTCGAAACGAAATCACCACGAAACCGATCGCGATGATCAGGTAGAAGATGAACCAGAGGGCCGAATCGACGGTCGGGTTGTTGAACGAGGGCTGGCTGTAGATGGTGGGGTCGATGTCGTTACGCTGGAACCAAGCAAAGGCAGCAAAGAGGGCGGCGAGCAGGGTGTTAACAGCCAGGAATTTACTGTTGAAATTAGAGACAGGTTTCATGATATTAGCTTTTTCGGTGGTTTATAAATAGATGTGATTCTTACTTAGCTTAGTCAGGATGCCTTACGAAGCAGTCTGCCTGGAGAAGGTCGTTACCAATCGGATCACGGTTTCAGTTTCTTGATCACGAAGTTACGGTAGAAGATTTCTTGGCCCTCGCTCTGCAGTCCGATGCCTCCGGTAATTAGAGGGTTACCCGGTTCCTTACTACCCTTCTTGACAGCGCGTAGCTTGGTGAGACGATTGACGACTTGCCCGTTGAGGATGATCTCGACCGACTCGGAACCGCGGACAATCGCCTCGAGCGTGTTCCATTCGCCATAAGGCTTGGTGTTCTGCTTGTTGTCAGGGTAGCGAGCAAAGATGGTACGTCCGCCGAAGGGGCTAGGGTGGATCAGCACGCCACCGTGCTTTTCGGCCAAGTAACGCTTCGTTTTCTTCTCGACGAATGTAGAACCGAATGGGCCTAGTCCAGTGGCCAGCCATATGCTACCGGGGCTGTCTTGGCGCATGTTGATCTCAATCGAGGCAGGACGATTATCTTTCACGCATTTGGATTCGAGGTCGACATGTGTCATTAACCCAGCGTTCTTACTCCCGCCTTTGGCGCCCCAGCGGTAGTCGACTTTCACATGATAATGGCTGTATGGCTGCTTGGTGACGAGCACGCCGTTGGTTCCCTTGATTACATGAATCTGATTAGGTTCGGCGAGATAGACCTTTTGAGCGTTCACATCTTCGATGTAACCCTGGCCGCGAAAATAGATACGGAAGCCATCAAGTGAGCCGTTGTAAAGCGATGTCCAATCGCTTGAGGAGTCATCCTTCTTATCCTCCTTAGCGTAGCTTGTCTCGATGGACGAGCAGGCGATCACAGTCAGCAGGCTGCAAAGAGGCACCCATCCGAGAAGCAGTCTCAGGTTCTTAGGTGAACGACGAAAACCAAGCACAGCAGGCAAGGGTTGATTACTAGAGATTTGCTTTTGAGGAATATTGATAGATTTCATGATGGTTGCTTTTTGGGGGACTTATTAATAGATACGACACTTGGCTGAGTTTTCTGTCAATGAACTGTCGTACAACACTAGCCAGGATAAAGGAGGTAATCCAGTTATAGTCCCTTTAAGTTACAGGCCGTGTTAGTGAAGTGCTTGCATAGATTTTCATCATTTTCCTTCAGCTGTCATATACCATTGTTGAAGGAATCGTTCCCATGCATTTTGAGACTCTTCTGATTGCCCAAGCGCTTTGGTGACTAGGGATTGGTGAAATGCCTTACCTGCGAGGGCTAGTCGTCGGCTCGAAGAAGGGTGTCCAGTAAGCATGGGGTCGATTGTAACCGGTGACTCTAACTGGATTTCATCAATCATCTTCGTTAGTTTGGGGCCAACCATCCATATCACCTTATCTTTTGCCGCTACTTCACGAAATAGGAACGGTGTTTGATATTCGATCATCGGCTGGTCGTCCGTGTTGATCGGGTAAGAATCGAACAGACGGCTAGCTTCAGTCAGATTACCAGCGTAGTTGAATAATATCGTCGATGATGATTGGGTTAGCATCATTTTAGCGGAGGCTTGATACCAATTTCCATCTCCGACCATTTGCAGCATTGCATCACGTTTTGCAGGTGGTGGGATCGGCAGAGGCTTCTTGTTTAGTTGTCCGATGAGAGCAACTTTCTCGTTACCAGGGGTGTAGTTGTTATGCCACATCGTGACTTGGCCGAATGCTTCTAACATGGTATGCGCGATGACTCCGAATTCAGTTTCGGTGATTTGATAGAGTGGTAGCCATTGGACGTAAATACCATCTGGATTAAGACGTTTAGCAGCGGCCTGATAGTGGTCTAAACTATAGAGGCTGCCTGCACCGCGACGGTAAGGAAGAAATAGGTCAGCATTGATCATGTCGAATTTCTTATTCGATGCCATCAGGTAGTGGCGGCCATCTTCGATTAAAATACTTGAGCGTGGATCAGTAAATATACCGCCAGTCATTTCAGGTGGGATATAGGACTTTGCTGCTTCCACTACCGCAGGTGTGAGCTCTGAACTGATTACGCTGTTCACATTTGGGAATTCTGGTCCGAGCGATGCGCCGGCCGACATACCGGTCCCGAAGCCAATGTTGAAAATGCTCTTAACCTGCGGGTAAATCATCAGCGGAATGCGCGATTGATTCACTTGCTCGGCGAAGACTCGGGTTGATCCTAGGGAGTAAGAGCCATTGATTTTGATAGAGATATGACCGTTGTTTTTTTCGACAGCCGTCACCGTGCAGTCGCTGCCTTCCCAGGTTTGAAGTATTTTGACAGGCTTTAAATTGGGGTGTTGTCCCTGCGTTGGATACTTTGTTGGGTTCAGTAAAGTGAAGAGCAGAATGAGGCAGACTGCGGCGCCGGATCGGGTGATGATAGCGGCACGTTTCCAGCCGATGGGGAGGAGGAGACAGACGATCAGGTATCCCGCGGCGAGCACTTGCAGACTGCCCCACATGCCGAAGGACGGAAGCAGGATAAAGCCACAGATCAGAGCTCCGCTGATGGCACCGAGCGTATTCGCTGCAAGTATCCGACCGAGCGTGCGGCCGGGTTGATTGGCATGCTGCTCAGTTGCTTTCATGAGGAACGGAAAGACCATACCGAGTGCTAGAACCGTTAAGCCGATGCCACGAAAGCCGATGCTGAAAATCCGGCTCACGTAATTGTCCCAGGACTCAAGCTTGTAAAACGGCTGCAGGTCATTCGTCACCTGCATCAACATCCAAGGGTTAAGCAAGAGTAGGGCTCCGCCGAAGAGCACCAGCACTCCCGTGATTTGTAGTGGTGGTAGTTTTAGTCGTGATAGGAGTGAGCTGATCCACGCACCGACTGCGAGACAGATCAGGACGACAGTTAGTATGATCGCAAATGAATAGACTGAATTTTCATGCACTTGTGCGAAGATGCGCGTCCATAGAACTTCGAGAGAGAGCACTGAGAAGCCTGAGAAAAAGCAGAGCGGGAGGATGATGCGGTCGCTGAGTGAGTTTTCTTGAGATTCGGATTCTTTTCCACTTTCAGGCTCATCCTCTAGCAGGTGAGTTGATTCAGTCGGATCGATGGTTGCCTCGGGTCGGCGTGACAGCCACCATGAAAGTCCGGCGACTGCAGCTGATAGAGAGATCGCGATGGCGTAAGTAGTTTTGAATCCATAGGTAGGGATAAGAACAAATGCTGCATAGGAAACCCCTAATGCCGCGCCTAGTGTGTTAGTGCCGTAAATAAAGGCGGCCATGCGGCCAAATCGGCTACGATGGCGGATGATGGCTTGTCCGATTGCTGGAATGGTCCCGCCCATGAAGAACGCAGCAGGGAAGATCAGCAGCAGGGAGAGCGCAAACTTGATGATGAGTATCCAAGCGGTGCCAGAGATAGACTCATAGACGTGTGGGTAAATCCCGTAGAAGATCTTCAGGATCACGAAGTAGATTAGAGCGGTCAGGACGATACCGACTTCGAGTGCGGCGTAGAGGCGCAGTGGGTTGGCAGAAGCGCTGGTGCGTCTCCCCCACCACCAGCTACCGAAACCGATTCCAGCAAAGAATGCAGCCAATGTGATGGAGGTGGCATGGGCTGTGTTTCCAAACAGCAGGCCGAGTTGTTTCATCCACAGGACTTGGTAGACCAAGCCGGCAAATCCCGATACAAACATCATTACCATGATTGGCAATAGCGGGAGATCTTTTCGAGCTACTTTAGCTACTGCTTGTTGACGCTCGCGTTGGTATTTTGATTGACCCTTCATCGAGAGAAATTGATAGCTAGAGGAACAATCAACAGCAAGTGGAATCGAGACTATTTAGCTTACCTGATTGGGCGTCATCTAAAAAATAAAACCTCCACTCTCATTAATGAGGGGAATCATCTTAGCAGAGCCTAGGTTGGCAACATCATTGTAATGATAAACACCCCTGATCAGTGAGAGCATTAAGACCAATGCATTATTTTGATTACGCTTATCTTCTAGCTGCCTCAATTCTGGCTTTGAGGGCCTCGGCGGCGGCAGCTTTGAGTATTTTTACGGCGGCAGAATTATTTTTACCGCCGTCGGGATCTTGGTGGGACACCTCGGGTGCGAAGTCGACTTTATCGGTGCGGAAACTTTGCAACGGCTGCCAGGGGATTCCGTTGATCTTGAGGTTTCCCATGGGGGCTCTAGACCACGCGTAGCGAATGGAAACTGGTTGCTTGACGAGTGGGCTGGAGACGATGATTTGTTTATACTGCTCGTTCTTATCCTTTGTCTCAAGATAAACGGCATCGGCCATGTAGTGGACCCCTAAACTATCGGCGATGGAGAAGCCCTCTATCTCGGACCCGAAGTCATCAACTCGGACAGGCTTGTCAAAGGTGAGCAACAACTTGCCTTGTTCTGGCAGTGAGGAGACAAGCTTTCCAGTTTCCCAGACTATGCTCTCGATTTCATAGATATTTTTCAATGCCCATCGCGCGGTACGGAGGCCCAGTTCCTTTTTCTTCTTGGTGTGTAGCTGCGGGATTTTCTGGTCATACGCAGGAATGAAAACGGTGTTGGTTTGATCGGTGGCATCCATCAGTCCCAGTCGCTGGGATTCGCGAATATAGGCGGCGGTGGAGAGGCCTGTCTCCTCAAAATTGAGTCTAGTCTGGGCCTTTCCTCCGGCACACAGTCCGATGATTGCGACGGGTAATTCTTCACCAAAATCCTCCCGCCATCCGTCGATCATGAGCTTCATGAGCGTGCGATAGAATTTCGGTTTACAACTGGTGTTCATCATCGCGTTGTTAAAGCCTTGGTGGAATGCCACGCCTTTGATGTTGAGACCTTTAAAGACGCCAAACATACCATTGTAACAAGCGGCGGCATCGCTGGGGCTACGACCAGGGACGGACCAGGTGCGAATGCTGACCCCGTCCGGTTTCGGGCGACGGCGGTGCTTGCGTGTCACTCCCTTCTTTTTGTCGGCAGCGATGTTTTTATGATACTTCTCTTCACCTAATTCCCACTTTTCCATTTGGGCTTGATGAAAGTCTTCGAAGCTGAAATCCGCACGGCGGCCATCGACCCACTTCAGGTATTCGGCAGCCCTGGGGTCACCCTCAAACTTGTGACGGGGAACGAGACTCTCGAGCGAAGCACCGCCACGTGAGTTATCAATAATGCCGATGGGTATCTGCAACGCGCGCTGTAATCGTGAACCGAAGATGAATCCGATGGCGCCCATATCGAGCGATGTTTGAGGAGTGACCACGCGCCAGTTTCTGCCTTCGGCTTCACCGTCGAAAATATAGTCATCATTGATATCCGTCTCGACGTACTCGGACTCGGCGCCGGATCTGATTTTAAAATGGCGCATCAGCGGCAGGTTTGCCTGCGCGGATTCAAAGCCAGCCTGATAGACGGCCTTCAGACCGAATGCCATGTTGCTCTGCCCGTTCATGACCCAGACATCGCCGATCAAGATATCCTCCATGTTGATGGTGGTGTAACCGTTTACTACAGTGATGACTTGCGGCTTTGAATTCGCCGGTTGCGGGTCAAACTTTACTTCCCAACGACCAGCTTCGCCAGCTGCCTTGCTGGTCGCGCTGTTCTTACCGAAAGCTACTATCACATCGGTGCCAACTGGCGCCCAGCCCCAGATGGTGATGGGCTCATCGCGCTGGATGACCATGTGACTGCGAAAGATCCCATGCACCTTCAGTTTCTCAGGAGCAGTCTGCGGCTTTGAAGGTCCAGCTAGTACTGATAGGGTAGAGAGAACTGCGCACGTCAGCGCAAGGATGGCAAATGGGGATTTCATCTTTTTAATAGGGTTGATTCTGCGATGCCCCGCGGCTTAGCCGGGGGGAGGATTTAGCTCAAATTAAGTCATGAACTGCTTAATCGATCCCATCTGGTCGAGCTTTTTACGCGCCATTTCGAGATCCAGATCGCCGTAGTGCTCCATCGGGTTTCCGTGGGCGTTTAACAGTGTGGTGTATAAGTTGCCGATGGTTTTGTGACCTTCGGTTCCCAGGACTGGTAGGCGGATATAGCGACCGGCGATATCCAGATTACAGTTCTTGCCAGACATGATGAGGAAGGGTGTCTCCAAGCCAATGCCGTGGTGAGTTTCTCCATTTTCAGGGAAGTACATGATCATTGTATTGTCGAACATGCTGCCTTTACCCTCGGGTGACTGCTTGAGCTTTTCGACAATCGTCTTGATCTGATTGACATGACTGATGCGGATTTGTTCTCTGGTCTTCCAAGCAGGAACACCACCGAATGCTTCGTCATGACCTAGTGGGTGAATACCGACTCGGTCTGTTTCATTTCCCGGTAACCCGGTGACTGGTGTTCCTAGGTCATCAATCGTATAGGTGACGACGTTGGTCAAACCGGCTTTCAGTGCAGAAACGAGCACGTCTGTCATGGCCGCTTGTTTCTCTGGAGAGCTCGCATTGGCACCACCATTGAGATGCACGGGCGGAAGCTCGGGTAGATGATTGGCGAGCGTTCCGGAGAGTTCGATGAGCTTCTTGTTGCGGTTACGAATCGCGTTAATCGACTCGATCTGCGCTTCCTGACGTCTCATTTCATGCCCTTTTATCCCACTCATTTTCATGCCTTCTTTGCCCTGCAAAAACGACAACATGTCATTATCCGAATTAACGGCATCTGGGTTTAAGACAGATTTGAATAGCTCGCTTCGAGCTGTGTCTGGATCAGCGTAGCAGTAATTGCGAGTTTGTGGTGATGGTGCGGAATAGCCTGATACAATGCCTGTGCGGCCACCGGCGAATGATAGTTCGACGTGTCCGAAGGCTGAAGGAAAGAGCTTGGCAAGTTCGAAGTCGATCGTTGCGCGTTTGATGGCACTGAGCGTGTTCCTATTCGATTTAAAACAGCCCATTACGGATGAGAACGAGTAGTGGACGTTCTCGCTCATCTTGGCTGAGAGTCCCTGCAGGATGGTCATGTTCTCCTTGTGTGCGTCTAGGCCGCGTAGCCACTTGGGCAGCTCATGCTTGTCGAGAGCGACTTCAAGCGCTTGCTTCTTATCATCAAGTGCCTTGTCCTCGGCTGAAAAAGAGGGGAGAGCCATTTCAAGCGGCCTGATACCGCTGGATTTCCGAATAAAGATAAAGCGCTTGGGGATACCGCTGCCGGCTACACTTTCAGCGGCGAACAACTGGTTAAAAGATGGAGCTAGAGATATTGCCCCTGCGCCAAGTGCAGATGTTTTTAAGAAGTTTCTTCGGTTTGTCATGGTTCTAGTTTTCTATTGGTTTGCGGTAGATGAATGAATCTGATGTGAGTAGCGATACGATCACGGCATCAAAACTGCCGCCACTCTCATCATAGGCCTTTTCGGCATCGATGAGGGTTTTTGAATCTGAAAGGAATTCGTTGCGTCCCATGAAATAGCGGAAGGCGTGACGGATGATCGATTGACGGACTCGACGAGATTTCCCTAAGCGTTCAGCTAGATCAATGGCATCCTTCACTTCTCCATCCAGTGAATTGTCTCCTGTTCCCTTGAGGTGTCCTGATGGATCAACTGGGCTCGTCTTGTAGATGTCACGAAGATCGATGAGATGATTACGGCCAGGAGGCTTATCAGGCTGCTTTTTGATGAGGTTATCAGGATATTCGAGCGATTCCTCAGTGCGGAAGCGGCCAAAGTCATCATAGCTTTCAAATACGTAACCTAGCGGATTCATTGCTTCGTGGCACCTCCAGCAGTATTTTGCTTCGGTCTTACCAGCCAAGCGAGAACGTAGAGTTCTTGTGTGGTCCTCTGGGATGACAGCATCGACGGTGATTGGTATATTAGGAATGGTGCCAGCTAGTAACTTTTCGCGCACCCATTTACCGCGGTGAACAGGATCTGTCTCGGTGTTTTGGGCAAAAGCGATGAGCCAAGCAGGATGAGTGAGCAGACCTTTGCGATTGGGAACTATTGCGGGCTGGACGGCGGACCAGTTCCAGTTATCCTTACTATAATTAAAGAATTTAGCGACGTTTTCTCCCTGCATGAAATCAGAGCCATATCCTCGATACATGTCGAAAGGAGCCGCCTCCTTTTGCCCTTTGTCTAGTCTAGCAGTAATTGTAGTCATCGATTTCTTGAATAGCTGAATCGGCTTACCTTGCCGGTTTCCTTTGTTCAAATTATCCGTGTTAATACTCCGCATCTTCACCTTCTTTAGGAACTCTTTATGATCGAGAAGGTCTTCTTTCTTGAAGTTCTTCCAGTCGCTATCTTTGAAGTGGTCGTAGATGCTCTTGATTCTATCGGAAGCAGCCTGCATTCGCTCGTTGTCTCCGTCGTGGTAAACGAAGAACTTTTCGGTGGTAAGTAGTTCTTCAAAGACGTTTTTATCTTTTTCCAAGATGTACTCGACGAGCCTGTCCGCCTCATTGAGTAGACGAGACGTCGCGTTACCAAGTCTGTCTCCTCCGAACCGTTTCTCATCCTTGAAAACTGTGAGTGCGCTCGGGTATCCGAAAAACTCGCGGAAGAAACGGAGCTTCCTTATGGCTACATTGGTGGAGTTATCCTGATAATTTTTGTCGGCGAGGATTGGATCGATGAAGTAATGGATATCTCTCTTTTTCAGCATTCGAAGGACTTCTCGTTTGTAGTCCTCTCGGTTAGTCAGCTTTCCGGTTTTAGCCGCAATTACTAAATCAGCATCGGGACTTTGGTCTGTTAAGGCATAGGCAATAGCATAACTGGCATCGCGCGGCGAAAGCATTCGGCGGCCATGTTTGTCTGCTGATCCAGCACCGAATTCCTGACGGTAGGAAAATTCGCTCGCTAAAATAAAGGTTTGAGTGAGCTTCTGGATTGCTTTGAGTTTGCCAAGTTTGATGATGTAAGATTTTGACAGGGCGAGATATTCATCCGCTTCTGTTGTCGTAGGAGCCCGCTCTAAGATTTGCACACTCAGCTGACCAACAAGATCTGATAGGAGTTGATCTGACGGAGGTCCTGCCGCGATACGCTCCTGTTCAAAGTCTTTTTTCCAATCAGCCAGGCATTTCTCGATGATCTCATTGTAGTGATCGCCTTTCTTGCGGTGCTTCATGATCGATTCTTTAATCACCTTCATTTCAGTATCAGTGAGAGGTTTATAGGTTAGCGGCTTAATTCTGCGACCTTTATCTTTAATTACTTGGTCGCGCAACTCGGGCATATAATCTCGGAGAATCGTCATGCGTCCCTGAATGTCGCGTTCGTAGTCACCGAAGTAGAACCAGACTAGCTCGCACATTTCCCTGAGTTCAGTATCGGATTTTTGCTCGTCTTGTGGATCCAGCAAGAACTGATGAATTACGCCGGCTCCCTTAAGTTTGCTCATCATACCCAGAGCAACGTGGATCGGCGCTTTTTTGTATTTCTCTCCCTTGGCCAATTTCTTGACCTCCTTGAGTGCTACTGGCTTAAAGGTGGGTAACAGGGACTCATTTTTACTGCTGTAAATTTCATCGCAATATCTTGCGATGAAGGTTTCTAGGAACTCTCTACGCGAGGCCAATATCGCATGATGCTGGTCATCGAGCGCCATGATTTGATTGATTGCGGGAAGATATTTACCTTTTTTCTGCGGCACAAGCTCGTTGGTAATGTATTTGGATGTGTTCTGAGCATTCGTCAGCATACTAGACAAGTGACCGCCAGTGAAGTCCTCGGTGGCGTAGTATCTTACGCCGGAGGCGGTTGGCAGGAGAAAGGGGTTCGCGAGGCTGAGGTTCTTAATCTTGCTGCCGCCCATGACGACGGATCTTTTTTTTCCTCGTTTTATTTGGGTTTTGTTCTCCAGCATCCGCTGGAATTTCGCGTTGAAGATGTATTCGCTGATCAGCCAGCGTCGGTCATAAGTGAACCCAGGTTTGTCTTTGTATTCACCGGAAAAGAGCTTTTCATGGTCGACGTAATTCCCAAACTCAGGCTTCTGTAGCTTTCCTTCCAAGGTAGATGCTTGGTGGACGCCCAGCTCAGTCGAGAGCATCGCCAGCAGCGCTTTTCGTTCTTCTTCGGTGGGTTGCTTCTTCTTTTTCGGCGGCATGTGCTGAAAATAAAGCTGCTCCTGCATGCGGTTAAAAAGATCCAAGCGTTTTGTTGTATCTAGGTCGTTCAGGTTATCCAGCCTGATGTCGCCTTTCTGCTCATCTTCGTCGTGGCAAAAGTAGCAGTGCTTATCCAGTATTGCCTCGGTTTTCTCCGAGACATGAAAGGCCCGGTCTACACCGGTTTTTTGCTCCGCAGCTACCCCGCATTCGATGACGCAGATGCTAAGGAGTGCGGTGGATGCCGCTGTGATTAATCTGGATTTTCTCATATTAAATTACTAGAAATTTTACTGGCTGGAATTGTTAGTACATTAAGCTTACGGCAAAAAAAACGTCATCTTTCAATATTGTCGTTGTGGAATAATAGCAGGCTCTGAAAGGGGAATACGGCATGGATATAAGAATATTATAAATATATACTTACGCGCGGACTGCGGTCTGGCAAGGGAGAAAACGAAAATAATGAGGCACTTTTGATGTGTAAAAAAAATCCTCAGAGTCGTTTCGGCTAGTCGAAAATTATTAGGACAACGTTCTTCATGGCTTAAAGCTAACACTTAGTTTTAGTTCATCAGCGACAGGAGCGGTGAACGCTAAGATTTTATATTCATCGTTTTGATTCTCCTCAGGGGTCGGAGGTTTAGCGTCTAGGATCTGCCATTCGCCTCCATGCTTGTCGTTTCGGATCACTTTGAGAACCTTTCCGTTGCTTTTTAAAGTGGCTATAGAGCCTTCTATTTTAATCTTAGCCCTTGTCATTATCGCCCACCGTACTGCCTCTCTAGGTGCGGTGATAGTGTCGGTGAATGACACACTTTTATTTTCTCTATTGAAATCTGCTCTACGCATGACTTTGTCTGCCTGCCCTCTATAGACTGCTGTCATATCGATAGTAGCATGTCCACCACTTAGCTTGCTCTCATAATCGGTTAAAGGTGAGGTCACCGCGTTTATATTCTGTAGCTTGCCCCCGATGACTAGGGTATTATGACTAAAGTTATTGAGTCTAAAAGACTGCCATCTTTCTTCATCGATATTGAAGTAGCCAGGTAAATTATAGTTATCAGATCCCAGATCTTCCACCCAGCGAACTCCATCTGACTCGAAGACAAAAGAGCCTATATCCATGTGGCCATGACTGGCTTTTGGTAAGCCGCCTTTGATGGCTAAAAACATCGCATTAGGATCAGTCCAAGAGCTACGAAATGTCGCTACTGGCTGACTTCCTAGCCACTTCGAATCAAGTGCAAATAACGGGGCAGGCTTCCCCGTGGCTTTAGGGAGCCAGAGAAGATGTAGGGGGAAGAATCTATCCTGTCTAGCTAGCTCATACTTCTTGCTGTAAAGAATGTTCTCCTCTATTTTCTTACGAATATATTCAATGCTAGAAGCATCATTAAACTCCCGCACCATCCATGATTGAGCAACACTCACTGAACTTCTTTTAGCGGTGGGGCCAGAATCAGCAAAATTATAAAGACCTCCTGTAGAGCCGGTAAGGTGTATTGGAAACAATGCTGACCTCTTGAACTCAGGAGGGGTAGGTATCGCCATTTGTATTTGGTCATTCCGGACAGCTGCTAGCCCAAGCACATGGTAAATTGAACCATAATGCCAGTAGCCTGGTCCCTCGGGATAACCTCCGCTCGGCAGGTAGAACGCGCGGCAGTCTTCTAAGGTAGCTCTGGCTTCTAGTCTTGACTTATGGAGTGAATCTCCCTTTTTCTCAAGAGCTCGCTCGGTGATTAAGAGCCCTGCAGCGCAGACCTGCGTCCAGTTATTACGGGGGGTTGACCACCAGGCTTTGTTAGGTTCACTAAATCCTTCTCTAGCAGGCTCCAGTCCAAGCTTGATAAGTGCTTTCGAGAATTGCTCACGCTGTTCTAGCGTGAGGTCATGGTAGAGCCAGTCATATCCTATCGCCACTGCGGTAGACATCTCAGCAGTATCGAGAAAGTGCGATGGATTCCAGTCCTTAAATCGACAAGCGGCATCCAGTTCAAGGATTGCACGTTTCAGGTATTTCTTATCAGCACTGAGCCGCCAAGCCATCGTAGTGTGAAGTATATTATGTAACGCGTAACGGCTCTCACTTAGCAATCGTCTCCCATCTTTTATGTAGTGCTTAGATGTAGGCGTTGAGAGGATATTGTCTGTTCTTCGTATGAGTTCAGTGTATAATTTTTCTACTAAAGGATCAGTCTTAATTCTAACTCTCAACTCCGTCTCATCTGACTCAGAGAAAAATAACCGAGGGTGAGTATACTGATCAGCACGAGCTAGGCTTATAATGGAAACCATCATTCCTAATAAAGCGATGACACCTCGATTCATAATATTAAATCTCATAGAGTCAATACTACGCTGTCTGATCATCTCTTCTTTCTAACATTTATCAATGTTCGGCAATGACCTTAAACATGCAAAAGAGGCTCACGATTTCTCGTGAGCCTCTTTTGATTCTTGTTGGAAAATGATGGTGCAAGATACTGGATTTGAACCAGTGACCTTTACCATGTCAAGGTACTGCTCTACCAACTGAGCTAATCCTGCACTTATCGGTGACGGTATTGCTGTCACGACGGCAGAAACTTAGTCTCCTCGTCGTGATGTTGCAATCTTTATTTACATCATTTATTAAATTTCAATCGCAGTCACTGAGATGACTCCTGGAAAGGTTTCTAGCTCCTTGGTGACTTCTGCGCTTGGAGTGGTGTCTAGCTCAATGACGTTGAGAGCGTTGCCTTCAGATTTGTTACGTGCGAGTGAGAGGTTAGCGATGTTTAGGCTGTGCTTGCCTAGGACAGTACCTACGTGACCGACGATCCCTGGGGAGTCGTCATTGCGCACGATGAGGAATTTGCCGCTGATGTTTGTATCGACAAATAATCTATCGATCTCAACGATACGAGCTGATTTACCAATGATCGTTCCTGCTAGGCGGAATCTTTCCCCACCTTTATTGAGCTCTACAACGACGAGTTCTGAGAACTCAGTCGTCGCGTTTATAGTGGATTCAGTTAGATTGAGTCCCATGTCTTTCGCTACTGCTGTGGCATTGACGATGTTTACCTGACCGTCAGCACGAGCGGCTTCTAGGTAACCGGTGAGGACGGTGCGTGAAATGAGCGCAGTGTCTTTTAGCCCGATGTCTCCGTGGTATGAGACGCGTAGTGAGTCTGGATTTACTGGTCCTAGCTTGGCAAGGAATTTACCGAGTGAGCTGGCTAGCTCTAGATAATGTCCTACTTCTGCGAGTGCTGCGGCATCGAGAGATGGCATGTTGATGGCATTTCTGATTTCACCAGTAGTGAGGAAATCCCGCACTTGCTCAGCAACCTGAATACCCACGTTTTCCTGAGCTTCATTGGTAGATGCTCCGAGGTGTGGCGTGAATGCGGTGTGCTTACCGAGTGTGAAGAGGGGATGATCTGATGATGGCGGCTCGTCTTCAAAGACATCGAGTCCACAGCCGGCGATGTGACCAGAATCAATGGCAGCCTTGAGGGCTATTTCATCGATGAGTCCACCGCGTGCGCAGTTGACTACGATGGCGCCTTTGTTCATCAATGCTAGTCGATCCGTATTGAGGATGTGCTTGGTGTCATCAGTGAGCGGGACGTGGAGTGTGACTACGTCTGCTCCTTTTAGAGCCGCCTCTGGGGTCTCTGCTAGCTCTACTTTGAGCTGTTCAGCACGGGCTGGTGTTAAGAATGGATCAAAAGCGACCACGGTCATGTTAAATGCTTGAGCGCGTTTGGCGAACTCTGAACCGATGCGGCCCATACCAATAACGGCGAGGCGCTTCTCGTTTATTTCGATTCCTTTAAAGGCTTTTCGGGCAGCAGGGAAGTCGCCAGAGATGACTCCATTGTGACCGTGTGCGATATTTCTAGCGGTAGAAAGCATAAGCGTGAAAGCTAGCTCGGCGGTAGAAATGGTGTTTCCCGTGGGAGTGTTCATGACGATGACTCCATGATCGGTGGCGGCTTCACGGTCGATGTTATCGACACCCACTCCAGCTCTGCCGATTACTTGTAGCTTGGTAGCAGCGGCAAGCACTTCGCGAGTGACCTTAGTCTGCGAGCGGACTACTAAGCCATCATACTCACCAATAATGGCGATGAGTTCTTCTGGACTGAGCCCTGTTTTGAAATCAGCGGTTAGATCTGGATGGGCGTTGATGGCTTCTACTCCTTTTTCAGAAATAGGATCGGATACGAGGATGCGTTTGGCAGTCATGTGGCTGCTCATATAGAAGTTTAATTGACTCCTGTCAAAGCCATCATGTGACATTTTATAGATTACTCATAAAAAACATCGACCATCCTGAAGTTTCAGTATATTCTGAAAACACAGAACAAGAAACGGCTATGAAATTCCTAAAGACGAAGTGGAGAAATTTAATGATGGCGAATTACGAAGTGGATGAAAAGTTTTTAGACAGCTATATTCCTAGTGGGTGTGAATTAGATTTATATAAAGGACGAGCGCTAGTGAGTGTTGTGGCATTTGAATTTAGCGACACGAGTCTATGTGGGATCCCGATGCCTTTTTACCGAAATTTCCCAGAGATCAATTTGAGAATTTACGTGAAACGGATCGTCGCTGGAGAATGGCGACGGGGAGTGGTGTTTATTAAAGAAATCATCCCTCATAGATTTCCGGCATGGATAGCTCGAACAGTGTTCAGAGAAAATTTCCATGTGATGCCGGTCAGCATAGAAATGACTGATCATCACATCAACTACAATTGGGGTGAGGGGAATGTTCTGGCAGGCAAGCTCGGTAATGAATTAAAGGATTGGCAAGAAGGGACTGAGGAGAAATTCATTGGTGATAATTTCTGGGCATTTAAAAAAGTGGATGAGCAAAAGACACTGGAATTCAAAGTAACTCATCAACCGTGGAAGATGAGATTTGTGAAGGATATAGAGGTAAGTTTTGATTTCGCAACACTCTACGGTAAAGAGTTTGCGACCGCGATAGAGGAAAATGGAGGAAAACCCACCAGTGTATTCTATGTGGATGGTAGCCAAGTAGAGGTGACGATTCCTCGGAAAGTATAAAAAATTTGACAGGTTATGAATGTTCGATAATAATTTAAGTCTATGAATATTAAGAAAATGCAATTTTTACTAGTGAGTTCACTCATCCTCATGCCGATGGCTGCGGCTAATGGCCAAGAACCTGAAAAAAAGATAACTCCCATGGAAAAAACAGATTTCAAAGATGAGACCGGTAAGGTGAAGTGGAGGACAGTGAATGATAGTGTGATGGGCGGGCGTTCTCAAGGTAGTAGTTTCCTCACAGAGGCTGGTAATAGGATCTTTTCAGGTGAAATATCCCTGAAAAACAATGGCGGATTTTCCTCAGTGCGCACATTCGGAGCAGAATATGACCTATCAGCCTACGAGGGTGTGATAGTGAAAGTGCGTGGTGATGGTAGAAAATACTATTTCACAGCAAGAGCGAATAATAGAAGCCGGGTGGCATTTTGGTATGATATGCAAACGAAAGTAGGAGAGTTGACCACATTTAAAATCCCATTTTCCTCGCTGTATGCCACTTCATTTGGAAGAAAGTTAGCAAGTGTTAAGTTTAATCCTAAAAACATTACTAGTTTTGGGCTGATGCTTTATGATAAAAAAGAGGGTGAATTCAACCTGGAATTAGAATCAGTAAAAATTTATGGTAATTCTAGTAACCAAAAGCAACTGAAACGCCAAGTAAAGTAACAAGCACTTAACAAGCGTGTAAATAGTAGTGAATGATCACTGCTGCCGAGACAACGAACTAACCAACCAATAAATAAAACAATGAAAAGACAACTACAACAAACTCTCTGTATTCTGACGGGGGTATTCGCACTCAGTGCATCGAATATTAAAGCTGCGGATAAAGACATCGTGGATACAGCCGTAGCAGCGGGTGATTTTAAGATCCTTGCTAAGGCACTGCAGGCCACTGGTTTAGATAAAGCTCTAAAAGGTAAAGGTCCTTTCACGGTGTTCGCACCTACTGACAAGGCATTTATGAGACTCCCAAAAGGCACTCTAGCAACTCTGCTAAAGCCGGAGAATAAAGCCCAGCTGTCGAGTATCCTTACCTATCACGTGGTTTCTGGGAATGTGAATGGTGCCACTGCTGTCTCATTGAAAGAAGCTAAGACGCTCAATGGTGAAAAGCTGAAAATACAATTCAAGAACGCTGGACTTTATATCAATAAATCTCGTATCACAGCGACTGATATTAATGCATCAAATGGTGTGATTCACGTGATCGACAACGTTCTTATTCCGAAGAACTTAAAGCCAACTAGTTCAGCCGTAGTTGGTAAGGATGCTGTTTCAGAGAAAATTCTCACAGATGCAATAGATGTCGGTGTGGATCTATTCAATGATGATAATGAGAAAGCCTGCGCTACCATTTATAAAATAGCTGTGATGGCTGTGCTAGAGATAAAGCCAAATGCACTCGACAAAAGAGATCTCGCAAGCATCAAGAAAACTCTTGCCGCAGTAAATGCTTCTAAAAACCAACGAGCAAATGCATGGTCACTTCGCCGAGCAATGAATGCTATCCTTGCTAAATTAAGTAAGTAGATAGGTAAATTCTATATTAATAAGTCATTTAATGCCTGTATCTAGCCCTGCTAGTTACAGGCTTTTTTTGTGGCCGATTACAAATACTTAGTTGCGGCTAAGATATGAAATCTAGGCTAAGCTACCCAAGAGTAGAATTCACCACATCGCTAGTTGCTGATGGGATAGGCAGGTCGCTTGGTTTGAGCTCTAGCTCAGCGGTGCCGCGTAGATCCGCCTCGATGTCGTCTAGCACATCTAGCTCAGGTCTGAAATCTGCTGCGTGGTAGGATGATCTGACTAATGGACCACTCGCTACATGTCGGAAACCTTTATCGAGGGCTATCTGTTTGAGCTCATCGAAATACTCAGGCGTGAGGTAGTCCACAACTGGTAAGTGACGCGGGGTAGGGCGGAGGTATTGACCGAGTGTGAGGACGGTTACCTTGTGATCTAAAAGATCGTCCATTGCTTTGAGTATTTCTTCATGCTTCTCGCCTAGCCCGAGCATGATACCGGACTTAACGGAGACTTTACCATTCACCATCTCGCCGGCTTTCTTGAGCACCGCGAGTGAGCGCCAGTATTTTGCTCTACTTCTTACTAGTGGGGTGAGGCGTTCTACTGTTTCAAGGTTATGATTAAAGATATGTGGTCGAGCGTCCATACACATTTGCAGTGCCCAGTCGCGGTCATTGAAATCTGGAACAAGGACTTCGATGATGATACCAGGATTCACTGCGCGGATGGCAGTGATGGTGCGGTTGAAGTGTTCTGCTCCTCCGTCCTTGAGATCGTCTCGGGCTACGGCCGTGATGACTACGTGTTTAAGGCTCATGCGTTTAGTTGCTTCAGCCACACGCATCGGCTCATCACCTTCGAGAGCATCAGGCTTAGCAGTCTTAACCGCACAGAATCCGCAAGCACGGGTGCATTTGTCACCTGCGATCATAAAGGTAGCTGTTCCCTGACCCCAGCATTCCCAACGGTTAGGGCACTGAGCCTCTTCACAAACAGTGACGAGATTCAGATCCTTGATCATGGATTTAGTATCCCAGAAAACGGGATTATTAGGCAACCGTACTTTGATCCACGACGGCTTCTTATCCGTGTGGAGTGTAGGGTCCATTTTCATTCTAGGTCCAGCGCAACTCATGGCGGCATACTATGTCAGAATTTCTAGAAAAGAAAGGGAAATCCTTAGTGAGCTGGGCAGGTATTGATGCTTTGGAAGAAATCATTGCCTTTGTCATCGACGAGGATGAAGGCTGGGAAATTTTTCACGGTGATCTTCCAGACAGCTTCCATTCCTAGCTCTGCGAAATCGACCACTTCTACGGATTTAATGTGATCTTTCGCTAAGATAGCAGCTGGGCCACCCATCGACCCGAGATAGAATCCGCCGTGTTTCTTGCATGAATCGGTCACAATCTGGGAGCGATTTCCCTTTGCTAGCATGACCATCGATGCTCCTTTTTCTTGGAAGATAGGAACGTAGGCGTCCATTCTGCCAGCTGTGGTGGGCCCAAATGATCCGGATGCCATTCCTGCTGGTTTCTTCGCTGGCCCTGCGTAGTAAATGGGGTAGTCTTTTACGTAGTCTGGCAGATCTTGCCCTGAGTCTAGCATTTCGCGCAGCTTAGCGTGTGCGCTATCGCGTGCTACGATGATTGTTCCGCTGAGTGAAAGTGCGGTGGTCACTGGATACTTCGTCAGTGTCTCCAGGGTTTTCTCCATCCCTTGATCTAGGTCTATTTCTACTCCTTTGAATTTCCAATCGCGGTATTTATCTGGGATGAATTGACCTGGGTTAGTCTCCAGCTTTTCTAAGAAGATTCCCTCTTTAGTGATCTTCGCCTTTGCCTGTCTGTCAGCCGAGCATGAAACGCCGATCCCAACTGGGCATGAGGCTCCATGGCGAGGCAAGCGAATCACCCTAACATCGAGCGCAAAATGCTTGCCACCGAACTGCGCACCGATCCCGATCTCGCGCGACAGAGCTAACAGCTCCTTCTCAAGCTCAACATCGCGAAACGCTCTGCCGTGTTCATTTCCTGAATTAGGAAGTTCATCGTAATAGCGAGTCGATGCCATTTTTACCGTCTTGAGATTCATCTCAGCGGATGTCCCGCCAATGACTATAGCAAGGTGATAGGGTGGGCAGGCTGAGGTGCCTAGGGTCGCCATCTTAGCCACACAGAATGATTTGAGCGTGTCTGGGTTTAGTAGTGCCTTAGTTTCCTGATAGAGAAATGTTTTGTTCGCTGAGCCACCACCTTTTGCGATGAAGAGAAACTCATAAACGTTGCCAGAGGTGGCATAGAGGTCGATCTGCGCTGGTAGGTTAGTTTTAGAATTAACCTCCTCATACATACTCAAAGGCACTGTTTGAGAATAACGTAAATTTTCCTCGGTGTAGGTCTTGTAGATGCCGTGAGAGATTGCTTCTGCGTCATTGAATCCGGTGTAAACATCCTCTCCCTTTTTGCCCATAACGATAGCCGTACCTGTATCTTGGCAGTTAGGTAAAATTCCATTTACCGCTATTGCCGCATTTCTTAGTAGAGTCAGTGCCACCATTTTATCGTTCTCGGTCGCCTCCGGATCATCCATGATAGCCGCCACTTGTTTCAGGTGAGATGAGCGAAGCTGAAAACAGATAGCTTTAGATCCTTCATTCGCCAAATGGGTAATCGCTTCTTGGCTAACGGTGAGTATTTCTCTCTCTCCAAGCTTTTCTATGGAGACTCCCTCAGTGCTTATGAGTTCATACTCCGTCTTATCTGGACCGAGTGGGAAGGGCTTCTGGTAGTGAAATTCTGGTGTGGACATATCCGCATACTAAGAAGCGATGGGGGATCATGAAGGAAAAAATGAAAATTCATGAATAAATCTAAACTTCTAGTTGTCTTATGAGTATGAAATGTTACTTTTCCAGCATGTTGAACAAGTTATTTATCGCCATGGTGATCACAGCCACGTCAGCCATTAGCACCTTGACAGCCCACGCTGATGCAGCTGCTGAGAAGGTTTTACGTGGCGCGAGATTTGCCGCGACGCTGCAGAATCAAGATCTTCGTGGGCATATGAAAAAAGATGGTAGCAAGACGCCTGTGACGCTTTTCCTCAGGGGGGAGAATATCCAGTTTCAATACAAAGTAGGTAAAACGGATAAGAGATTTCATATGCGTCTTCTGCCGAATCAATTTGATCTGTTAGAAATAGTGGGAGGCAAAACGCGAAAATTTAATGATTTAAAACTAGCAGAGAAAATCAATAAGACGGATCTCTCCTTCGAAGATCTCTCAATGAGATTTCTCTACTGGCAGAAAAGCAGCATCGAAGGGGAAGAAAAAATCAGTGGTCAAAAATGCCACCGAGTAAGACTCGAAAACCCAGACAAGACTGGAGACTACCGCTACGTCTACGTGTGGGTACATCAGAAATACGGATCTCTCATGCGGGTGGTTGGCTACGATGCAGCGGGTGGTCCGCTGAAGCGGTTCCAAGTCACCGACCTGATGAAGGTGGGCAAAGAATACACTCTCAAGCGAATGCGCGTGGATAGTCTGCATGACAATAAAGTAACAGGCACCACTTACTTAGAATTTCAGAAACCTACTAAAGCTGCAGGTTCTCAGCCTGGACGATAGCCCACAAGGCGTGTTTGCTCAGTGTTGCTTATTTTGCGTCACTGGATGACTCGATCAGATTCTCTTTCCGATACAGATCCTTATTAGATGCCTGAAACTCTGCTTTCAGACGGACTTTGAAT
>JBLHQF010000003.1:0-37718 GCA_047624885.1 Cryomorphaceae bacterium | reverse complement strand
GCGTCTGCGCAAAAACAGCATGATCCTCCAGCACGCTAAGGGGGGAGGGGGGGGGATCTAGGATTCTTGGAAGGAATGATGTCACTACCGGCTCATCTGTGTATTCCATATGAACAGATCACTCCTTTCACAAAAACACGTCAAATGGTTTGTTCACTTCTATCACATGAAGTGAAAATAAAAGCTCTCCACATCGTTTGGACATGGAGAGCTTATGAAAATTAGCTATTTATAACCTATTCTTCTTCTGATGAAGCAACTTCTTCGCCTTCAATTTCTTCGCCTTCAATCTCTTCGATCTCGACAACTTCATCATCAGGAATAACTCTAGCCGTGTCTTGTAGTTTCACGCCATCTTTCATGGTGACTAGCTTCACTCCCTGGGTGTTACGTCCACATTCGCGGACATCGGCACAGCGGATTCTGATTGATTGACCGTCGGAGGTCATTAGCATGAGTTCATCTTCTGGGAAGACGGTGGAGGCTGAAACGACCTCACCAGTTTTCTCAGTGACTTTCATCGTGATAATGCCCTTACCGCCACGAGATTGCACTCGGTAATCTGAGAACGGTGAGCGTTTACCGATTCCATTTTCAGAGGCCACTAGGAAGGTTCCGCCCTCATTGACGATCGCCATACTCACCACGTAGTCGTCATCAGCTGGTCTGATTCCTCGGACACCAGCAGTTGCGCGTCCTTGTGACTTGGCTTGTGCTTCATCAAATCTAAGCGACTTGCCTTTACGAGTGACTAGAATGACTTCATCATTTCCATTGGTAACGCGCACATCGATAAGCGTGTTCCCTTCGTCTAACTTAATAGCGATGATGCCGTCTTTGCGGTAGTTCTTGAAGGCTGCAAGCGCGGTCTTCTTGATCTTTCCACTCCGCGTCGCGAAGAGCACAAATTTATCTTCCACCTGAAGCGTGATGTCATTCCCATCTTCATCCAGCTGACGCTCCAGCCGCTGAGTGGCGGCGATAGTTTCATCGGCTTGTAAATTAAGAACGTTCTTAATACTACGTCCCTTCGAGGCTCTAGACCCTTCTGGCAAGCCATACACTCGCTCCACATAGACACGGCCTGTGCTAGTGAAGAACATGAGGTAATCATGCGCTTGGGCAGAGAATAAATGCTCTACAAAGTCATCCTCATCGTCTTTAGATTGATTTGCTTTCTTCGTATCCATCCCCTTCACTCCCTTGCCGCCACGAGCCTGGACTCGATACTCAGCGGAAGGCGTCCGCTTGATGTTCCCTTTATTTGAAATGGTAACAATCATGCCGTCGTTAGCGATAAGATCTTCAATAGCGATCTCGCCTTCGTCCGGAAGAATAGGGCAGTGACGAGGTGTCGCGTGCTTTTCTTTGATCTCTAACAGTTCGTCTTTGATAATCGTAAGAACGCGGGCTTCTTTGGCCAGAATATCCATGAAGTCCTTGATATCGATGAGTAGGTTATCGTATTCACCCTTCACCTTATCACGAGCCATGCCGACCAATTGGTGAAGTCGTAAATCTGTGATCGCGGTCACCTGACGGTCAGTTAAAACATAACGGTCCCCTTCGATTGATATCTGTCCACGTATAAGAATCCCTAATTTTTCAGCAGTCTCTGTTGAGAAATCATACTGCTTCAAGCGACTTTCAGCTTCTTCACGAGTTTTCGAATCTCTGATGATTTGAATGAAATCATCAAGATGCCCTAGTGCTAGCAAATAAGCCTCTAAGTTCTCAGCACGTAGCTCAGCCTTCTTAAGAAGATAGCGAGTTCTGCGGATGATAATTTCACGGCGGTGCTCGATGAATGCATCTAGGCAATCAAGAACCGACATTTGCTTAGGTCGGCGCTCATGGATCGCGAGCATGTTGACACCGAATGATGTTTCCATGGCGGTGAGCTTGAAGATCTGGTTCACCACTACCTGCGGACGTGCGTCACGCTTGAGTGTGATCTCGATCCGAGTCTCATCATCTGAGAGATCTCGCATTCCAGAAATATCTAACAGAACCTTTTCTCTAACAAGCTCAGCAATTCTCAACTGAAGCGTAGCACGATTCACACCATGCGGCACTTGCGTGATCGTGATGATAGAAGTACCAGAAGCCTTCTCTGTGATCTCCATCGTTCCACGCATTTTCACACTACCTCTACCGGTGCGGAAATAATTATCGATTCCCTTGAAACCACGGATTTCACAAGCACCCGCAAAGTCCGGCCCCTTGATATATTGCTTCACCTCCTCAAAGGTAAGCTGTGGATTGTCGATCCTTGCACAGACCCCATCGATGACTTCACCCATGTTATGCGAAGGTATATTAGTCGCCATACCCACCGCAATTCCTGTTCCGCCATTCACTAGCAAGTTAGGAATAGCCGCTGGAAGAACCACTGGCTCTTGACGCGTTTCATCATAGGTAGCGGTGGTATCGACCGTTTCTTTCTCCAGGTCTATCATCATCGCGGATCCCATATGCGTGAGGCGCGCCTCCGTGTATCGCATCGCAGCAGCGGCATCACCTTCCACGGAACCGAAGTTACCCTGACCATCGATCAAGATCTCCCGCATCGTCCATGGCTGAGCCATGTTTACTAGCGTGGTATAGATAGCACTATCACCGTGCGGGTGATACTTACCCATCGTGTCACCAACAATACGCGCACTCTTTAAGTGAGCCTTAGTCGGTGTTAGTGAGAGATCATTGTGCATCGCATACAAGATACGTCGCTGAGATGGCTTCAAACCATCACGCGCATCCGGCAACGCACGAGAAATAATCACCGACATTGAATAGTCCAAAAAGGACTTAGACATTTCGTCAGCTACGTTTACTACTTTTATATTATCGTTCATTTATTTTGTTTTTAAATTTTTATTCATGCCCTACTCAGGACGTTCGCGCTTACAAATAGATTTCTCACTCTAAATTCAGCAGGACTTTCTTGCAATAATACTATCTTTAAGTTTGGGGATTTTGCTCCAAACCACGGTTTATCCAGAGCTCTAGCATTGCCTCTCGTCCAAGCTGGCAGAGCAAGTTGATGTTTTTTAGATAGGTAAACAGCTGTCGCGGCTAACCAAGCATCAGCAACTCCGCCATCACTCAATACTGCCTCTAATAATTCGGGTTCTACTCTAAGTAACGAAGGGCTTGGCTCGTCATTAAATCGATCCACGAAATCACGAATCGCATACGAGAAATCGTCTTCACTATTTACCGAGCGAAATACTTCATTCATTGGCTGTGCAGTTGCTATCATTTACAGTTAATCATTTGCGAGTTCTTGAAAAATTTCTTCTATGAGAAATTTCGTCTTTGCTGGGATTTGTGCTGGTGGGTAATACTCTAGAACTATCTCCATCACCTCATCAACAGATCTACAGTTAATGTGCTTCCAGAGAATTTTAATATCGGTCATATCGCCTCGTTCACCGTAGCCACTGACTCGACTAGCTAGACATTTCATGGCTAGTAAATACCGAGCTGATGGCCGAATCACTCTCAGATTTTGATACACAGGCATACTCTCAGCCGTGAAGTCTTCGTTCTCAGAAACGAAACCTTTCACTCCGTCATTGAGCCAACTTTTAGGGAGTCCAAGCTCATCAGCAATTTGACAAATCGCTTTAGAAACTATGGCTTTGGCCACAAAAATGACATCGACATCTCGGGTTGCGAATCTTCCATCAAATGCAAGAATCATCGCGGCTCCTCCAAAGATACATATTTCCCCTGTAGTCTCTTTCAAACGCAATGCCTCATCCAGCAAAGCTAACGCTTTGAGGATTGTTTCGCGATTGAGCTTAACGTCCATTACTATTATACGTCGAGGTTTCTTACGTTGAGGGCGTTGTCTTCGATGAATCTCTTACGAGGTTCAACCACATCACCCATGAGGATATCGAACATTCTGTCGGCTTCGAGTTCGTTATCTTCATCGAGTCTGACCTGAAGCAACTGACGTCTCTCAGGATCCATCGTGGTGGAGAATAACTCTTTAGCATTCATCTCACCTAGTCCCTTGAATCGCTGAATACGCATTCCTTTTCTACCGATCTCTAACACCCGAGTTAATATCTCGAAGAGGTTAAATATTGGCACTGGCCCGTCATCGCCATCTCCAGAACCCTCAATAAGTTCATAGACTGGCTTATCATCCGAGTAGAATGGATCTGTGTTAAGACCAAACTCATTAAGACGTCCCAGGATTTTGCTGATCGCTGCAGATTCGTTGAGGTCACGCTTTACTGCTCTGCGCTGAAGACCATCGTATTTCGCTTTGAATTCTTCGATTTCCTCTTCTGTGATTTCCTCGTGGTTGAGACGCAGGTCACGGTTCATAGCGGCGAATGCTTCAAGCTCTGCTTCATCATGTAAATAATGCACAGACTCTTCATTTCCGAGCCTCACTCTGACCATAAATTCTGGGAGTTTACCGTCTACTTTGCGTTCGAGAATCTCACGGAAGCTTCCACCGTGACCTTCCAGTGCTGATGTGAATTTCTTCAACTGAGCAAGCGTATCTAGCACGCTACGGAGAAGATCTGAATCAACTTGCTCATTGGTTCCATATTGGCGAAGGTTTACATCTTCAGAGCCTAGCTGAATAAGAATTTCATTCAGGGCGTCATCATCTGCGAGATATTCCTCACGTTTTTTACGCGTTATTTTATAGAGTGGTGGTTGCGCGATGTAGAGATAGCCAGCCTTGACCATATCTGGCATGTGACGGCAAAAGAATGTGAGCAGCAATGTCTTGATGTGCTCACCATCGATATCAGCATCCGTCATGATGATAATTTTATGGTAGCGAACTTTCTCAACGTTGAATGCCCCCTCTTGATCACCATCACCAATCCCAGCACCGATGGCTGTGATCATAGCTTGGATTTCCTTATTCTGAAGTGCTCTGTGCAAACGTGCTTTCTCAACGTTGATCACCTTACCACGGAGCGGCAGGATCGCTTGATTGATACGATTTCTGCCAGACTTAGCAGAACCACCAGCGGAGTCACCCTCTACAATATAGATCTCGGATTTCGCTGGGTCGCGCTCTGAGCAGTCGGCCAGCTTACCTGGTAGTCCACCGCCGGACATGACAGATTTTCTAACCGTCTCACGTGCCTTCCGCGCCGCTTCACGCGCACGCGCAGCATTCACAGCACGGTCGATGATCATCTTCGCTAAGTTAGGATTCTCATCAAAGTATTCTTTTAGTCCTTCAAATACAATCGAGCTAACCACTCCTTCGATCTCAGCATTCACCAACTTGCCCTTCGTTTGAGAACTGAATCTCGGGTTCGGCATTTTCACTGAAATCACACATACGATTCCTTCACGAACATCATCGCCAGAGAGCGCTGGGTCTTTATCCTTGAGGATTTTATTCGCCTTTGCGTATTGGTTGATCGCTCTTGTTAGAGCGCCACGGAAACCTGTGAGGTGGGCACCACCATCAGCATTCGGGATCGAGTTAGCGAAACAAAGAATGTTGTCTTTGTAGCTGTCGTTGTATTGGAAAACTACGTCTGCGAAGACATCATCCTCCATCACTTTACCATCGTAATCAATTTCGATACTACGCACACCGTGAAGCTCTACAGGGTCCGCATGGATAAGTGTCTTATTTTCACCAAGCTGCTCTACGAATTCTACGATACCTCGAGCATAGAAAAATGAACCTTTCTTAGCAGACTCAGGACGCTTGTCTTCGAGGTTAATTGTTAGTCCTGGGTTAAGGAAAGCGAGTTCACGCATACGGGTGGATAGACGGTCAAACTCAAACGCAATAGTATCCACAAAGATAGTGGCATCAGGGAAGAAAGTAACCAACGTCCCGGTCTTGTCACCAGGAGATTCACGAACTACTTCAAGCGGCTCAGTAGTCGTGCCTCGCTCGAACTTGATGCGATGCACTTTATTTTCACGCGTCACCTCAGCAACAAACCAATCAGAAAGTGCGTTCACACACTTCGCACCCACACCGTGGAGACCACCAGAATATTTATAGGCGCCTTGTCCAAATTTACCACCAGCATGTAGGCTAGTGAGCACTAGCTCCACTGCTGGGATACCGAACTTAGGGTGGATATCCACTGGGATACCACGCCCATCATCAATGATAGTGATTGAACCATCAGTATTTAACGAGACATCGATAACGTCACAATAACCAGCTAAATGCTCATCAATCGAGTTATCGATCACTTCGAAAACGCAGTGATGAAGGCCTCTCACATCTGGGTCACCGATATACATACCGGGACGTTTACGGACAGCCTCTAAGCCCTCCAATTTATCGATTTGTGAAGCACCATACTCCTGCTCTCCTGAGACTGTAGTCTTCGCTACTTCTTGCTCGTTTTCTGGTTCAATTGGATTATCTGACATGTATCCATAGAGACTATAGCCCTAGTCCTCTATGACCAGAAAAAACACCCCAAAACCGCTACTTTTTTTAGCATTCATTTTCTAAAAAAAACACAATCTTTTTAGAAATAAACAACATCAGGTAACTGACTGATAATAAATTAAATACAACTACAGATCCATGATGCCGATTTGCCATTTCATAAGCACTGCAGATGGCTCTACTTCATTCGCTGCTAGAGCATCAATCATCGCTCTAGAAATGATCAAACTGGAGTCGATATCAAGCTCAATTGCGGCGCTATCACGCTGCTTGATCAGCGCATCTACGCGGGCATCGAATGCATCATTCTTGACACGCTTACCTTTCGCACAGGGACGCTTCGGCAAGACATCATCTGTTAGATTTTTAGCATCTTCGGCAGCTGCGTAAAATGCCTTTACTCTGTTAGGCCTGTAGTGCTTAGGAAGCGTCACAGACTTCCCGTCCATGAGATCGGACACCCAGATGATCAGCTGCTTATTGCCACACACCATGAAGGTGGGTCTATCCCAGTCCATGGCCTGCTGATCTCTCCAGTACCAGAGTGCGCGGAGATAAGCCTGTGCACGTGGCGACAACTTCCCTGAGCCAGCGATCCTCCACGGATCTTCTTTTTCCATAGGCCGTTCTAGCACTTTTGCTCTCGCCCATTCACAGCTCTCAACAAACCACTCATAGCGGCCTTTTTCATGGAGACCTGCTAGAATTTGATCGACGATTGGCTTAAGAAATAGCACATCATTGATCGCGTAATCTCTCATCTTTTCAGTGAGCGGACGCTTAGACCAGTCTGCCTTTTGAGAGCTTTTTGAAATTTCCACTCCTTGGTAATGCTCCACTAGATTTCCGTAGCCAAACTTCTTAACTCCTAGAAGACGCGCGCCTATCTGGGTATCCCAGATGACTGGAGGGACGACGTCTAGATCCTTGCGCATCATCACGATGTCGTAGTCGGCTCCATGCATCCAAAGCTTACCGTCTTTCAAGAAATCCTTGAGCGGCTGCATATCCTCAACCGCTAGCGGATCGATCAGTTGATGCTTTTCACCATCGGTAAACTGTACTAAAGAAATTTTCTCATGGTAGTGATAGAGGCTATCACCCTCTAGATCCATGGCACGGAAGTCCCCTTCTAGGGACTCAAAATAATCACTGAGTTGCTGTGTTGTTTCTATCATCTGTTAGATTCTTTTTAAATTCCTTTAAGGAGGAGCTCGGTGTTATTTTGTGTCTTACTAAGAGCCTTCAGAAGCGTCTGAAGCGCATCACCCACGGGCAATGCCGCGATCACTCGGCGAACCTCTAACACCTTCTGCATTTCTTCCGGATGATAGAGTCGATCATCATTACGTGTCCCACTCTGCGGGATATGAATCGCTGGGTAAATCCTACGCTCAGCGAGCTCCTGATCTAGCCTAATCTCCATGTTGCCAGTGCCCTTGAATTCCTCAAAGATAACTTCGTCCATCCGGCTTTCAGTTTCTACGAGAGCAGTCGCTAAAATAGTGAGGCTGCCGCCACCTTCTACATTTCTAGCAGCACCGAAGAACTTGCGACTCTTCTGTAGAGCCTGCGGGTTAAGTCCACCAGAACCTATGACTCCACCCTTCTGTGAATTATTATGCCCACGAGCTAGACGTGTGAGTGAGTCTAACAGAATCACCACATCCTTGCCTAATTCTACAAGTCTCTTCGCCCTCTCTAACACTAAGTCAGAAACCTGAGCATGCCTGCGAGATGGTTCATCGAATGTGGAGCTGAAAATTTCTGCATCAACCGTTTCCTCAAAATCAGTAACTTCCTCTGGACGCTCGTCTAACAAAAGAACAATTAGCTCCACTTCTTTATGATTTGCTTTGATGGATTGAGCTATCTTCTTCAGCAGAATCGTCTTACCACCTCTCGGAGGCGCTACGATCAATCCTCTCTGCCCTTTTCCTAGCGGAGCTACTAGATCCACTAATCTAACAGCCAATCCACCTTCTACCCCATTTTCGAGAATGATTCTCTCGTTTGGAATAAGCGCGGTGAGCTTATCAAAAGGCTCTGGCTTCACGTAGTCTGAAATTTCTAAGTCTTCCACTAAGAGCACCTCCATGGCTGAAAGATACTTATCTCTACCTCGTGGGGCACGCATTTTGACAGTGACTTTTTGGCCTACGCAGAGACCGTGCTTTTTGATGAGGTCACCACCGATGTAGAGATCGTCCGGTGATGTCTTAAAGGATTTCTTGGGACAACGGAGCATTGCGTAGTTATCTTTTGCCTGCTCCATGAATCCGTAGCCCGTTAGCACAGTGCCGTGTTTTGCATAAAATGAAAGCACATCAAACACCAGCTGACTCTTCATCGCCATCGGCTGCACCTTGATCGGCAATGAATCAGCTAATGCATGGAGTTCAGCCAATGGCTTCTCACGGAATTCATTAACGACTAATTCTTTCGGAACATCATACTTTGGCTCCTCAGGCTTAGCTTGCTCTACAGGCTGCTCTGGGATTGTTTCTGTTTTTTGCTCAGCTTCCATTACAGCATCTGCTTCTACCTTTGCCTCTACTTTAGGCTGGGCTATTACTTTAGACTCTGGTGCAGGCTCTGCTTTCTCCGCTTTCTTAGGTTTAACAGTTTTTGCTTCTGCCGGATTTGTATCCTCACCTAGGTTTAGTTCTTCTTGCGCTTCTTCGCTCATGATCTTTTGATGTTTTATAAATCTATTTACCTGTGCTTCTAACACAGCTCTTGGTCCTTCATTCCATAGCACAACATCGGCATATTTCTCCTTATGAGAAATGGGGAGTTGGGCCGCAAGAATGGCATAAACCGTGGCATCGTCGAATCCGCTCCTCATTTTCAGCCGCTGCACCTGCGTCTTACGCGATACAGCAACCACCAGATTTGCCTCCTGACCAAAGTCAAATCCACCTTCAAATAAAAGTGGAATGTCGGCAACAAACAGCGATGCGCTGCGACTATGGAACGCTTCCGCCTGCAACGCAAGACATTCTTTTCTCACTTTTGGGTGAATGAAGTCTTGTAACCTTTTCTTCTGTTCTTCATCAGTAAAAACTACCTCACGGAGGTAAGTTTTATTGAGCTGTCCATCAGCGGTTAAAGACTCAACGCCAAACATTTCCCTGATCTCTATCAAAACCTCTTGATCTTGATAGAGCTGATGCACGCAGTCATCTGCATCGAAGACCACTAGGTCTGGATCAGCCGCCTGCATCATCTTCGCAGCGGTAGATTTCCCAGTGGCAATCCCTCCAGTTAGGCCAAACGATTTCATTGATTATTGCTAACAGCTTAAATGACGAAATACACGCAAATTCTTAGCTCATGTAATAGATACAAAAAAAGCGGAACCGAATGAACGGTTCCGCTTTGAAATTTATTTAATGATCACTGATGTTCTGCTTAGTCTGCAATTGCAGGAAGAAGACTACCACCATCACCAGATGCACCTATTGCACCACTAGCTCCGACTATTGTCTGAGACACTGGCTGGCCAGTAGCATCGATGATACGCGCGGTAACAAAGATGATGAGGTTACTCTTAATGTGGTTCTCGGCCTTAGTCTGGAATAAACGCCCAATGAGTGGCAGATCTCCAAGTATCGGCACTTTGTCCTCTACGTTCTGCACATTCTCTCTCATGAGTCCACCTACTGCCACTGTGTGACCGTCATAGATAGTGAGTGAGGTATTCACACGACGTGTGGAGAACACCGGCATCTCGATGCGGTTCTCTGTGATCGTGATCGTGATCGGGTTACCAAGCGCATCTGTGCCAGGTGACTGAATCGGTGATCCGTAGTTGATGAATCCTTCAAACTCAACAATCTCAGGTTTGAAGGTGAGGTCGATAGTATAACCATCTTCACCTAGAATAGGCTCTACTTCTAGAGTCACACCCGTGTTACGAGTCTCGAACGCTGTCGGAGTAGCTGGAGTAACTGGGAAAATATTACCTCCCTGGTTTCCACCATTACCGTCACCACCGAGACCACCACCTACACCAACTGACTGTGGTAGCTCAGGTGGCTCATATTCAGTAGGATAGATAAACTCACGAATAATCTCGATAGTAGCTCTCTCACCTGAGCGAGATACAATACTTGGAGCGGTCATTACGTCAGCACCTTTCTTCTGAGAGAGTCCACGCATGATCATCTGCACCTGACCGTCTGTGAAGAGACCAGTGAGCGAGAGGATACCAGGAGCAACACTGCTATTCTGGGCGGTACGGTTAGGATTATTCAAGAATGAATCAATGCTGTCTCTGCTGACCGCAAAATCACCTGAGCGATTACCACCAGTTACAATGTTATTCACACTCTCGTTAGCCGCGTTAGGAATACCAGGAACACTTACGCCAGCTATTGGACTAACGAAGTCTGAAGCCGTTTTGTTAGGTCCATTGCCTAGGGTTCCTCCACTCATGAATGAGCTATTAGAAGAAATCCCAAACGGCGAGATGATCCAATCAAAGCCGAGCTCATCTGTGTTCTCTTGTGAAATTTCAACAAACTTAGTGAGCATTTTGATCTGTCTTGGCTTTCTCAAGCTAAGCTCATTTACTAACTCTTCCACTTGGTCGAGTGCATTGGCTGTGTTTCTGACTGTGAGAGTAGATCTCGCCTTACTAAAACCAGCTGTAGCACCTTCTGGGAATTTGATTCCTTGAAGCTCGAGCAGATCTGCTATGCTTTTCTTAGTGCCGCCAGTATCTCCAGAGTCTTCGCCAAACGGATCGTCGGCACCAGCACCGCCATCGCCGCCAGGGCCATCGCTAATGAGGTTTCTGAGATCCGGTGGGACACGGAATGTGCGGGCATACATTTCATTATCATCTACGTCAGTAGCTTTAAGAATAACGATTGAGTAGTTCTCTACTTTATAACGAAGCCCAGTCATTTGACAAATCTGTCTGAGAGCTTCTTCCATAGGGATGTTACTTATTCTAAGCTCACCGAGACTGATGTCCTCGATCTTATCACCTTGAACTGTCGCAGCATCTGGGTCACCCATTCCTTCACCGCCATCTACAACAGTAGGGTTACGGAAAACAAAGTTGAGACCTTTTTTGTTCGGATCTAGTTCTGCCGTATCAAGCTCTCTGGCTCTCTGGCGTAAGAAGTTAATCGCATCTCTCACTGTCGCGTCATTATCAAAATCCACTTGTGGAAGCATGATTCCCTGAAGCTTCTGCCTCAAGTAAAGTGCAGGATTGACTGTAGGATTCAAGTTTGAACCTATTCCGTCTTGACCCTCTTGGATCGCTGGTGGAACGGCTACTTCCCATGCTTGATCTACCTGTGTGAGCATCGCTGCTCTGGTCTGATCATAGGCAGCACGATAGTAGTCAGCCTTAGCTGCACTTACTTTCTCCAAACCGCGTCTTGCCGCTTTGTTGTATGGGTCTATTCTGAGAACTTCCTTAAACTCAAGTGTAGCGTGATCAAACTGAGCTTGATCATAGTAACTATGCGCTCTGTAAAGTAGCTTACGCACCTTCTCCACGTTCTTCACATGTGTGTAGGTGAGTGTAGGGCTAGTGCGGATAGGATCATCTAGGTATTCGAGGTGCTTTTTAGCAACCACGTTTCCTGGATCTTTCTCTAGGACATTATCAAGAAGCTCTCTGGCTTCTGTGTATCTGCCGGTTCTACGAAATTGCTGTGAAAGCGCAATAGAGCCATCGAGGAGATGGCCGATGTATACGCTACGTCTGTCAGAAGCTATCCGACCTTGGGGCAACATTGTGACTGCCTTGCGGTACTGATTGACTGCTTCTTCGTAATCTCGGTCCGCGTAGGCTTTGCGCCCAACGAGGATTGCTTTGTCTGCCTCTACTATTTGTAGTTCTCTTTTAGCGATTTCTTTGTTCACGAGACTATTCTCGTGAGCAGATGCTGTGCTAGAAACTACAATCGGCATGGCTAATGCAGCTGCCATTAAAATAGCTGCTGTTTTGCTGGATCGGTGCGTGGGTGTGTTTTCCATGATTAGATTTATGTTCGTTTATTTTAGGGTGGTTTGTGAAGCGTTTTTTTTACTTTTTGTAAAATTTCTT
Organism: Cryomorphaceae bacterium; assembly: GCA_047624885.1. GTDB lineage: Bacteria > Verrucomicrobiota > Verrucomicrobiia > Verrucomicrobiales > Akkermansiaceae > Rubritalea. The sequence continues at coordinate 25,230 of JBLHQF010000003.1, read as the reverse complement.
AATATAATTAATTGCTTTTTATTATTGACTGCTAGGAAATCATGCTACCTAGATGCTTTTTTCGGTGGTGGTATGTCTAGTTCGATGCTGGATTTTTTGCCTTTCATGTCGTATTCGATTTCAGCCAGATTACCTTTCTTAGACTTAAATTTGTAGGGCTTCAACTTAGCCTTCTCGTCATATGGCAGCGAGAATGATCCGCCCTCTGGGACAGGAAATGGAGCACTTGACCCTTCAATGTCTAATGAGAAACTACCCGTCCAATCTTCCAACTCTTCTCTTTGTCTATAATAGAGCTTCAATTTTTTCTTGCCTTGAAGCTTACCATTATCCTGAAGAAGGTAATATTGACCATTTTCGCCAGGAATATCTGGATCTTGTGCTCTCTCAAGAATTTCAAACCGATTAATGAATGACTTATTTCTACCGCTCTTTGGAAAAGTATTACCTACTCCTGTAGTAGTGATCGATGATCTACCCTTGAATTTGAATGTAAAATTAGCTTTTTTCCCATCTAAATCCGTCCAGTTCATACTATACGGCAGACCTTCAACACCATCACATTTCAGCTTCGCGATGAAGTCAGGATGACTCTTTGCATCTGTCGGGTCTGTCTTCCCATCGAATTCTTCGCGGTTATTAAAACCATCTTTATCCGCGTCCAGTTCTGGACCATCACTCTTGCTATAGTCCTGAAAATCATATTGCTTCCACCATCCAAGCCGCATTCCTGGATGAATTTCATAGTCATCCGTGAGCGGCTGTACTCCCGGCTTGCCCTTGATGCTGTAGAGTGGAAACGAGACAAAACTCTGCACTTCGATGCCGTCAATCTGCTTAGGCTCGAAAGCGTATTCACCGGAGAATTTCTCATGTGCGAGAGAGAGCGTTTTTCTCTGCTCTATCTCTACGGTATTGTTCGGAATTGCTACTTTTGGGGCAACCACTTCATTTCCTCCAGAGAAGACTGAGTATCCCACTGCAAGCGCCACTGCAGCGGCAGCACCAAGTGCAACTTTATCGTAATTTTCTGATAACCAAGACATAATAATTTTTTGTTTTCTAATTATTTAAGTGAACCTTTTTTTGAAGATTTTTTGAGCGGCTTCTCTTTCTTGAGACGCGGAATAATGACGCTGGACGCCTCCTTAAAGAGAACCAGTTCAAGCTGCATGAAAACAGTGATCCTCTCATCACCGATTACTTGCTTAATGATTTCTTTATCTACTGCTGCAGGAAAAGCATCCTCACCGAAATCAAATCCTGTGCCGAGAGCGAATCCTGCTCCATCGGCTGGGGCAGGGACTGGCACAGCACCTTCTACTGGTGCCGCTGTAGCTGCGAATGTAGCGTTAGAGAGAATCACTGGCTCTTGTTCTTCATTACGGATTTTAAGAAACTTGATAGCGAAGAAATATTCATCACCAGCAGCGACTTTTGTCATGAACTTCTGAAGGCTAGCTTCTGTGCCTGTGAAGGTGATCTCTATAGGAAGTCCGTCATAGACTGAAGTTAAGGCAGCAGGTCTTACATTTTTCTTCTTATTCGATCTCTGGCCTTTGGGGCTGGCAGCTGGCTTAGAAGCATCTCCTAAGTTTTCTGCTACTGGGTCACGATAGATATTATTGATTTTCTCGATACCAGAATTTGCCAAGGTAGTGAATAACCAATCTAGCGCCTGGCGATTATATTCCAGATAGCTTATGTGTGCCTCATTAGCCATATTACTTGCGTATAGCTCCATGCCAAAATAGGATTTTTTTACCTTCGTGTTGGGAAGCTCGATCTCTTTTGATCTATAGTAGCTAGTGAGCTTTCTGATGTATCGAGAAACTTCGCCATTGAATTCATTCGCTGAGAGCCTTCGCATTTTCTCAGGACGGAATGTTAGCATATTGTCCTGAAATCTCTTAGTATCTGTTGCAAATATCGCTAAACCATCAGCAAGCATCTGCTCATTCTCTTCATTTGGATATGGCTTGGCAGCTTGCAGGGCGTCTATTTTTTTCACCGCTATCTGCTCTTTCTTCCTTGCTACATCCGCATCAGAATTTGCGCTCATGCCCAGGTAGGCAAGCGCACCAGAAGCCACAACTGTGACTCCGAGTAATGTGGCGGCAAATTTATTTTCGTGGTACCAGCTCATGGTGATTATTTTAGTAAAATAGGATTATTTAAAGGGATGATTATTGTGAATGGTGCACCAAGCTCATCATCAGCTGGTGAAGTGGCATTCTCGACTACAATATCTGGGTTTGTTAGGATGAATTTTTTCATGCTATTTCCAGATTTCCTAGAAATTTCTCTGCCGAACACATCAGAATTCTCGATGAGATTCTGGAGTTGCGTGAGCACCAGTCCGTTTGAGTCACTTCGCCAGTAGCCTCGCACCTTGATCGCGTTGATCATTGGAGCGACGTAGGCAGGATTAAGCTTATTGCCAATCTTCTTTGGCGCTGCTTTGGGCACAGTAATTGCAGTCACACCATAAGCTGTATTTTGAATCCCTTTGTTAATTAAGCCTTGGTATGCAGGACCTCCTTCTTCGACGTTTGGATCAAAATTGACTAATGGCTCCATTCCTATGACCCATAGCTCTGGATGCGCGAAGTGTTTTTTGATATCGCTGAGTCCATCGAGCCACATGACCCTAGAGTCCACTACGCCTTTGTAGAGGCCTACGATGTTAGCTATCTCGTCAGCGTCTTTAAGCTCGGCATTGATAGGAGCCGCGAAGACACCAAGGTCTTTAGCTATTTTCACCTGTATGCCCGCTTCTTTGATTGCATTACTTTTCGATAAAAAACCACTCACGCAGAATACCGCGCAGGCCGCTATGATGACAGCTGATGCGATGATAATCTTAGGGCGCTTCTCCGCGTCATCTCGCTCATTCTGGACCGCCTCAGGAACAAGATCTATGTTTAGCCTAGATTTATCAATAGAACGCAGACCGAGTCCGATGAGTTCACCGAGCTGGTGAGCCTCTAAAGAAACTTTATCTACATCGACTTCTTGACCAACAGAAACTCTTTTTAGTGGATTGAAAAACTCCACAGGCAGCCGTAGCTTATCTTGGAAGAAGTCAGAAATCATTGGGAGATTAGACCCTCCACCAGCTAGGAATATCCGCTTCGGAGCTGAGCCATCATGCTGACTACGGAAAAAGTTAGTCGTCCTCGCGATTTCTGCTGGCATCCTGTTCAGCGCTGTTCTGATACAGCTCCCAAGTGCGGCAGTGAGTTCGTCTAACTGTGAAGTGTGGCGTGTGTCCAGTGCGACAAGTCCATTGGTACACTTTTGAGATTCAGCCTCGATGAATGGTACGTTGTATTCCTTAGCAATAGCCGTGGTAAGCGTGGAACCACCAATCGCGATGGTTCTTGTGAAAACTTTCTTTCCGTCCAAGTAAACTAGATTACTGGTTCTCGCTCCAATGTCGATCATCAGTGCGGGCTCTTCTAGGTCGCCGTAATTATAGACAAATGCATTCGCCAATGCCATCGGCGAGGCATCTACGAGCCCCGTAACGAGACTCGCATCAGTAACACATTCATTGATATCATCTAGAGCGTCTGCCTTGATCGCTACGAGAACTACTTCTTGCTGTCCTGCGGCAGAATTCAACAACTGCCAATCCCAAACAACTTCATTAATAGGAAATGGCACGTGCTGCTGCGCCTCAAAGGCAACTAGCTGCTCAATGTCATCATCCTCAAGCGAAGGAAGCTTTACAAATCTGGTAAAAACTGACTGCCCAGAAATGGCGTAGCTCACTGTCTCTTTTGACAAATCAAGATGGCTCACTAACTCAGCAATCGCCATACGGATCTGAGGAAGACGAGTCATCTCAGCGGCAGGATCTGCTAGAATCGACGAAGATTCATACTTTTTCAAGATGAGACCACCATTACTAGAAACGGTCAGTAATCCCATTGTCACTTGTTGTGACCCTATATTTAAAGCTACTATTGACTGTGGATCAGCCATATTTGTATATATGTGTTAAATTTAACTAAATTGAAGACTACCTCAGGTTTAGTGAGGGTTAATCTATATGAGGGCTACTAGCGTTTCACCTCGATCTCAGCGTAACGACCATACCAGAGAATCTTGAAAGGAGTTTCGTCTTTATTGAGAAGAGGAATCTTATCGTAGCGTGAAAGTTTACCGCTGGCCCACCACTTCCCTTGAGTGTTCTTACTGAAAAATCCTGAGTTCTTCACAGGCTGCTGACCGTTGACCAAAATTTCTCCACCCACTTGCTCGATATCAGCCTTATTAACGCGCTCACCACCAGTCAGCCTCTTAACAGAATTCGGAGAGAGATAGACAGAGGCGTAAATATCTTCGCCAACAGGAACATTCACATGAGTGACTTCTTTCTCCATAAGGATGAAACCTTTACCTGTATCTGGATTTTTAGCCGCTACATACCATTTCACCGTCACCTTATCCAAGAACTTCACTTTATCTCTATCTTTTGGTGGAACCTCCACTTTGAATTTAACTTCTATCTCCATCCAGTCTTTTGCCGTAAAATTTTTCTTAGCTGAAAACTGGCCAAGTTGAGGAGATTTCACTTCTACTATCTCTGGTTTATCGATTTCAACTTTATACTGAGCCATAGCAAGGGAAGCGGGCAATACTAACATGAGTAGCGCGGACAATAGGAATTTGAGTCTGTTAATGTTCATAATTTATCTTGATTAGGAATAATCTAACGAACCAATCGAAGGTTTGGCGAGAATAAACGTGATAAAAATAGTGAAATGCTACGTAAGGGAGTTACTTTTTCATACTACATAAGATCATAGCTCACTGAAAATAAAGCACATTAAGGTCTTTCATATTGATTATATTCTCTAACAATTTCTAAGATGCACTGAAATTAATGGTTCATCACTGCATAGTAAGTTTCTATTTTGCCATTTTAAATCACATTTTACTCTTTCCAGTCTGGTCATTTTTCTCTTCACTCAGCGCATGGCAAAACAACCTAAGAACGCGATCTCACCAACACGATCCGAAGATTTCCCTGAATGGTACCAGCAGGTTATTAAAGCAGCTGATATGGCAGAAAATTCTGAAACACGCGGATGCATGGTAATCAAGCCATGGGGCTACGCACTATGGGAAAATATTCAGCAGCAACTCGACAAATATTTCAAACGCACCGGACACCAGAACGCCTACTTCCCACTACTCATCCCTCTTTCATACTTAGAGAAAGAAGCTGATCATGCAGAAGGCTTCGCTACCGAATGCGCAGTGGTCACCCACCACCGCCTGGAAGCTGAAAAACAAGAAGACGGAAGCACCAAGATGATTCCCTCAGGAAAGCTCACAGAACCCTACGTCATCCGTCCTACCTCAGAGACCATCATCGGGGCAGCATTCTCGCGCTGGACGAACTCTTACCGCGACCTCCCACTCCTCATTAACCAGTGGGCGAACGTAATGCGCTGGGAAATGCGAACTCGCTTATTCTTACGCACGGCAGAATTCCTCTGGCAAGAAGGACACACCGCTCATGAGACAAAGGAAGAGGCCATCGCCGAAACCCGCCTCATGCACGGCATCTACACAGACTTCATCACTAATCACCTCGCCATCCCAGTCATCCCAGGTGAAAAGTCAGCGGTGGAGAGATTTCCAGGTGCAGACATGACCCTTACAGTAGAGGCCATGGTACAGGATAAGAAGGCTATTCAAGCCGGGACATCACACTTCCTAGGACAGAATTTCTCCAAAGCGCAGGACATTTCATTCACAGGAAGAGACAATACTGAGCAGCACGCCTGGACCACCTCATGGGGCGTCTCCACCCGTCTCATCGGCACCCTCATCATGGCGCACGCAGATGACGATGGCCTCATCTGCCCGCCGCGTATTGCCTCACAGCAGATCATCATCATCCCTGTCACTCCTAAAGAAGACTCACGCGATGCCATCATCGATGCCTGTGAAGCACTCGCCACCACCCTCCGCCACAAAGATTTCCACGGCGAACCACTCCGCGTCCAAGTAGATAAACGCGACCTCGGCGGCGGTGCTAAAAAATGGGAATGGGTCAAGAAAGGCGCCCCCATCCGCATTGAAATAGGCCCACGGGATCTAGAAGCGAGGAAAGTCTGCATGCAGCGCAGAGACCAGGATCCGTTTGAAAAACACTTCATGGAAAAAGAAGAATTCATCCGCGACTGTACCGACACGTTAGAAGAAATCCAAACCGAAATTCTAAACCGAGCCATCGAACTCCGCGACTCTAACATTACCGCCTGCACCGGCCTAACAGAATTCGAAAAACACTGGACAGAAAACGACCAGCCAGGATGGTTGACGACTCCTTGGGCAGCTAGCAATGAGGAAGAAGAAGCCCTCAGCAAGAAACACAAAATCGCTATCCGCTGTTTCCCTAACGATCAGCAAAATGGCGACGAAGCTCCCTGCCTAGTCACCGGTAACCCGACCAAAGCCAGAGCCATCTGGGGCCGTAGTTATTAACTAAAAATCAAAAAATCAAATCTCAAATGAAAAGCTCATTCCTAGATCTCCAAGACGTCAAAACCCATTTCCCTATCAAGAAAGGGATTCTCATTCAGAAAGAAGTCGACTCAGTGAAGGCTGTCGACGGCATATCTTTATCTATACAGAAAGGCGAAATCCTAGGGCTCGTGGGAGAGTCAGGTTGCGGTAAATCCACCCTATCGCGTACTATTATGCAGCTCATACCAGCCACCTCGGGGAACATTATTTTGGAAGGTGAGAACCTCACAAAACTTACCTCTAATGAAGTGCGTCTGCGGAGACTAGACTTCCAGATGATATTTCAAGACCCCTACGCATCACTTAATCCGAGGATGACCATTTTCTCCACGCTCTCAGAGGCTCTGCTACAGCGGCACCCTGGACTGAAAGGAAACAAATCAGCGATGATGGATGCAGTGGTGACACTCATGGAGCGCGTAGGCTTAAACCCATCCTTCATGAAGAAATACCCGCATGAATTCTCAGGTGGTCAACGTCAGCGTATTGCCATCGCCAGAGCGCTCGCGCCAGAGCCTAAGCTCATCCTCGCAGACGAGCCCGTCTCAGCGCTCGATGTCTCCATTCAGTCGCAGATTCTCAACCTCCTTCTCAAGCTCCGTGATGAGCTAGACCTCACCATGATCTTCATCTCGCATGACCTCTCCGTAGTCCGCTATCTAGCCGACAACATCGCCGTCATGCACAAAGGAAAAATCGTAGAATACGGTGAGGCAGAACAACTCTTCAACCACCCTGAACACGACTACACCAAGAAACTCTTAGAGGCAATTCCCACAATGGAATCCGTAGTGACGCACTAAGCCCCTAAACGCTATCCCGATCAGTGATACGTCACTGATCGGGTAGTGGATAAGAGTGGATACAAGTGGATACAAGTGGATACAAGTGGATACAAGTGGATTTAAAATCTCCCCTAGCCCATCTACATCCAGCTTTCATCAAATTCCTCAGAGTAACTTAGCATCACGCGTTTGATCATCGCCCGCCCACTCTGCTCTTCATCCAGCAGCACATGGTCGATCCGCGCCTCTTCAAAATCCGCCAGATCCGCTCTAAATTTACACCGCACGTAGAGCAGTAATGTCTCCTTCATCTCCCTCGCAGTATGCACAATGGCGAGTGAAATGGGCTTATCCGGAAACGTCACAGCGAGCCCGCGTGCATCCTCTATCCTAGCAGCCTTCAGCCCTTCGCGGTCGCGCGCATCTGCAAATAAAGCAAGATGCCCCTCCCCTATCAGATGTTTCACCGTCATAGGATTCATCTCCAAGATCACCACCGGTATATGCAGTGATTGCAGATTTTTGTGTAAATTTTGCCCGACTGGCCCATAGCCGCAGATGATCACATGATCGTGGAGGTCCTCTATCTTACCGATAACCCCTATCTCATGCTCCCACTTACTCTCCTTCTTACCTCGCCCCTTTTTATTTTTACTGGGGTTCACACTCCTATAACTTCTCCTTCTACAAAAACTTACGCCTAACTTCATCAGCGTAGGAACCAGCGCCATGCTCAGCGCAGTGCTCGCTAAAATCAGCTGTTCTATCCGAGCATCAAAAACTTGTAAATCCATCGACCTGTTCAGCACCACGATCGAAAATTCTCCCATGCTACACAGCGCTGCGGCCACCACCAGACTCCGGCTGCTTTGCAGTCCAGATAATCTCGCAGCCACGTAAACGATGCCACCCTTCACCACCACTAGAACAACGGTGATCAACAACACCAAGGGCCATTCCTTCATCACCAGTTCCAGATCGATCAGCAAGCCTACTGATACGAAGAAGATCGTCAAGAATAGATCCTTAAATGGCAGAATATCAGATAAAACTCGGTGAGAATAGATAGACTCACTCACCACCACGCCAGCGGCAAAGGCACCCAACGCAGGACTCAGCCCCAGCACGCCGCTGAGTAAAGCCACTGCAGCACACAGACCGATCACTGTGACGGTAAATAATTCCCTACTCCTAGATTTAGCCACAGCATCCAGCATCTGTGGCAGCCCGAACCTACTAATCACCACCAGAAAAGCCGTGAACCCTAAGCCCTTCAATAAAGCATAAACCAAGTCACCACCTGAGTCACTAGAGTCACTCACGATAGCCGGAAGCAGCACCATAAATAAAATTGTCATCAAGTCCTGAAAAACCGCCATGCCCAGCGTCACCCTAGCCTGCGGACTCTCTGGCAGCCCAAGATCTTGAAAAGTTTTTAGACTCACCGCGGTCGATGACAAACACACCATAAAGCCTAACAGAAGTGATGACTGCCAGCCCAGACCAAGCATCATCCCCACGCCCATCGCGATGATAATACAAAGCCCCACCTGCAGTCCACCACCCAGCAATGCAGGCCTGCGTAGCGCCTTCAGCTCTTTAACAGAGAATTCTATCCCCAGCGTGAATAGTAGTAACACAATACCGATCTCTGAAAGGTTATCTATGAGTTCGGTCTCGCCCACACCAGCCCAGCCTAAAATCCCGCTGTTAGATAAGATCAGACCGCAGACAAAATAACCTATCAGAAGCGATTGCTTCAGTCGTGAGCACAGCAAAGAAACCACCACCACTGAGCTCAGCACTAGTGTCAATAACACAAATATGGGTGGGACGGCACCACCGGCTGCAAGCACATCAAGGCTACCTAGTTTTATTATCACAACTGACCTTAGGCAGATCCAGAATCCGCATCAAGCATTTGCTGAGTTGCATCTTTAGAAAATTGGAATAACGTGAGTCATACAAAACTCTTATCCATGCTATGAAAATACTCAACTACCTATTAAGCACCGTCGTATTCGCGGTCACTCTAACATCATGCCAAGCCAAGAAAACTATGGAAACATCTAATAAAGCACCAGAAGAACCCACCGAAAAAGTAGTCAAAACCGAGGCTGAGTGGAAAAAAATTCTCACTCCAGAACAGTTCCAAGTGGCTAGAAAATCTGGCACCGAGAGACCTAACGGCGATATTTACAAGCAATTCAAAAAACAAGGAGCCGGTGCCTATCACTGTGCTGGATGTGGAGCCAAGCTCTTCTCATCCAAAGAAAAGTTCGATGCCCGTTGCGGCTGGCCAGCATTCTACGACCCTGCGAAAGCCGACAACGTAACCACCAAAGAAGACCGCTCATTTGGCTCTATCCGCACCGAGGTCAACTGCGCTAAATGTGACGCACACCTAGGTCACCTCTTCAAAGGCGAAGGCTTCAATACCCCAAAAGACCAGAGATTCTGCATCAACGGCATCGTCCTAAAGTTCGTCCCAGACAAGCCAGCAAAAGAAGAAGCTAAAAAAGTAGAACCTGAGAAAAAAGAGAAAACATAAATTCACTCACTATCAGTATTTACCATCCTCTCAATATTTAGTAATCCTTGATGCAGCAACCATCAAGAATTACTAAATATGAGCCAATCATCCATCCAAGCAAGAGCCGCCATCGCCGACGGCAAAGGGAATTTCTCCATAGAAGAGATCACCATCCAGCCACCACAAGCTAATGAAGTCCTCGTAGAAATACATGCCGCTGGGATTTGCCACACGGATTACGACTCATTAAGCTGGGGAAAACCAGTCCTTCTTGGTCACGAAGGCGCAGGCATCATAAAACAAATTGGTAAAGATGTCACAGCCATAGAAGTCGGCGACCGCGTCTTGCTAAACTGGGCCATCCCATGCGGACACTGTTTCCAATGCGCCAGCGGCCGCACCGCCATCTGCGAGAACAACTCACCCGTCACCGGCAACATGTCCGGTCACGCACGCCTCGAAAGCACGCTATTTAAGGGCACGCCTATCGTGCGATCATTCCACCTTGGTACCATGGCCACTCACAGCCTCGTCCGCCAAGAAGCCGTGGTGAAAATCAGTAATAACATCCCCTTTTCCTCCGCCTGTCTCATAGGCTGCGGAGTGATGACCGGCTATGGATCAGTAGTCAATGCCGCCAAAGTAGAAGCCGGTAGCAGCGTCGTAGTCCTAGGCTGTGGTGGCGTAGGACTCAATGCCATCCAAGCGGCAGCTCTCAGCGGAGCCGCCAAGGTGATCGCAGTGGACGTGGATGAAACTAAATTTCCTATCGCAAAAAAATTCGGAGCCACTCACACATTCCTCGCTTCCAAAGAAGATGCCGGTCTAAGAAAATGTGCCGCTACCGTTAAGCAAGAATGTGACGGAAGAGGCGCAGATTATTGTTTCGAAAGCACCGCCATCCCATCGCTCGGCGACGCACCACTAGCCTTTATCAGGAATGGCGGCACCGCAGTCCAGTGCAGCGGGATTGAACAAACAATTTCTTTCGATGCCACACTCTTCGAGTGGGACAAAATCTACATCAATCCCCTCTACGGCTGCTGCCGACCAGAGGTAGACTTCCCGCGTATCCTCTCCCTCTACGACCAGAATAAACTCATGATCGATGAGCTAGTCACCAACACCTACACCCTCGATCAACTCCCCGCCGCCTTCAACGATCTACTCGCCGGAAAAAATGCCAAAGGAGTGCTAATCATCAAGAACGAGAACACTCTATAGATTACAGAGATTACAGAGACATTTCATGATATGAGAATTACCGCATTGAGCTAAATAGAACCAGCACAGATAGAGAACAGCTAACCAGCGAGGCTCAACCAACCGCCCATGACGAATGGTCACTAATTTTCGAGAATGGTGGCCGAAGTTAGGTAGAGAGATTAATAAAATACTCTAAAAACGGACGTGGACAATTCCAGGGGACCCTTCAACCCACTTAAGCTAAGATGGATAGTCAGATAATAAATAGACTGCAAAGGCCTGGCTTGTTTCCGTATTTATTCCTGGTTTGAAATATTGAAAAAGTCGCCTCCTTTGTGCTGAGGTTTATCAGAATTCCAGTGAATCGGTTTATTTTGAAGCACATACTTTGGAATGTGTTTTGAACAATGAATATAAGCCTCTTCGACTTCTATTTCTACTCACCGTTCAGCAAGTGAGTCTATCAAATTAGGAATACTTTCCAGAATTCTTGCCTTTCCATTAATATCTAAACCTATACAGAACCAAGAAAATCAACCAGGAGCATTCCTACATGAGGATTTTCTTCAATATTGCCTAAGCTAGCATAAACACCATTCCCCCTATATTCTGGATAATCGATTGTTTTTGGACTTAGAACTTTAACAAAACCTGCTGCCCCTGTGCGGATAGAGTTATCACAATTGCCTTCTCTATCTGAAGTTGCAATGAAAAGAACTGTTTGCTGTGAAATAAACTTAAGCATTGATTCATTTACATATGACAATTTTTGGGTCGCATTAAATTTATCTGCACTTATGGAAGACCCATATTTTTCTTATAGTAATTTTTCAGAACTCATTTTGTATAGACTCTATAGTTTAAGATCGTTGTGAACACAATCTATTATAAAAAAGCATGATGTGCTTAGAATTTTTGTGGTACACCTATAGGAGGCGTATTCACTTTTTTTCTGACCATCTCTTTTAAATCACCCACTGATGACTACCCCGTTATTCTAAAAATGGGCATGGACAATTTCTATGGAATCGTTCTGCGCCGTCAGGTTGAGCGGGATGCTCAAAATACAGATCACTAGCATGTAGTAATAGTCTATCTGCCAGCTGTTCACTGTGATCGCTATGATAAAGGTCGCAACCGATAATAGGGTGACCTATCGAGTGGCTATGCACCCTTAACTGATGAGTCCGCCCCGTAAGTGGAGAAAATTTCACTAAACTCCGGCGTGGCTGCTCCAAACGCTTGATGACAGTGTATTCACTAATGGCCGTTTTGCCTGTGGTGTCGCAAATCTTCACCCTCGGGAAATGTTTTTTATCTTTCGCGATAGCCGCTGAGATCTGCCCTTCATCATCATCAACCCAGCCCTCTAGCATCGCAGTGTAGAGCTTTTTGACCGCGCGTTCTTGAAACTGTTTATTGAGGTGCTGTGCCGAATCCGCATTCAACCCCACCACCATGATTCCCGATGTCCCAAAATCTAATCGATGCGGTAATTTAGCCTCTGGAAATGCAGGACTCACCCCCTCTTGCCCGTTCACTAATCGGTAATGAACCGAATCCCAGTTAAGCGGATTCTTACCGGACAAACTAAGCAAGCCACTAGGTTTATCGATCAACAAAATATCATCATCTTGATAAAGAATCACCACCGATCCATCACACCGGGGCGCCACAAAGTCATCAACGACGGTGTGACTCTTTGAGCCATCACCAGATACTGAACCTTCCTCTTTATTTTCTTTTTTCAAACGCCAAGTGGTCTTAGTCCTACTCCTCTAACAGCTCCATCAGCCTCTCGTATGCGGATCTACTCTGTGGATGGCTTGGCATCCTCTTGAGCGCGAGCTTATAGCTCTCTCTCGCCTTTTTAATATCGCCTTTTTTTTCGTAGGATTTCGCTAATTTATATTCCATCGGATACAGTATATTCGGTGGGTAATGTCTGGTGGGCTGCATCTGTTGATCGATGGCTTCTTGGTAGAAACTATACGCGCCGACCTCACCTATCATCTCAGCAGTTAGCTCGGCATGGTAGGACTTCAGCGCTTTTACCAAGATCAGATACTGAGTGTAATATGGCTTATCTCTTATCTGAGCTCGCTTATTGCTGAGTTCGGCTAGCACCTTATTAAGAAGCTGTGACATCTTGAAGGACTTCTCATCTTCACCACTAAACTTATAGCTCCGCGTTAGCCCATAAGCTTGGTAGCCTTTGATCATAAGATTAAATAACTCTTTGCTCTTATCATTGCGGTCGATCTTAGGAAGACTCTTCAGCGCATTTTTAATCGATTCCTTATCACCGTTGGCCAGGAACATATTCACGCGGATCATCTGGTGACTCCACGAGTTAATCGCATACACTGTCGACCCCTTGCGCGCTTGAGCACCTTCAGCCAGCTTGTTAAGCACCACATCTAGATTCTTAGTATCGCCCATCTGGAAATGCACTAAGCTCAGAAATGAATATGCTCTGATCAATCCATCACACTCGGAGACCCCCGCTTTTGATTCCTTTCTCCACGCCTCATACAGACTCGCCGCCTTCTGGTATGAGTCACGCGCCAGCTCCATCTCACCCGTCCTCCATGCCGCGTAGCCTAACATCATCTGCCAGCCAGGGTAATCAGCACCTCTCTGTTCCACAAGTTTCTTCGCGTAAGGAAGCACCGCAGTTTTCTGATCCACCGCATTAGACGGGGCTTCTATCTGCATCATTATATAGAAATTTGTCACCAGCGGATTGTCAGGATTTTTATCTAACAGACTCTTCACCTCCCTCACTGCACGATCCTGCTTAACATCAGAGCTACCAAAGACATCGTACTTTCCTCGATTAAAAAATGGTGCTAACAAGGACAACTGCAAATCATTTGGATACTTCTCTGCCAGCACCATAAATGACGCCGCTCCCGCATTCAGACCATTCACTACAAGACTACCTATCGCGATCGCATAGTCCCGCTCATTGGTAGGGAAAACATACTCTGCACCCTCACCTTCGCCAGATTTATGCTCCGCCAGACTCAGCATCCGATTGATCGCCCTGGCTCGATGTTCCTTCCACTCATGCTGTGGATCTAACAGACTCATCACTATACCACAGTAGGCCATCAGGCAGTCTGGCTCACGCTTTAGCGCTGCTGCAAAATGCCGATACGCCTCCACATCCCACTGCGCGTGTAGCAACGCGAACCCTTGCCGAACATGCTTCTGAACTAGGTCATCATTGGTAGAAACAGGGATATTCAACTCGCCGATATTTCTCCCCTCACCTTCCCACATTTTAGGCGCAGCCATCGCCAAGATCGGCGGGGCTATCACGGATTTGTAATCAAATTTCTCCTGAGCGCTCGCCGGCAAACCCATTAGTGAAAAGGCTAACAAGACGTACTTGAACGGAATCGAAGTAAAGCATTTCATGACCTCACTATCGCCGATTCACCCCGGCTTTCAATCAATAAAATGATGAATAATTACAGTAGCCGTCAAACTAGTGTGGCCCGAAACAACCAGATCAGGCAAGAAGCTGTTTGATCACTTGGGCGGGCTTCACTCCGGTGAGGCGCATGTCGAGGCCTTGGAATTTCTTTGAAAACTGGTGGTGATCGATTCCGAGAAGATGCAGCATGGTGGCGTGGAAGTCGCGCACATGCACGATATCCTCAACCGCGTTATATCCTAATTCATCGGTAGCGCCATGGCTCAGGCCAGGCTTAACCCCGCCACCTGCCATCCACATGGAGAAGCCTTTGATATGATGATCACGACCTGCTCCGCCTTTTCCTTGAAACATCGGTGTCCTACCGAATTCACCGCCCCAAACGACGAGAGTGTCCTCAAGCAATCCTCGCTGCTTGAGATCTGTTAGGAGCGCCCAGGTAGCCTGATCAGTATGACCAGCACAAATTTTCATGTATTTATCGAGTCCACCATGGTGATCCCACCCGCGGTGGTAAAGCTGCACGAAGCGGACTCCTTTTTCAATCATGCGGCGGGCAAGGAGGCAGTTTGATGCGTAAGAACCGTCTCCGGGAGTGGCGCCATACATATCCAGTGTCTTCTGAGATTCTCCAGCAAAGTCAGTCAGTTCAGGTACCGAAGTCTGCATGCGGAATGCCATTTCGTAGGCTTTGATACGGGCTGATATTTCAGGGTTATCGACCAAGTCGTTACGTTTCGAGTCCAGCTCCTGAATGGTACGGATAAGGGCGTCTTGATGCCCGCTGGAAACTCCTGCCGGCTTGGAAACGTAATGCACTGGGTCACCGCTGGAGTTGAACTCCACTCCTTGAAAGCCAGACGGAAGGAAGCCAGATGACCATTGACGCGAGGCGATTGGCTGTGGGTTACGACCACCCACCGATGTTAGGACGACGAAGCCGGGCAGGTTCTCAGTTTCCGATCCAAGCCCGTAGTTGACCCATGATCCCATCGACGGCCTACCACTGATAGCCGTTCCGGTGTTCATGAAGGTGTGCGCCGGGTCGTGGTTAATCTGCTCGGTGACCATCGAGCGGATCACGGTGATGTCATCGGCCATTTTCTGGTGATAAGGAAGGTAATCAGAGATCCACTGTCCGGATTTACCATATTTCTTGAATCCACCTAGGTGACCTTGCGCCTTGAGCGCTTTCCCTTGGAGCTGAGCGATGGGCTGCCCTTTAGTAAAAGACTCGGGGAATGCTTGCCCGTTAATTTTGTCGAGTTCAGGCTTGTAATCAAAGGTCTCAAGGTGCGAGGGACCACCTGCCATACAGAGGTAGATCACGCGTTTTGCCTTGGGCGCATGATGGGGAACTTGGCCCAAGTTAAGGTCGCCTCCTCCCGCAATACTAGCTTTGCCGAGTTGCGATGCCAGAGCGGCTGCTCCAAGGGAGAATCCTCCTTTCGCGAGAAAGGTGCGGCGGTTGATGAAATTAGCTGACTGATCAAACATAATAGAATGAGTTAAATGGGTAGAAAAATTTAGTTGCGAGTTGTGGTTTCACTCAAGTTAAGTAAGACGCGGGAAATGCTCGTCCATGCTGCCAGCTTGATGGTATCCAACTTGGGGTTGGCAGCAGTCTGGCCGATGCTGATGAGTTTCTTTGCAGCACCGGGGCGCTTTTTGAAGTCCGTTTTAGCGTAGATGAAGAGATCACTCATGGTCTTGCGCTCAGCATCTGTGGGTTGCCGAGAAAGAACCATTTCGTAGACATAATTCATCCGGCCGATATCATCCTCACCCCCCTCTTGCAGAATCCGTTCAGCCAATACACGGGCTGCTTCCACAAAGTTTGGATCGTTGAGCAGGTTTAGTGCTGCAACCGGAGTGTTAGAGCGCGCGCGCTCGGCGGAGCATTCCTCTCGGGAGGGTGCATCGAAGGCCTTGAGCATCGGGTGCAGGAACTGTCGCTGCCAATGCATGTAGATGCTGCGGCGGTAAACTCGCTCATCGGTGTGCTGTTGGTATTTCCGCATCGGGAAATTGAGGTTACTATAATACCCCTCGGGCTGGCTGGGCATGACTGATGCTCCACCTATCGACGTCTCAAGGAGCCCAGAAACGGCCAATGCATTATCACGGATCAACTCTGCCGGAAGCCGGAAACGTGACTGGTGCGCCACCAGTTGGTTGTAAGGGTCGAGATCCCTGATTTTAGGAGTTGTCACGGATGACTGCCGATAAGCTCTCGATGTAGTGAGCAGCCGGACCATCTGCTTGATATCCCAGCCAGATTCATAGAACTGAACCGCAAGACGATCTAGTAACTCCGGATTGGAAGGCGGTTGCCCCTGACCTCCGAAGTCGCTCAAAGAGCGAGAGATGCCAGTTCCAAAGTAGAGATAAAAGAACCGGTTGGCCATCACGCGCGCCGTTAGCCCTCCGGTGCCTTTCTCAACATCGGTCAGCCAGTTAGCGAGATCCTTCCGATCGGCTCTCCCTTTTTTCTCAATTTGAGGCAGGAAGTGCGGCACAGCGGGTTCCACGATTTCACCTGATTCATCAAGAAAGTCTCCACGAGGTTGGATTCTAACTATTCTGGGAATCTCTAGTGCTTTTGTGATCATTGTCAGGCGCCCCTTAGAAGCCACCTTTTTACGTTCCTCAGTAAGTTGCTTCCAGCGAACGAGGGAATCACCCGGCAGAAGTTTCGCCAACGCGGCTCGTGCCTCAGTCAGTTGCGTCTGCAACGCTTTCTTTTTCTTGGCGTTTTTTTCTCTCTTTAGTTGCCCTACTGAAGTGCTCACTTGTCTGCTCAGATTAGCGATCTCTTTCCCCTTTCCTCCAGCCATCGCTTTCAGTTGCGTATCCAGCGACTTGAGCCTGTCCTGCGCAAGCTTATCGCTTATGACAACCATCTCTGGTGGGCGCTTGGTGGGCAACGCATTGGTCCCCGCCTTAAAGTGACCTTCATCGTCAATATCTGCAAAGAAGGCTCCTAATTGGTAGTTATCCTTGGCCGAGTAAGGATCATATTTATGATCATGGCACTGCGCGCAGCCAACGGTAGCTCCCATCCAAACTGCCGAGACATTCCGCACCCGGTCCGCTAGGTAAATAGAACGGTATTCCGCCACTTGTAGTCCTCCCTCGTGGCTGGTTTGCAGGAGCCGGTTATATCCAGTGGCGACGATCTGTTCCTGACTGGGGTCAGGCAGGAGGTCTCCGGCAAGCTGCTCGCGGGTGAACTGGTCAAAGCGAAGATTACTGTTCAAGGCATTGATGACGTAGTCGCGGTAAGGGGTGATATTATGAGTTTGATCTCCATGGTAACCAACGGTGTCTGCAAAGCGCACCAGATCGAGCCAGTAAATAGCCAGCCTTTCGCCATAGTGGGGGGAAGCTAATAAGAAATCTACTTCTGCTTCAATAGCAGATTGGTAGTCTTTGCTGGCAGCCTCAGTGAAGGCTTTAACTCGCTCGGGAGTCGGTGGTAGGCCCACAAGATCAAAATGAAGACGGCGGATGAGCGTGAAGGGGTCAGCGTCTGGAGATGGGGATAGCCCCTTTGATTCCAGCCTAGCGAGGATAAAATGATCGACCAAGTTACTCGGCCATTTCGCATCCTTGACCACTGGTGTCGGAGCTTTCACCGGAGCCAAGTAAGTCCATGGGTCCATATACTCAGCACCCTCAGCGATCCACTGCCGAAACAACTCAGCCTCAGCCTTGGTGACCTTCTTGTGAGACTTCACTGGCGGCATCACTTCATCCGGATCGGTGTTAAGAATACGCTTCATGAATTCTGACTCACCAGGCTTGCCCGGCTTGATCACACCAGTCAACGTGGCTCCTTCAAAGGTATCAAGACGAAGATCCTCCTCGCGGGTTCCGGGATCGGGCCCATGACAATGATAGCACTTATCCGAAAGAATGGGGCGGATATCACGGTTGAAGTCAACTCCATATGCCGAAAGGCTAGAGAGCATAATGAGAGCTGCTATGGCAGGGCGAAAATTCATAGTCACTGGGATACGTCAAAAAATAAGGGTTTCTTGCTATAAATCAAATATAATAAACGAATTATTCTAAAGCCACGCAACTAGAGATAGCTCTGAAATAAAAGACCAACAAAAGGATTTCCATTTGCACTCAATCATTGTAAATCATCAGCCATGAGCTGCCGAATTGACGCTACTTTTCAAAACCTGAAGAAAACTAACACCCCTGCATTTATCGCCTATGTAGCCGCTGGTGATCCCACCTTAGACCTCAGTCTCGGTATCATCCGCGGACTGGCAGATGCTGGTGCAGATGTCATCGAGCTAGGTGTTCCATTTTCTGATCCTCTTGCCGATGGACCAGTAAACCAGCTTGCCGCTGAACGCGCACTCAAAGCCGGCTGCACACTCCCTAAGGTGCTCGACATGGTTCGTGAGTTCCGCACCACACACCAGACTCCCATCGTCCTTTTCACCTACCTCAACCCCATCTTCGCCTACGGTTATGAGAGATTCATCACCACCGCCTACGAGGCAGGAGTCGATGGTATCTTACTATTAGATCTTCCACCAGATGAAGCTCATTGCCATGCTGAGTTCAGCCAGAAATCTGCGCTTAAGCACATCACCCTTATCGCACCCACCTCACCTGAGGAAAGGATATCATCACTAGCGAGACAGTCAGAAGGCTTCATCTACGCGCTATCACGCACTGGAGTCACAGGCGCGCAAGCAGCGCCGTCAGACACCATCGGCCAGACCGTTGCAGCGATCAAAAAACATACCTCTGTTCCCGTTTGCGTAGGCTTTGGCATCAACACTCCCGAGCAAGCCGCCATGGTTGCCAATCTCTCAGACGGAGTCATCGTAGGCTCCGCCATTGTAAACCAGATTGCACAAAATGCTGAGGCTAGTAATCTAGCTGAAATCGTCAGTAAATTCACCAAGCCGCTGATCGATGCCACCCACCAGAAGTCGGTTTAAATTATAGTTCATCCGGAAGCTCCATTTTTAGCTCCTCTTCTATTTCAATACTCTGTTCTAATTCCTCGTCTTGCTCCACTGCTCCGATGAAGACAATAGATTGCAGTTTAGGAAATGGTAGGATTTCTGAAGTATTATTAAGAGAGAAACTCAGGATCACTAATACCAGCACAGCACCAGCGCACCCGATTATTTTACGCGGATAAAAAGAAAGTATCGCGTAAACAGGGAGAGTGAAAAGGGTGATAATCCAGAGATTAACAAGAACTGTGGGCACACCACCCCTCATACTTTCTGTTAGAAACAATATCCCTATAATCAGGCTGATACTGATTGTAATAAACCAACACAGAAGAGACGCAGATAAAAACTTCAGTAGTTTATTCATCAATAACTTTTTTCTTAGATTTACGTTTGATCTTCACTAACTGCCTGCTGATAAATAAATACATTCCAGTAACCCAGAGAATCAGTAGGATAATGGCTGAAGGCAGGAAGATGGCAAGCTTTGCAGAGTCATGGAAGAAGCTTCCGTCATGGAGTTCCTCGATGATGTCTGATCGCCTAAATGCCACTTGTAGAACTTCACACGATGCTGCGTCTAATTGAATTTCCCAGCGGTTCTTGGCTCTTATCTTGATGACACCTTTCGACGGTCTTACGTCTAACAACTTAATATCTTCCCAACTTTTAATGTTCGCCTCTGGGATGGATTTCACTTTTTCCAAGACTTGGGCGAACTCTACAACGGGGACCGTTCCTGCTCCTCTCTGAGTCGATGGCTGAATCCAACTACTTTCTTTCTTCAGCTGTAGTAAGATGCCGCTAACGATCACAACAATGAGTGGTAATGCGCACGCCAGTGCTCCCCAGTAGTGGATCACTCGGTTCCATTTGTTCCATCTTATTTTCTTCTTAGCCATATTCAGTGAATCTTAGAAACTAGCTTTCAGCCCAAAATTTAAGCCAAAACCCGGCTCATTCACTCCAGAACCATGGACACGGTAGGCCTCGTCTAGCAGATTATTGAAGCCTAGCTGAAACTGATAGTTTTCCTGCCAAGTATAGCCGACGTAGGCATCCGCTTTGAGATAACCAGGAGTGCCCCCTTCAGGGATTCTCTGAGTGTCACTCATGTCTCTAGAGTTCAGCTTGTCCGCCTTTAACGCAAGCTGAGCAGCCAGCCCAGCAGTCCATTTCTGATCGGCACTTTGCCACTTGACCCCAGCATTGAAAGTGGGAGGCGCTAGCCTGCTTAGTGGCTCGCTCTCTGATTTACCGAATGAGTCGAGCTCACCGTAAACCCACGTGGCATTCCCCCATACGCTGAGAGAGTCATTGATCTGATAGCTACCGAAAAGCTCTACCCCATGGACATATCCCGTTGCGCTGTTCTGCTTACTGACCTCTGTCTGTCCATCGCGGATATTCCCAGTAGGAGTGCTGGTGATATAGTCATCTATGTAAGTATAGTAGTAGCTCAGCCCACCCTGATAGCGATCAGTCTCCGTCTTGATTCCCACCTCGTAACTGAGAAAATTCTCCGGATCTAATCCAGTGGCGGCTACCTCTATCTCGTCAGACCTACTAGCCCCAAACCTGCTAATATCGGCGATATTGGGTGCTCTAAATGCTTGGCTCACTCCCCCCCAAAGCCTCGTAGTATCTGCTAAATCAAGCGCGTAACTCACACGCGCAGAGCTGATAAAATCACTCCACTCATCTGAGTAGCTGGCAGCTACACCCGTCTCAGGGTCTTCGTATCTACCCACCTTTGCATCCACGTTCGCGAAACGGGTGCCCAGCGTTAATTTAAGCCTTTCATTCAGACTCCATGCGCCTTTTGCATAGATTCCTAGCTGACCGTATCGGGAGTCATCACCTACCGGGCCTTGGATTCTCTCGGTTTTCACTAGACCATCTGCACTGGTATCTGTTCTACCTGAACTGACCTTATCTTGGTAGAAATCTAGCCCATAAGTGAGATTTACCGAATCAACCTCTTTCTGAAACTGAAGATCTACGCCCCACATTCTGGAGTCAAAGTAGTCTTCATTTCTCCTGCCATCACCACGGATTCGGTCACCATCCTCATCCCATGTCTGATAGGATAAATTCAGCGCTACGTCATCCGCCCATGCGCTGTCTATTTCCCCGTTTAATTTAAGATACGTGAGTGAGCGATGTTGGTCCTTGAGCCGCCTCAAATCTGAACCAATACTAGTGCCTGCGAAACTTTCCCCAAATACGGTAGAATGCGTCCGCCAGACATCATCCTGCGCTAACTGTTGATGCACCGCAGTGAAGCTCCATAGATCATTGATTGATTTATCAAACCTCATATCGAATGAGTTTTCGAAATATCCAGTGTTCTCTTGTGTGCCAATATCAGCAGATTTCACATCGCCATATTCCCTCCCACCAATCCCTATTCTTAATCCCCAGTCACCACCCACACCTAGCTCGTAGCTCACGCGGGCTTGATGGCTATTCTCAGCGCTGGAATACCGATAACTATAATCTTGTTTGCTATAAAACCTCTCCCTCTCTAAATATTCCGTCGGGCGAGTGATGAGGTTCAAGGTTCCGCCTATCGAATCATTGCCAAATACCACAGATGAGGGCCCCTGAATCAGCTCTATCCGCTCGAAAGCATCCCTATCGATTAGCGAGAAATATTCATTCGGTCCATCGCGATACACTGAGTTATTGTAGCGTACACCATCAATCAGAGCTAGCGTCCTATAGCCAGTAAACCCACGGATAAAGGGCGAGCCGTGCCCATTTGCTGTCTTCTGAATCATCACTCCTGGAGTGTAGCGCAGACTCTCTAAGAGGCTTCTGCTTTGCTGATTTAGCTCATCATCTATCTCAATAGTTGCTAAGCTGAATGACTGATCGATCCAAGCCGCACTGGTTCGTTTCCCAGTCACCGTGCTTACCTCTAGCTCTTCAGCTTCTATTTCCTGGGCCATAAGAACATTGGAAAGCTGCGCAATGACCACCATTACGATAGTCTTGGATAGAGCATGGCAGGAGGGTTGATCTTGGGGTTTCCTTAAATTAGGAAACAATGATTTGCGCTGTCGCATGCAGGACAAATCCACTGTTTGAAATAAAAGTCAATTTTATTATTGATAATGACTCTCAATAGCTTTAGTGAGGAGTTGCAGTAAGTAATGATATGAATATACTAAAACAAAATAAACTACTAATCTTCGCAGGACTCATCCTCACAGCAGGATCAGCACTAGCAGAAGAAAATCTCTGGCTCTATACTAAAGGCACAGACACACGTCCACAAGGAAGCTGGGAGCTCAAGCTCTCTGACATCTCTAGGCTAGGAAAAGACTCAGGCCATTATCGTTTCGATGACATCCGCCCCGAGGTAGAATATGGAGTCACGGATAAACTAACCGTCGGAGCTAAAATCATGCTCTTTAACCATCGTTATTCCGTGAATGATCCTGAGCTAAACCCGATGTATGAAACACAAGGCGGAGATGACGAAACCTTTAATAAATTCCAATTCGGAGGATTTGAAGTTGGCGCTAAATATAACGTCCTATCACCTTATAAAGATCCCCTCGGACTCTCATTTGCCGCTGCATTCGAGCATCGATCAGCCTATCGACTAGATGGCGCAGATATCGATCAGGATTCAATCGTGCTACAAGCACTTGTTCAGAAAAACTTTTTGGACGATACACTAGTATTTGCATTAAATTCCAAAGTTGAATTTGAAAGACGTAAAGCTGGTGGCGTGCTAGAAGAAGAAATTGCATTCGATATTTCAGCAGGTGTTTCTTATCGGGTTGCCCCTAAGTGGTTCGTTGGTATAGAAGCTCGATGGCAATCAGACTTTCTGAATCCTCAGGAAAGCGGCGAGGCAGGGAATCCTGGATTTGATAGCGAAGGCTTCGAAGAAGGAGTTGGCCGCTCAAGCTGGGACCTATCTGACATGAGATTAGGAGATCAGTTTCAATACGGAACCTACATAGGACCTACATTGCACTACGCCAGTGAAGGCTGGTGGCTCACTTTAGGAGCGCTTTACCAGATCAAAGGTGGAGGAGACGACTCAAGAAACGCAGCGAATAACACCAGCGGAAGAAACTGGGATGAGCATGAAAAATGGCATCTCGGAGCTACCGTCGGCTTTGAATTCTAAGCAGCCACAGTAATTATAATTTCCATGGTAGAAAAGTATCATGGCAGGCTTACGTCATCGCCCTGCCATGGTGCTTTCTCAAAAAAAACTAGCCAGTATTAACTAATGCCACCTTTACCTAAAGCTCTCAGTAGAAGAAAAATGCTCACTACTAGCATCATGACTGGCCTCAGCTTCTTCTCAGTCAGTGGCATTTCATCTGCTAAAAAATTCCTTACCCCTGCTCAAGCAAAGTCTTTACTCGTAGGGAATGTCAAGGCTACTAAAATAGACATTGTGCTCACAAAGGCGCAAGCAAAACAGATCAAACAAATCTCTAAAGTAAGAGTCCGAAATAAAAATCTCAACGCCTATAAAACTACCGCTGGCGAATGGCTCATTTTCGACCAAGTCATCGGTAAACATGAAAACATAGACGTAGCATTCGCCCTCACTAATGAGGGTAAAGTCAAAGGCATCGAAATATTAGTTTATCGCGAAACTTATGGTCATGAAATCCGTAACATTAACTGGAGAAACCAGTTTCTCGGCAGAGGTCATGACAAACATCTCCAGCTCGATAAGGAAATCAAAAATATCAGCGGTGCCACACTCTCATGCAGCCATATCACAGACGCCGTTAATCGTATCACCCAGACATGGGCACTCGTTCTTAGTAAAAAGTGACCGCTACCCTAACAAATCTAAGTCGCTGCATACCAATACTCGGCACCTACGTGAATATCAATATCTCGGGTGAGCTAGACTTCGATGAGCTAGCTAGAATCAGTTCACTCGGCTATGAAGCCATCACTACAGTCCAAAACCTCATGAGCTATCATCAGCAAGATAGCCAGCTGAGCCAAATCAACGCCAAAGCACACCTGGCACCAATACCGCTACACCAACACACTGAAACAGTGATCAATTTCTCGCTAGAAATAGCGAAAAAAACAAATGGCATCTTCGACCCCAGCATAGCACCACAGCTAGTCAAACAAGGCCTTCTACCTGATTGTAATTCAGTTCTAACAGATCACTCTCACTGGACAAACATACATATAAAAGATCATCATATTACCTTTTCTGAACCCACTCACCTAGATCTCGGAGGTATCGCTAAAGGCTACGCAGTAGATCTTGCCAAAGCTGTCATGATTGAAGAATTCAGAAGATCTAACATCACCCACCCGCACATCACGATCAACGCAGGAGGTGATCTAATAGAAACCCATTGGCAAAACAAACTCATCAATATCCGCCACCCGCAAACAGGAGCTCCATTTAAGAATATAGAAATGCTCAACACTGCTCTCGCCACCTCATCCTATTGCTATCAAGAAAAAAATAAGCGCCCGATCATTAACCCTATCAGTCGCGAACCGCTCAAGCTCAACAAAAGCGTCAGTATTTTCTCCCCGTCATGCATGATCTCTGATGCTCTCACTAAAATTTACGCCCTAGCTCCAGACTCCACTATTCACCAAGAATACCAGGCTCAACCTGTCATTATATAACGATTATGAACCTATCTAACATCCCCGTCACAACTCATGTTCTTAAGCCAACTTGGTCACGTCTGCTGCACCGTA
>JBLHQF010000002.1:0-45473 GCA_047624885.1 Cryomorphaceae bacterium | reverse complement strand
CCCAGAAATTATGAATGGAATTTTGTCTTTCATCCCCTAAACTACTGAAACTAACAAGAACAATCTCATGCCTGTATCCCCAAGATTCATTAATCCACCCTGTCCGCACTTGCCTGAAATCGATACTCCCCTGCCCATCACTCACAC
Source organism: Cryomorphaceae bacterium (assembly GCA_047624885.1). GTDB lineage: Bacteria > Verrucomicrobiota > Verrucomicrobiia > Verrucomicrobiales > Akkermansiaceae > Rubritalea. The sequence goes on along the minus strand of JBLHQF010000002.1, from coordinate 45,326 downwards.
CAGGAAACACCGCGAAAGCTGCGGCTCAGACTATTTCCAAGCCTGCCTAGAGCTAGCCCAGTCACTCTGGAGATCCGGCTCCCCCGCCCAAGCCATCCTCCAGCTAGATAAATCCTTCATGGCAAGCATAACAGAAGACATCTCTCAAACCTACCAAGCCATCATCTGGATCATCCAAAACACCCCCGAAAACCAATTCCTAGGAAACCCCGTCCGCCACTTCCAACACCTCGCCACCAGAATGAACATGAAACAACCCAACGCCAACCTAAGAATCTGGCGAGCCTGGGCATGCCTCCACCTCGCTGAGAAATTTTCAACCGCTCGTCACCCCAGAGACGAAGAGCAGATAAGCAAGGAAGATCTGAGTATTCCAAGTGTGCAGCAGGTGATAGATGAAATGTCTTTATTTACAGACACAAACGAACTAAAGTTATTATCAAAACTACTCAACTACTAGTTGAAAGTTAAAAGCGATTTCTCTGTTTCAAAATCTCAAATCCCGTATAAATAAACTATGAAATCCAATATAATTTTTCTCTCTGTTTTAATCTCTATCATAAGTGGGTTCTTAGTTCTAGCTGGAGAAGCTTGTCCATTTGAGAATGATGAAGAAACGAGAAAACTTCCACTGGGTCCTGATCATTTAATCCCAATTGATCCGTATCCAGCAGATTATAGAATAGCATACAATAAGCAACTCACTAAACATCACTCTCTTGAAAAGGCTCATCTTGCAAGAATGGTAGCCAGAGCATCCTTCGGAATTGAATATTCATTACGTATGGATACTGAAGCAAATTGGCGCGACCTGAAGTCGTCAAAATATTTTTTCTTAATATATACTATTACCGATAAAAATATTTGGTATTCCATGCCAGAAAATAATTCGGGTAAAGTTCAAGAAACTATCAAACCAACTACACTTAAGGCATCAATCCCAGCGGAGACTGCACTAAAAGTCATAAAACTATGGGATGAAATGATTCTTCAAACCCGTTACAGCCGTACCGATGATTCGGGCCTAGATGGTGTCACTATTGAATTCTCCTCAAGATTTGGGCACGGAGAGACTTGGAGCCCTAGCGATGGAACCTCACCAGCAATGCTTCATAAGCTTGGAGAAAAATTGATCACTTACTGCAAGACATCTAAAGAGGGACGTAAAAGACTATTAAAAGACATCAACACAGCAGTGGCAAAACTCGAGGCTTATCTTACAAAGAAAAAAATATCATTCTCTACAGATAAAAAAGAGAAAGTGCCGTTTCGAATCACTCAGCTCCTTACGTTAGTAGACGCTGCTCGTGAGGCTTGGCCATCACTACAAGGGGAAGCTAGTTGGCCAAAAGATTTTTCAGGCTTGTTTCAGGGTCTCAGATTCCCTCTGAAGGATAAAGTGACTACCGAAGCAGATCATTTAAAAGCGATTACCATCATTCCAGAGCATTTAATGAAGGGTCAAGTAGTATCCGCAACGCTTCTGCATAATGGCTGGTATTTTTCATCTATTGACGACATTGATTCCAAAAAACCAAGTTGGAGCAATATCTTAGCCACTAAGAAAGGTGAAAAGTTTCTCCAGTTCGGCTTCACTTGGTAATAGAATACTAAATCTCCACCTTACGCCTCTCACCCCGCTCATTCGTCTGATAATACACGCCACTCTCCACATCCAGCGCAGTGAGCCATCCGCCTCCGTATGCGCATGTATCTAAACAAATTGAGTGACCTAGATTCACGGGTAAATCACCCTGGATACTATGACCGCAGACCATGACTTTACCAGACGGGTGCGGGCGGGCTTCGTGGAATCTCTTCCAGTGCACCACGCTTGCCTTTTGTTCGCTCAGAGGCACTAGCGGATCTGCCCCAGCGTGGACAAAGAAATGCGTATCACATTCATAGAGCTTCCCTGCACTCTGGAGGAATTCCCAATGCTCGGCTGGGATATCCTTAAACACTCCACCATAAGAATCTAGCGTTTCTCTGCCACCTACTATCCCTTGAAGCCAGAAATCGTATCCACGCCTTCCAGTAAGAGCATCCTCCATCTGTAACTCATGGTTCCCTTTTAGATGAATCAACTTATGAGTCTTGCGGAACTCTAGAAGGAAATCCACTACGCCCTTGGAGTCGGGGCCTCTGTCCACGTAGTCGCCCAGAGTCACTACCGTGTCCGCAGGAGCAGGTGCCACGAAGTCTATCATTGTTTCCAGCGCCACGCGGCAGCCGTGAATGTCTCCTATTGCTAAAATCATGTGGGTATTTAACAACGAGGACGCACAATAAGAAGTAAAAATTTAGGGTTGAAGAATCGGCGACATGCTCCACTCTCTCAGCGTGAGCTATCAAGTATTCGCCAGAAAATATAGACCCAAGACATTTAAGGATGTGCTAGGGCAGGACCACGTCATCAAGACACTGACAAATGCCATCGAGCAAGATCGTCTCGCTCACGCATACCTCTTCGTGGGGCCCCGTGGCACCGGCAAGACAACCACTGCGCGCATCATGGCAAAAGCATTGAACTGCTCCAATGGCCCGAGCATTGATTTCGATCCCGATGAAGATATCTGCGTGGAAATAGCCGAGGGGAGATCTCTCGATGTCCTAGAGATTGACGGTGCGTCTAACAACGGAGTGGATCATGTACGCGATCTACGCGAAAATGTTCGCTTCGCCCCTGCACGCTGCCGATTCAAAATCATCTACATTGATGAGGTACATATGCTCAGTAATCAGGCATTTAACGCGCTGCTCAAGACACTCGAAGAGCCGCCAGATTACGTGAAATTCATCTTCGCCACCACCGAGCCAAATAAAATTTTACCGACGATTATTTCTCGCTGTCAGAGATTTGACCTCAAACCCATCGATATCCCAACCATCGCTAACCAGCTGATCTTCATCTCTGAAAATGAAGGGTTCAAACTAGACAAATCAGCTGCCTGGGCCATCGCCAAAGGTGCTGATGGAGGGATGCGCGATGCCCAGTCAATGCTCGATCAGCTGGTTGCATTCTGTGGTGAGCACATCACTGAGGAAAACGTGTTAGAAATCTTCGGCTTCACCTCGCGTGAGACCGTCGCCAAACTAACTGATCATATTCTTAACCAAAGCACCGTCGCAGCACTAGAGATCCTGCATCAACAGGCTGACTCTGGTAAGGAGCTTGGTCAGCTGCTAGAAGACGTCATCGGATGCCTCCGCGCACTGCTCGTCTCTAAAGTAGATAGCACGGCAGATAGCGATGGCATCCCACAGGAACTCTGGGACATGCTCCAGAAATCTGTCGAAACCATCGCTACAGACCGTCTGCTGAATTTAGTAGAGATTTTCGCCCAGACCGATGGCCAGATGAAATGGGCAACCAACAAACGCCTACATATGGAAATAGGCGTCATCAAGGCAATCCAATCACTCAACGATGCCCGCATCAGCGACGTCATCACCGCCTTAGCAGGAGTCCATGACCTCAGCCAGAGCACAGCACCGCCACAAGAGCAATCTGCTCCAGTAAAACAGGTAGAGACAACACCTGCACCAACTCCAAGCGTAACCCCTGCACCAACGCCACCCACTCCAGTAGCTGCAACACCGCTGACTCCGAAAAGAGTAGAAAAAAAAACGGATGAGATAGCGGGTGGGCTAGATAAATTCATCGATGATGCAGAAGAAGGCTCAACGGAAATAGCCTCACCGGCGCCCACAGCCACTCAAGCCACACCCACACAGTCAAAAGCGGCGGAAGTAGTCGCACCAGAAACATCCGTGGAAGACGACTTCCAGAAAGACCCCCTCATTCAGCAAGCAATGGACACATTCCAGGCCAGCAGGATTTCCTAACAAAATAATCTAACAACCTAACAGAAAATAAATATTATGGATATCAACAAACTCATGAAACAGGCCCAGCAAATGCAAGCTGGAATGGCAAAGGCACAAGAGGAACTCGCAGATAAGACAGTGGAAGCCTCAGTAGGCGGCGGCAAAGTCACTGTAGTAGCCACAGGCTCTGGCGATGTCCAGTCCATCAAGATAGACGCATCAGTTATCGATCCCGATGATGCAGAGTTCCTAGAAGACCTGATCCTCAAAGGTGTGCAAGAAGCCATCGCAAAAGGCAAAGAAATGGCAGCCGGCGAAATGGGCAAGCTCACAGGTGGAATGAATATCCCAGGCTTGACCTAGGCTTCTAAAAAGAACCAATATAATATGAACTCAGATCTACTAAACCGTATCGAATCATTAGAACTAGATGATCTGAGTTCAAATTTCAAGTTCTCTGACCGTCTAGCTAGAGAGAACTCTTGGACTACTGAGTTTTCAAACCGTTGTCTCCAAGAGTATAAAAAGTTTCTATTTCTCTGTGCTGAAGCAGGGCATCCAGTGACGCCGTCGGTAGCGGTGGACCATGCTTGGCACTTGCACTTATGCTATACTAGAAGCTATTGGCATGATCTCTGTAAAGACACCTTAGGCTTCCCTCTTCACCACGGACCCACCAAAGGCGGGCAGGAAGAGAATGAAAAATTCAATCAGTGGTATCAAAAAACACTCGATAGCTATCTGAGAATATTTAAAACTGAGCCACCAACAGACATCTGGCCAGCTCCTGAGGTACGCTTTTCTCCTCAGGATATCAAAAACGTAGATTTCGCGAAACATTTTGTAGTCTCAAAGAAATCGACTCTTCGCGTGGTTGCCGCCGGTGCATTAAGCCTTAGCGCCGTAGGATGTGCTTCAGTATTAGCGCAGAATGACGATTCCCCACTTGGCTGGATTATATTGGTTATCGCAGTAGTATTACTCTTGTCAAAAATATTTAAAGGTGGCGGCGGCAACAATGGCGGAGGATGTGGCGGTGGCACCAGCTGTGGATCTGACGGAGGTGCTGGTGGTTGCAGCAGCGGATGTGGCGGCGGAGGTTGCGGAGGCGGAGATTAAATAAAAGTAAACAGCATGACCCAATGAGGATCATGCTGCTTTATATTAAGACACTAGAAAATGTTGCCAATCGTCGAGCTGGTGGAAATTTTTCAGCGTTACGGTGATCGGCACGGATCTCGGCTGCACTGGCTTGCGGAGTAATTTCAGCCCCGCTTCCTGTGGTGTTTTATCAGCCTTTTTCTGGTTCACAGACCGGCATGAAAGCACACAGTTTTCCCAGCTGTTTTTACCACCACGGGATACCGGGATCACGTGGTCGATGTTGCCTTCGCTGGGCTTCAGCTTCCTGCCAGAATACTGGCAGATACCACCATCACGCAGCCATAGATTTCTAGAGTTCAGCTTAGGTCTATGGATCGGCACCTTGCTGTATCTGCACAGCACGATGACGGTAGGCGCACGGACTCTCCCACCCGTGACACCGATTGATAAATCACCATCGCGCACTGATAGGTTCTTCCATTCATCCCACTTCACAGGCTGCATCCAGTCACCAGAATGAATGTCCAGACCTGTCGCAGCATCCGTAGCCATATGGCTGAAAGCCTGAGCTGGAGTCGTGACTGCGATCGCCTGCCAGTTCCTGTTCAGAACCAGAACGACGTTTTTATGGATGATATTTTTCATTTTTCATTTTATTATTGGTTAAATTTGGGTGTTCGTCTCTTGGTATTAGGTGACAGAAAATTTAGAGAGCGGAGCCAGTCACTAAAGACCCTGCTCCGCTCTCACTCTTTTTTTACAACACGGCACAACACAACTTTACTTAGCTCGCCAAGCGATTAACTAGCTAAGGCTAAAAACCCTGCTTTTTCAGCAGCGTGACTGATGGCATTCTCCAGCACATCTTTGCCTTTCAGATCGGTGGAACGCTTCACAGAGATCAACGCCTTAGCGTAGTCACTCTCATGCGCATCACTCTCCAGGATCCTCTTAGCATCAGTGATCAGCAATACGATGTCTACGAGCAAGCTCTGGTCATCGGATAAAATCTCAATCACATTTTGGAGCAGCATTTTCACACCTATCTTCTCCGTCTGCACTAGGTTCACTAAAAGGCTCAACTCATCCCCAGCGCTCGCACGCGGCGCTGGGAAACTGAGCCCTAATCTATTTCTATTATTCATCGTATTCATATTTTTGTGGTTATGGTTATTAAAATTTGGTCGGCTTGGTAGGACTTGAACCTACAACTCTCTGGGTAAAAACCAGATACTCTACCAGTTGAGTTACAAACCGTTTATAAAATTGGAGGAATCCTGAGGACTTGCACCACATGCCCACTAAGGCACTCATCGTTTAGCAAACGAGTCCGGCACGCTTGTCCGGTTAAGATTCCATCTTGAAATTGGTATTCCAGCCGGGATTTGAACCCGGGTTACTCGATAGAAAGTCGAGAGTGTTAAGCCGCTACACTACTGGAACCTATAAAAATGGCAGATAGAGAGGGGCTCGAACCCTCACACCCTTTCAAGGATTGACTGGTTTCAAATCAGCTGCCGATAGCCCTATACTCGGCTTACCTATCTGTTGTTAAAAAAATGGTTCGAGTTAGAGGTTATGCTCCCCTGCTTCCTGCATGTAAAACAGACGTGCTACTATTACACCAAACTCGAGTTTCTAAGTAATGGCGCTTCATAGCGGTTACGCTCCGCTGCTATTTGTTCGACAGACAAATGTGCTACTATTACACCAATGAAGCGGTGTATAAAATTGGTTCCCTCGCTCGGAATTGAACCGAGATATCTACCTTCACAGGGTAGGATTTTGACCAGTTAAACTACAAAGGAGGTCTATTGAAAATTTGGAGCCACCAGTGAGGCTTTCACTCACATGTTCCGATTTACAAGATCGGTGCAATTATCTGCCACGGTGGCGTATTAAAAAAAATACTTCTAACAGGGCTCGAACCTGTAAGCTAAGGATTATGAGTCCTCCGCTCTACCATTGAGCTATAGAAGTTTTGGGAGGCCCCGCGCAGATTTGAACTGCGATAGTCTGGCTCAAAACCAGAAGTAATAACCATTATACGACAGGGCTGTTTATTAAAAATGGAGGCTTCTGTGGGTAACGCTCCCACCTACAACTGTTTTGCAGACAGCGCCGTTCTCTTGCTCGGTCAGAAGCCTTTTAAAAGTGGTCGGGGATGCAGGATTTGAACCTGCGGCTTCAGCAATCCAAATGCCGCGCTCTGACCAGACTGAGCTAACCCCCGTTTGTTAAAAAATTGTGATTTAAAATTGGCACTTCCACATGGCTCCGCCCCATGAATTCCGGGTTAACAGCCCAGCGTGATACTAATTTCACTATGGAAGTTTCTAGAAAATTGGTTGCGAGGATGGGAATTGAACCCACGAGAAACGGCGTATGAGACCGTCTTGAATACCAGCATTCACCTCGCTTTTTTGCGATAAATCGCGTCAATGGTAACCAGTCAATAGTCCTTAGGTTGCAAAGCAAGTTGCCACGCTGCAGAGGAAAGCAATTTAACTTCCTTACTACACTGATAAAAGGCTTTGCCGCCACCATTGACAAATGACCATTGGCCACTGACGACTCAATGAGTCAGAATTGGAAACAATGGGACTTGCACCCATCACACACTACTTGCAAGGCAGCGTCGCCACTATGGAACATGTGTCCCCACTTAAATTTAAGATTTATCATTTAGCATGGGATCATTTTGAAATGGTTCATGCTAAATGGTAAATGTTAAATGAAACACGTAGTCTAGAATCTGCGGAGGAGCGTATGCGAATGCAAGCCCCCCAAAGATCCTAGCACGAAAGAATTTGAAATCCTTCCTGCACGCAGGTGCCCTACGTATTTTATCTATCGACTTACTTTAGAGTAAGCTTCGCTCATTCATTCACCAGGAATCACCATCACCTTTACTATCTTGTGCTGATCTAACAGCAGCGATTTGGAGAATACTGGATCCGCCTTCGCGCTCGTAGTTTGTTTTTATTATTATAATTAGGTTGGCCTCATCGCATGGTTTACGTGTGAGTATCACTTACTCTGAAAGTAAGTCGTTATTTTTCATTTTTTAAGAAACGAACACCCTTGCCGCTCGTTTCCGAGCCACAGCCGCAGGATTTCTCTGGCGGACGTTTTGGTGATTCAGGCTCACCTCCCATAGGGTACCTTTAGACACAAAATATAACTAGTTAACATCTTACTATTAACTAAGTAATTAGACATAGGTCTCCCTATTACTTGACTTTTTGTATCTAAAAGCGTAGTCTCAATTCATCGTTGATTGATTGCTAATAAGACATTTATTTGTCAGTGATCTAATCCGAGGCCTTCACCAGTTGCCGCTGGTGGAGGCTATCTCAGTATCTTGCTATGTGTGTTTGTATGAAATTCTTTGTCGTTCTTTTGGTATAGGCGTTTCTTTTCTCGCCTGTATTTGGTTAAATTTTATATTCTGTATGATTCAAAATTCGTTTTTACTTATTTCTGGGCAATAAAAAACCCGCTTCCGTTTTGGAGAGCGAGTCAGTATAGTTCCTTTATGTATAAGGGTTTCTATCTATACTGAATGCGCACCTCCTTGGTTATCTTTATGATTAATCTCTGTCCTGAGACTTTCCACGCTATACATGCCGGCCGGGGCTTCATTTCGCTCAGGTTTCCCCGCTGACGAACACATCCCTCGCCAGATCACACAGTTTGCCGGCATCCCTATAAAGGAACCTGTGCAGCTCTGCGAGCTTTGGGTCGATGTTGATATGTAGCTTATTGGTAACATGGTTTGTGTTGTAGTTGGCGGAGAATAGCACAGATTGAAAATAATAGCAAGACAAAACTATATCTTTTAATTTTTCATGATTCTAAATTCACTGTAAATAATGAACGAGTGAAGATATAGCAATAAACAACGCTATTTTCTAACCGAATAAAAAACTTTAAGAAATGTCACAAACTTCCTGCCTGCTGCCAATACTGTATACGATGATACTACTACCTAAAATCATTACTACATGCCTTGTCAGCGCAGCCAGCCTCTCACAAGCTTGCCTTATGGCGCCGAAGACCTACAAAGGAGAGGTAGGTCAGAACATGCACGAAGCCGTGATGTTCCATGCCGATGGTCGTGAAGAGCTAGTGCTCGGAATAAAGTATAACCTGAGGCCGGTTGAAGGAGAAAAGGTACCAGCTACTTTTGCATGGGTAATCACTGTTCCAAATGAACCTGACCGCTACGCTCTTGCGGACAGCGATCTCTTTAAGAAAACATTTAGCTGGGCGACTCCTTTAATAACTCCAAAACCTGGGGGATTTGGAATAGTGCCTAGAAATAAAGGAGCTAATATCTTGCTCAGCAAGGAAGTGAAAATAGGCCCTTACACAATACAACCAATAAAAGCACTTGGCTTACAAGCTATTAAAGGTCTCAACAAATGGCTAGATGACAATGGATTCCCACAAGAAAATGAGAACCATATGAAATACTTCATAGAGAATGATTTCACATTTCTTTGTGTGAAAATAAACCCTACTGCTAGACAAAAGTCTGTCCCCAGCGGTGGGTCTATTAAGCCTCTTCATCTTTCCTTCGCATCAAAGCAGCCGTATTTCCCTCTCAAATTCAGCTCTAGGCAGGGTGTATTTGGCGTGAACGTGTGGATGTTCACTAAGAATAAAATTGATAGCGTGAAGTGTGACCCTATTTTCGCGCAATTAGCGGTAGAAAAATCTAGGCAGTTTAAAGATGCAACACTGAGAGGAAATTATCGTTTAGAAAATGTATCAGTAAAGTCCACTGAATTTCCAAGCCCCCTAAAAAAAATCATTCTAGATGCTCAACATGAAGCTATAAAAGGCACCGTCCAATGGAATCTCAGCTTGATCCGATCTGAAATGGTGAATCATAAGGTGAAAATCGCCAACTGGAAAACTGATCTCTTCTTTCCGCTTGTCAAGACAGAGTGATCAACTAACCCTGCCGTTCATCTCTGGTAGAGCTATGCTAATAGTAATCGAAGGATACAAACCTCGGCTACGAAAGGAATGAACAGCAGTGTCACTCGATCTCCTTCTTACCGTCCACGAGCGGGATGGCGAAGTCAGGCTCTATAGTTCTGGTTCTTAGCCAGGCTTTCTCGAGACGCACTACGATTTCTGGATGCTGGGAAGCAAGGTCATTTTTTTCTTCTTTGTCAGCCTCTAGATCGTAAAGTTCCCACGCTCCTCTTACCTTCTTCTTTAGCAGTCCTGTGCGTAATGCTTTCCATTTACCATCACGGATGGCGATGATGCCGCCATAGTTATGAAAGTCCCAGATCATGAGTTCGTGGCGTTCTGGCGCTGCGTTTCCATAGAAAATCTCGGTCATATCGATACCGTCGAGCTTTAGTTTAGAACTATCAGGCACTTTCGCTGACCCAATGTTTGCTAGAGTTGGGAACCAATCCGGAAAATAGGTTGGATCATTGGTGATGGCACCTGGTTTTATTTTACCTGGCCATTTCACGATACACGGGATGCGGATGCCGCCCTCGTAGCAGCTGCCTTTGTAGCCTTTTAGTCCTGCAGTGGAGTTGAAAAATTCCGCATCGCAGCCACCTATGTGGAATTTAGGATCTCGGCCTTGGTGCGTGGTGCCATTGTCTGAAGTGAAGACCACGATGGTATTCTCTGTAAGGCCATGATGCTCTAGACGCGCCATAATGGCACCTACATGCTCATCAAGATCTGATATCATCGCAGCGTAGGCGGCACGTGGTCGGTCGTGAGGAAGGTATCCGCACTGTCCGCGATAAACTCCCTTGCCGCTAAGCTTCACGTCATCCCACTCTTTAGGATAGAAGTCCACCCATACTTTTGGTGGTTGCATCGAGACGTGTGGCTCCAGAAACGGCAGGTAGAGGAAGAATGGTTTGTCCTTATTTTTGTCGATGAATTTCACCGCTTCATCCAGCACGAGGTCTGATGCATAGTTCTCAGAACGGTAATCATCTGCGCTGACCGGACCTTGCTTTTTCCTAGCATGTCCTGGGATGGGGTTCTTATTAATAGTCACCTCGGTCTCATCACTATCGAGAAAGGGTGGATAAAAGCTGTGGGCATTACGCTGACAGTTGTATCCGTAGAAGCGGTCAAATCCTTGTTTTATGGGGGAGCCAGATGAGTTCGATGGTCCTAGTCCCCATTTACCGAATCCGCCAGTGACGTAGCCAGCATCCTTCAGAACCTCGGCTATGGTTAGAGCGTCTGCAGTGATCGGCCATTGACCTGGATATTTCTTACCATTACCTGAGTCACGGTTTCCGCGGATCTCGGCATGGGCTAAATGCTGGCCGGTCATCAGCACACAGCGGGCAGGAGCACAGACGGGTGCACCAGTATAGTGCGCGGTGAATTTCATCCCCTCGGTGGCGAGCTTATCGATGTGAGGCGTCTTGATTTTCTGCTGCCCGTAGCAGCCTAGCTCACCGTAGCCAAGATCATCTGCGAGGATGAATACAATGTTAGGTTTACTATCCCCAGCCTTAGCAACTAAAGACAATCCCATTATCAAAATGAGTGCTTTGCACGTATCGGGAAACATCATACTCAATTTTGGAAGCTGTATTTAATACTAACGACGCCTTCTAAGGCTAATAGTCAAGATAGCAAAGCCAAGTAACATGCCTGTAGAGGGCTCGGGTATCAAGGATGTCGTCACCGTTAGCCCGCTCACTGCATTAAGCTGGTCGATGTAAGCTGTGGTGTAGGTATCATATAAGTAACGATTGTCAGCATCTTCACCCGATAACCAATGAACTCCAGTGAGGATTAGCTCATCATCATTACCAACAATAAAACTAGGTCCGCCAGAATCACCATCAGAAAAGTAAGCATCATTGGGATCACCCGCAGCCTTTACGTATACTAATTCCGTGAGTATTCCCTCTGTGCTTCCACCGTCGGGACCTCCTGCGACAATATTAGAAATCTTATTTTCTCCAACTCTCCCATCCTGTCCGTATACGAGGACATCTTGCCCAACAGGACTCAGGGAGGGATCTAACAGAGGATAGAAGTTTATTTCACTGGATACAGGTCCTGTAAGTGTGCCTACTACGAGATCTGAGCTTGTTAGGAGAAAAGGATAATCAGCATTTGACATCGTCGTATAACCAGAGACTGAGTATGTTTGAACTGTACCTGTCATATCACGGAAACTAACACTTGAGCCAGGAAGATTATGTAGAGCAGCAACAAAATGAGTATCGCTAATTAAAGTAACCGATTGCGCAGTAGCTGAAGTATTCCAACCAACTCCACTAAAATCGTAGGCACCATAAAGGAATGAGCCGTTCTCAGTCGCACCAGGACTGCCGATGAAACGGTTATTAGCTGAACTACCCATTCTGATGGTAATGCCGTGAGAAATACTTGCACCGAGCATGGTCGCAAATAATAGAGTTCGATAAAATGAAGGTTTCATAAAATGATTTGTGGTTAGATCTGAGCTACATTGTAAATACATCATATTTCAAGAATCGTCAATATTTAAAAGTATTATACCCGCACGCACGAAAGTAGAAATCGATTAAAAAATATCTGCTCGTAAATCCTGTCCACGCTGACGCCAATCATCTATGATGACGCTGGTCTGAGGTTTCACACATCCATATGTGATATCACTTTGCCATCCTATACCATGCATGATAGACCTCTCCTGTGAGCATGACGAAACAAGATGTGGCAGAATTTCTCCAGACTGAGGACTGGAAGAAAGCCTTTGCGTCTGGCGTGCTGGTAGCTGGTAAGAAGATCGCTCATGGGCGTCTGGTGGCTCAGTCGACTGCCTCCATTCTTGATACTGGAGATGTAGAGCTGGTGGGCTACGTGATGGATAAAGAGGGTCATCAGCACGAGGCTATTATCGCCATCTGGCAGGAAAATGGGACAACGATGCTAGATACTTCTTGCTCATGTGATCAGCAGATAAATTGTCCCCACAGCGCGGCTACACTTATTCATCTGGGACGCGGAACTGGTGAGCGCCTAGATAAAGCGTTTGGCGATGTAGTGGGAGAAATCCCTCAGCAGACTCTAACCGCTAGTGAAGAAACTTTGAATAATGGCAACCCGGAGGTAAGTTTTCTCCTCCGTATTGAGCGCAGACCTGCTGGGGAAAGGCTGGCTTATTTACCAGACATTTACGCTCATGCGTATGCTAAATACAAAGACCAGATCTACCCACTAGACCCTGCAGGAAATATCCGCGCTCCCCGGGACAGAACCGCTGAGATGCAAGCACTCCAGACGCTATACGCGCTGGATCTCATGCCTGGCGCGGAGCAACCACCACCTTCTCTCAAAAAGAGCGCGGCACCTCCGCATAAGGGTTCACTCTATGCGCCGGATAAGCAGCAATGGGCGCATCCAGATTTCTATTGGCAGAGATTTCAGCATGAAGCTATCCCTGCGTTAGAGAAACGCGGATGGGCGGTGCAGCTCTCGCCCCACGTGGGATTAAAGCCACTGATCTTCCGCACAGATACCTGGAATGCAGAGATAGTGGAAGAAGGAAAAGGCTGGTTTAATCTTTCCGCTGGATTTGAGATCGATGGAGAAAAATTTGAACTCCAACCAATACTCGCGACTCTGTTAGATAATGATTTTTTAACTCTAACAGAAAACTTACCTCTAGGTCAGGAATTCCTCGTCTTCCTTCCAGATGGTCGTGGCCTGGCACTTCCTGTGGGGAGGTTCCGTCATATTCTCACTACGTTGGGGCAGATCTTGGAGTTTAAATTCACCGATGGCCCCATAAAGCTCCAGAAATTAGATGCCGCGTTATTAGCTGGTGATGCGGAGATAGAAATTAATGTCCCAGACGACATCGAAGAGATCGCCGAGCGGGTGATGTCGTTTACTAAAATAGACCAAGTAGTCCTTCCTGACGGACTAAAGGCCACACTTAGAGATTACCAATTAGATGGCTTTTACTGGATGCAGTTTCTTGCCAAATCCGGCTTCAATGGCATCCTCGCAGATGACATGGGTCTGGGAAAAACCCTGCAAACTTTGACGCACATTTTAGCGGAAAAAGAATCTGGTAGAGATGGCGGCAGGCCGTCGCTAGTAGTAGCTCCCACCAGCGTGGTGGTGAACTGGCAACGCGAGGCTGCGAAGTTCGCGCCCGGCCTCAAGATACTTATCCTACAGGGGCCACAACGGCATCGACTGTTTAGTCAAATAGCTAATGTGGACATTGTGCTGAGTTCGTTCGCCCTCATCCCTAGAGATCTAGAATATTTCAAGCAACAGCATTTCCACCAGATCATCCTCGACGAAGCTCAGTATATCAAGAACCCCTCGGCGAAAATTTCCCAAGCTGTTAGAGAGCTAAACTCCACCCACAGACTGTGCCTCTCTGGGACTCCAATAGAAAACCATCTTGGTGAGCTATGGAGTCAGTTTTCGTTTCTTATGCCCGGTCTGTTAGGGAGTATTGAAAGCTTTAATGATAATTACAGAAACCCTATTGAGAAAGACCATAGTGAGGCGAAACGTAATCTTCTGAATGCTAAAGTCGGCCCGCTGATCCTACGCAGAACAAAGCATGACGTAGCGAAGGAACTGCCTCCTAAAACAGAAATTTTGCATAGTATAGAGCTCCACACCGAACAGAAAGACCTCTACGAAACAGTGCGGTCCACAATGGATAAGCAAGTCCGCCAAGCCATCATCGCGCGTGGTGGGCAGGCGCAGATTGTGTTCCTGGATGCACTGCTCAAGCTCCGACAGATCTGCTGTCATCCCGCTCTATTAAAGCAAACCCATAATGCTACAGAGTCTGCTAAATTTGATTATTTAGTCGATCTTCTTGAGACGCTACGCAGAGAGAACCACCGCGTGTTGATCTTCTCGCAGTTCACCTCCATGCTCAGTCTAATAGAAGCTCACCTTATTGCCGAAAACGTGAGTTATCTCATTCTAACCGGCGCTACTAAGGATCGACAATCTCTAGTAGAAAGATTCCAAGGTGGAGAAGCTGAAGTCTTCTTAATTTCACTAAAAGCAGGCGGAACGGGACTCACACTGACCGGCGCTGACACCGTTATTCATTATGATCCTTGGTGGAATCCTGCAGCCGAAAACCAAGCCACAGACAGGGCCTACCGTATCGGCCAAAATAAACCCGTGATGGTACACAAGCTCATCTGCCAGGGCACGGTAGAAGAGCGCATCCAGCAAATGCAGAAGAGAAAAAACACTCTGGCTGATAATATTCTAGATGGAAGCACGCAAAATATTGAGCTAAATGAGGATACAATGCGGAAGCTGTTAGAATAAGTTACTAAGTAGAATAATACTTCAGGCAATACTTCTCGTGCTGACTTCTGGTCCTCTCTCATGAGAAAACCTCTCTAACAGATCCTTGTAAAAGAGCAGCTCCATTCTACCGTCATAATGCTCTACGATACAGCTCATAGTCTCTACCCAGTCACCGCTATTCAGATAGTGGGTTTCTTTCACCATCTTGTCGGCAGGAGTGTGGATATGCCCGCAGATAATCCCTTTGTATCCTCGGCTGCTGGCTAAATCGTGCAGTTTATCTTCGTAGTTATCTACAAAGGAAACGGCTGTTTTCACTTTTGATTTGATCGCCTTAGAGATAGAAAAATACTCCTTACCTCGCCATGACCTGTATGTGTTATAGTAACGGTTCACCTTGAGTAGAAAGTCATAGCTTAGCGCACCTATACTTGCTAACCAGCGGTGGTTTGTGCACACGCTGTCAAAACCATCACCATGAATGACTAGATATTTATCACCGTTAGGGCAAACGTGTTCTGCTTCTTTAACTATCTTGAGTCCACCCACATCAATTGGCAGGAAATGCGTCATGAAATCATCATGATTACCTCTAGTGTAAATTACCTCACAATCATCCTGTTCAGATTTCTTGAGAATGGCGCGCACAACTTTACTGTGCGATTTTTTCCACTTTGCCTTACGCTTAAGAGCCCAACCATCGATGATGTCGCCATTAAGATAAAGGCGTTCGCAATTTACATTCTTGATTACGTCTAGCACTTGTCGTGCTTTAGCATCTTCAGTTCCAAGATGGATGTCTGAGAGAAAGAGTGACCGATAGTTTAATTTTGTCTTATTTTTTATCCTGCGGTGTATGATAGGCTTATCAGCGATTATTTCTTTAAGGTGCTTAGAAAATGTATCAGTGATAGATTTCCATGTCAGAGGTTTGATGGTCTCTATACCTGCGCCCTTTATCTTTTGGTTTCTATAATGATTCAGCGCAGTGACCAGAATACTCTGAAATTCAGCTTTATTTCCTAGCTCACAGTTGTATCCATTGATACCGTTCTCAATATACTGGGCTGATGCTGCATAACGGTAGCTCACGGTAATATTTCCGCTAGCCATTCCCTCTAAAAGAACATTTCCAAATGTCTCTGACTCACTAGCAAAGACGAGCAGATCAGCCGAAGCATAATGCATGGCGAGTGACTCTCCTCTGTGGACTCCTGCGAAATGAAAACCATTTGATTCTGGATATTTCTCACGCAGCTTGTCTTTCAGTGGACCATCCCCTACAACAACGATCCTCAGATCGGGCATTGTAACCTTCACCTGCTCTAAACTACTAAGTGCAAACTCTAAATTCTTCTCCGCAGCTACGCGACCCACAATAATCGCCACGGGAGTGTTAACGCTAGCACCCCAGCTTGATCTAAGCAGTTCTGAGCGCCTCTTTATATGAAACTGCTCAGTATCTATACCGCGCCCCAATAGCCTAAGGTTTTTAAATCCTACGGAATCAAGCGTTGTGAGAATATCTTGAGACGGCACCATCGTGCAGTCGCATTTGTTATGAACCTTACGAAGTAAGGCTAGGACAGGTCTTTCTATTTTACGGAGTTTGTAGTCTTTTAAATATTGGTGGAAGTTAGTATGAAAGCCAGAAGCTACTGGGATATTTAATTCTCTAGCAGCCTTAATCGCAGAAATACCAAGAGGACTTTCTGTAGCTACATAGATCACGTCTGGGCGCTTATGTTTCCAGCGTTTGCGTAACTGCATGGGACTTGGCAACCCAACTCTCACAGCCTTATAGCCCGGAAGAGCCATAGATTTTATCTTTGTCTCGCCTAGCTTCACCTCTTCGCCTGTATGAACAATGTGCACGTAGTGACCGCTCTGCTTTAGGTTCTCAGTTAGCTTACCTAAGGTCATGGCCACACCGTTTACATCTGGAGGAAATGTGTCTGTTACTATTTCTATGCGCATCTCAATGAACACATAGCCGTAGCTCTCTGCAAGGTAGAGGTCTAGTCAGTGACTTTACCGTTACTTTGTGGGAGGAATGGAGTGACAAAGGCGTTCTCGAAGGTGAAGACTTCTATAAAATCTTCTTGCCGGTCGTTGTCTTGCTTACCGAAGGCTCCTTCCTGAATTAACAGAAATACCATGTCGCCGATGTCCGCGCAGCGGTGGATGCCCCACTCGTTAAATAGAGTAGCCGCCATAGGTCCGAATTCCTTTAATGCTAAATCACGGAATCCATGCAGCAACTGTGCGGCAGATACGTGTTTGGACCTTTCTGGGGCCTTAATGGAAACATCTTGGATAGTAAAATCTAGTGCTTCTTTTAGAAAAATAAAGGCCTCTCTCTCGAAACGCGTGTCTCGCGAGATAATTCGTATGATGGCTTCCTCGTACTGCTCCTTCTGCATGGCCCGACCTTGCAAAGTATTTATTTTTCTGACAAGTTTTAGTTTGCGATTACTCTGCATTTATTCAGCTGTAAATACATTGTAAAACCGAATGCTCTTGTGAGTAACTTTGTGGTAAGTGAGCTAAAGTGTTCTTTTTCAGAGAAATGACGTTTATGTCACATTGCTCAGAGCGGTCGAAGATTAGTGGGAGGAAATGAAAGTTATTGATACTCATGATGAAATACAAAAAAATATTAAAACACTAAAGAAAAACAAGTTACGTAATAAATAAAGGTTGAATCAAGAGTTTATCACAAGTTATTCACAAACAGAACTAGACTCTAAAAATAAATTAGAGAGAAAATGTTGACCTCGAAATCACTAGTAAAATGAGTGGGTTACGAACCATGGAAATGTTTGTGAATAACTTGGGCGTAAAAAGATTCATTTTATCAAAGGTGCACAAATGTTTCTTATTGACCGATGAAATCATTTCATTTTATGGACATCTAAAACCAAAGAATCATGTATTATATTTCTCAGCTTTCTTTGTAATAGCCAAACTTAATAATCCTGCCAAAGTCGCATTGTAAGTAATCTTAATAACGAATTTTAACCCAATCTAAATTATCTAAACGCATGAGCGATCCAAAATTAATATGGTTCCTAATAGGAGCAGGTCTTCTATTAGCAGAATTTGCTGCTCCTGGTCTGGTGATCTTATTCTTCGGAGTGGGTGCGCTCATCACCTCGATAGCTTGCTGGCTAGGTCTGGCAGATAGCACTTCCACGCAGCTTATCATCTTCAGTATCGCCTCTCTGGCGTGTCTCCTCACACTGCGTAAGTATGTGCAGACTTGGTTCGTGGGAGATAGCGAGAATGAGAGCGCTGAGATGAGCACAGAGTTCATTGAGCAGGTTGTGAAAGTCGTCATCGCCATCCCAGGTGGCGCTGCTCGCGGCAAGGTGGAGCTAAAGGGCGCGGACTGGAACGCCACTAGTGAGGAAGCTCATGCTGTGGGCGACATGGTGACGGTGATCGAACGCGATGGACTGAACCTCGTCGTGGAATAATTTTAAACTCAAACTAATAACAACAATATGATAACAATGGATACAATAGTATTAGCTAGAATCGGCGCACCTGAGATCATCTCATTTGTGATTGCCATCTTCCTGATCGTGACAGTGATAAAGACGGCACGGATCGTGCCTCAGCGTGAGGCTTTCGTGATAGAGAGACTCGGTAAATATAACAAAACCCTGGGAGCGGGATTCCACTTCCTAATCCCCTTCGTGGATAAGATAGCCTACAAGCACTCTCTTAAAGAGATCGCCATGGACGTACCACCGCAGAACTGTATCACTAAGGACAACATCACCATTGAGGTGGATGGCGTGCTTTACATGCAGGTGCTGGATCCTAAGAAAGCGAGTTATGGAATTGATAATTATTTCTACGCGTCTACTCAGCTCGCACAGACTACACTGCGTTCAGAAATAGGTAAGCTAGAGCTAGACCGTACCTTCGAGGAGCGGGATGCCATCAACTCCAACTTAATCGAGGCACTCGATAAAGCGAGTGATCCGTGGGGCATTAAAATCACGCGTTACGAGATAGCGAACATTAGCCCGCCACAATCAGTCAAGGAAGCACTCGAGAAACAAATGAGAGCGGAGCGTGAGCGACGTGCTGTAGTGGCGCACTCTGAGGGTGACCGCGAAGCTAGAATCAACATTGCCGAGGGTTACAAGCAGGACACGATCAAGCGTTCTGAGGCGGAGAAATCTAAGCAGATCAACGAAGCAGAAGGTAAGGCACAAGAGATAGAACTCCTCGCTGCCGCTACTGCCCTAAGCATCCGCCAAGTCGCCCTAGCCATCAATGAACCAGGCGGAAGCGATGCGGTGAACTTGCGTGTGGCGGAGCAGTATGTGACGGAATTTGGTAAGCTAGCGAAAGAAGGCACCACCATGATTCTCCCTACTAACTTAGCAGACGTCGGCAGTACAGTAGCTGGCCTGACAAAGATACTCGAAGGAGTCAAGAAGTAAGAAACATACTCCAATAATCAATTTAAAAGGTCTGTGGCTAAAAATCCCCAGACCTTTTTTATTCTGGCTAAGGACTGCTTTTAAAGCTAAATTTTAGCCATGCAAATGACGATGCGACACTACCATCCTGAGATCGCTCCATTCATGGAATACCTTGAGGGGCTAACAGCTCGCCCAGCGTTAGAGGAAGTGCTTCAGAAAATGCAGGCGTTTAATATTTCCACCACAGAACTCGGAGAATCTGTCCAGTTTCATAGTAATCACTACCGCAGAAATCTCATTTTTGAAAATGAGCATGTACAATTGCTTTGCCTATGCTGGAAGATCGGCCAGCGTAGCCCTATCCACGACCACGCTAAATCTATCTGTGGAGTGAAAGTCATTACAGGTATAGCCTCAGAGACTATTTATGAGGTGAGCCCGAGTGGCTATATCAAGCCAATATCTACGGTAGATTATCCCGAAGGAGCCATAGGATCAAAAGACTCAGACATCCATCAAGTCTCAAATCTACAGAGCGAACATGAAGATTTGGTGACGCTGCATCGCTACGCGCCACCGCTGAAGAAAATGAAGACATTTTCTTCCAATTCAAAATACACCCAAGTCTATGAACCTGGTCAATGAATGGCAAATGGACGGAAGCGAAATCTAAGAATTTATATTTATGTCTGAGCCTAACCAGCCTCCTAAGCGACCAAGTAAACCTCAGCCGATGCCCCTCTATGAAATGATAGAGAATGAGGGACGGTCCTCGCTCGACTCGCTCGAAGGAAACTTCAACGAGATAAATGTCATCGACATCTCGCCGCCGCAAAAAATCAGCGGTAGCAAGTGGCTGCTGCTCCCTGGTTGTGCGCTGGCTATCTTCATCACTATCGTAGCAGCCATCATGCGTGAACTACCCTTCGCTCCATTCACCATTGAAGGCGCGGCAATAAAGCACCCGCTCGGGGTGTCTATTTTGGCGATCATTCTGGGTATGTTAATGGCCTCATTTCTGAAAATCCCACCTAAAGTAACAACTGGCTGCCGCTGGGTGGCCGCGTGGTTTATCCCCGTTGCTATAGTGTGCTTGGGCTCACGGATGGACCTCGCTATCTTGAGTACGCTAGGTTTACCGTTGATGGGAATCGTCATCTTGGTCATGGTTATCGCGGTGGTGTTAGCCCTGGTAGTTGGAAAAATGTTAGGCCTTAGCAGTAAGGCGTCTTATTTATTAGGCATTGGATCTGCTGTATGCGGGAGTAGTGCTATCCTAGCAGTAGCACCTGTCAGTGAGTCCAATGAAGATGATGTGGCGCTTGCTGTCAGCACGGTAAATCTCATCGGTCTAATCGCTATGTTTTGCTGTGTTTCTCTCATCTGGTATCAGCCAAATATCAGTGCCGAGCTCTACGGAGCATTCTCTGGAGCTTCCATCCATGCCGTTCCGCAGGTTGTAGCAGCGGCAGAGAGCCATAGCGGCGATGCCTCATCTATCGCCTCCGCTGTGAAGCTGATACGCGTCACCTTACTCGTTCCTGTGGTGCTAATGAGCGTCTTCTTCTTCGCTAAGAAAAAAGGACCATCTAAGGAACCTAAAAAAAAATCTCTCTACTCCTACGTACCTTGGTTTGTCTGGGGATTCGTTATTGTGGCAGTCTTAGCGTCTAACAATTTGATCCCGAACTTGCTCTTCCCGCATCAGGCTCAGACAGCTCAGAGAGAGGGTATATTTTATGACTCCGTGAATGCTCTCACATTTCTGAGTAAGTGGCTACTGGCGGTTTCCATGGCAGCCATCGGACTACAGGTAAACATCAAGAAGCTCTTCACCTCAGGTGGCAAAGCTCTACTCTGCGGGCTCATCGTCTGGATAGGTATGGCGCTCTCCGCCTACTTCCTGCTCAAGCTCCACTTCAGCCTTTAACCTTGAGTAGCTAGCTTTAAAATAAGCTCCACCATCAGCTGAGATTTGCCCAGTGCAGGGGTAAGTTTTACTGAATACCCACCAACACTGTGCGCCTTATACTGATCATAACCATCTCGCTGTATACCGATCATCTCCGGCATATCCCAGCCTCCGTGCTGACCATCTGCGATGAGATAAGGAAGGAAAAGCACCTGCTTATTTTGTGCAGATTCTTGCCAATCATTGATAAATGGAGGCTCCTCCAGCCAGAGATCCGTGATCTGAGCAAAATCCGTTTTTTTACGTAGAGCTTCGATGTGCGCTAGCATAGTGTTCTTGGAAGTAGCACTTTTCGTAGAGCCATGACCTAAAAGCATCAGAGTAGTCTCCTCAGGATTCCAGCCCTTCATCGCTCGTTCTGTTAGATCAATAATCACGTCTTGGATAAAAGGCTGTAATCCTAAAGGCTTCAGATAAGTGACTTGTCTCCCCTGCTTCTCAAGCTGCAGCTTCTCGGGGATCACCTTGTTAGTGTAGTATCCTTCAGCGAGAAAGTTTGGTAAAATAATCACCTTCTCAGCAGCCACATGATCCAGGCATTCTTCGATAAATGGCGTCTCTTTTAGAAAGCCACAATGCACAGAATGGAACACATCCATCCGCCGGATAGTATCCGCATGCAGCCGACAAGGCATCGAGGAACTAGCATGCTTCGATGATCCATGCCCCAATAGAACTAATGCAGTATCTTTCATATCAATTAGTCTTCTTGCTTAAAATAACCCAGAGTAACCCGCCCATCAACAACCCAAGCACAATCACTACATATACCCCGCCATGTTCCATTACCTCACTCGGGGGATTCATACCGAACAATGATGCCAGCGTTACCAATGGGAAAAACAGCGCCGCCAAGCGATTCAACTTTTGTGCCTCCCTGGCAGCCTTCTTGGACTCTTTTGCCTGAATCATCGCATTCTTTGCCGTTACATAATCCAAAGTAGACTTAGCATCTGCTAACAACAAATCTGCTGATAACTCGGCAGCCACAGCGGTATCCCGGATGATCAATACTTCTCGATCTGAGTTCAATGTCATTCGCAATTCCTGCGCCACTGCCGCCACATTTCTAACAGCCCTGTATAGAGGAGCCGCTTGATCTAAAATATCATGGACCTTTTCAGCAGTCTCATCCCCATCCATTTTTGTCAGAGCAGCCTCCAGCGCCATCACCTTATCATGGTAATCCTGCACCAGCTGCTTCAATGCTGAACGCCCACCGGAACTCGGCATGGACTTCCACTCTCCGACCTCATTCACCCAGAACAATGCCGGCTTCCTCGCCCCTTTATCTCCCCGCGCAGGAAGCTCATGCATTACTGCTAGATGATGCCCTTCCTCATTCATCAAACGTTGCCTACCCACATCTTGCCCCATTCGGTTTCTAAACACATCAGGGATGTCCCATGCTTTTGGTATGATTGTTTTCATAAGTGATCTTTCTAAAAGTTCACCCACATCATCTCCATAAAATCAAAATAATCCATCCCAAAATAATCCCTATTTTAGAATCACAAAAAATCTTCCCTTGCCGAGAATCACTCCCTTTAACCCAAAAATGAGGATATTCTACACCCACTATGGAAAAACGTGAGATTCTTTGATCTTGAGTGCGGTGAGGAAGTGTGGATAATTGACTATATAATATGGGTGATGCTAAAAAATTCCCCTCCACACGATGGACCTGCATTCAGAGAATATGCTCTGGAAACCAGTCTGAAGCTCGTGCCGCCATGGAGGAAGTCTGCCAGACTTACTGGCGTCCGCTCTATGGATTTGCCATTTCTCTCAACCCATCCCACCAAGACGCAGAAGACTGTGTGCAGGAGTTTCTGGTGCGTGTGAGTAGTGAGGGTTTCTTTGAGCCCGTGGCTCCTCATCGCGGTAAGCTGAGATCCTATCTGTTAGTTTCATTTAAAAGGTTTATTTACGACTCATGGAAGAAGAGATCTAGCCAGAAGCGAGGTGGAACCAATCAGGACCTACCTCTTGATGAATTTCTAGTGGCTGATGAACACGCCTCTGATCCTTCGATAGCATATGATCAGGAATGGGCAAAGGTAGTAGTGGACGACACTCATGTTAGACTGAGGAACCGTTACAAAGAACTAGGGAATGAAGCTATCTATAACGAACTCGAATCCTGTATTGATGGTACGCCATTGGAAAACACCGTTGCTACCGCTCAGAAACTAAACCTTAGCTCTGTAGCGCTGAAGTCGGCAGTGCATAGGATTCGACGTAGATTTGGCGATGAACTGAAAAAAGTGGTCGCCGAAACAGTCCACTCTGAGGGTGAAGTGGAAGAGGAGATCCGCTGGTTGATCAAAATTTTACAACCGTAATGAAGGGAACAGCCCAAGATGTCATCTAACAAAAACTACGGAGCTCTGCTCGCTCAAGGACTCAGCGGAGACGAGGAAAAAGAAGCTGGATTCCCAAGCATTGAGGGATTTGAAATTCTCAAGAAACTTGGAGCTGGAGGCATGGGTGAGGTTTATCTCGCCTATGATACTGAGCTGGATCGCGAAGTTGCGCTCAAAGTATTTCACCAAGGCTCGCTAGACCCGATGAGTCTGGAGCGGATACGGCAGGAGTCAGAGACCATGGCGCGAGCACAGCATCCTCATGTGCTGGCAATTTATCATGTGAAGCTCGGTAGTGATTCAGGCACCCCATTTTCCCTCGTTCTAGAGTATGCTGCGGGTGGTGACTTAGCGCATAAGATAAGATCTAAGGGAGCTCTCTCACTGGGTGAAACGATCACTCTTTGTTTGCAAATCTGTGATGGACTTAGTAAAATTCATGAACTTGGTATTATTCACCGTGACATAAAGCCAGCAAATATCCTTCTAACAGAAACAGGCACCGCCAAGATTGCTGATCTGGGTATAGCGAAGGACACAATGGCTGATTCACTGACGATGACAGGCACTTATATGGGATCCATTCTCTATGTGGCACCTGAGCAAATGTCGGGGGCTGAAAGCCAGATTGATGGTAGAGCGGACATCTGGTCGATGGGGATACTGATTTATGAAATGCTCGTAGGAAACACTCCGAAGGCGGTATTAGAATCCGAACTAATGCAGCCGTTGCCAGAAAATATACGTCCAGTCGTCAGGCAGTGTTTGATGCAGAATCCGGAGAATCGCTACCAAAATGCGGGAGATCTAAAGGAGGCGCTGATAAAATCTCAACAACTTGTTAGAATGCCTGAGCAGAATACGAAGACATCCCCTATCGCCTCGGTCGTAGTCGCTTCTGCTATCGCGCTAGTTCTAGGGGCTGGATTGTATTATTTTTCAACAGATGATAAGCCAAGTAAACTACCATCAAATGAACCAGTTCTGACAACAGAAAAAGATGCATTTTTTGAGGGTAAATCGGTCACAGCAGATCCAGCAGTGATCGCTAGTCCTGCAGTGAAGGCAAAAGATGGAATGAATTTAATCGATTTATTGAATGATCCACTTCAACCAGATCGTGGAAGATGGTCGTTGTCGGAGGAGGGTAGATTAAGTTGTGCCAGAGCGCGCAGCGCCGCTTGTATTTCCTTTCCAGTAGAAGATTCAGGAAACGTATATGATCTTTCATTTAACGTGGTGAGAACTGAAGGAAGAAATTCTTTGGCCGTTTATTTGCCAACAGCAAGTGGCTCTCTCACTTTTGATCTGGATGCTTGGAATATGCAGCTCGCTGGACTTCAGGCTCTCGATGGTCAAAACCTCAAGCAGCATGACCAAGTTTTCAAATTCGGCATGACCAATGGGCAACAATATCATCTACTCATCAAGGTCCGTAAGGATCACGTGGAAATAGAGATCGATGACAAAGTGGTGTATCATTGTGACATTTCTGAAAAAAAAGCCTCCGTCATCGCCATCTGGGGGCAGCCCAGGAAACACCCACTTTCTATCGCGGCTTGGAACTCTGCGATGACGTTTAGTGATCTCACTTTGAAAAAAATCAAATAATTATCACTATCAGCTGCCACCTTGCTGAAAATTTCTCGTTCTTAGATTGAATCCATTTATGAAATCTATGAAACTAATAATCAAATCACTCATCATCGCAAGCCTCCTAAGCCAATCCACACCAGCCGCCACACTGGTGATTGAAAATTCAGGTTTTGAAGACACCTCTGGCCAAACTACATTCGGAGAATTCACCTTCGGCAGGCCTGTCGGTTGGCAGGTTTATGATCCATTTGATATCCACCCCAGCTCCGGGCTTTCGACAGGCACGCTGATGCCGAATGGGACAGATTTTTTTAACGATACGGCTCCTGAGGGTGATCGAGTCGCCATTTTATATAATCGCACTAGAAGGGGCGATGGCGAGTATGGCTACACGCAGGTTCTGACCAATTCACTGCAAGCTAACACTCTTTACACTCTCAGTGTAGAGGTGGGAAACATAGCCTCTGGCACAGATATAAACGGGTCATTTTATAATCTTAACGGCAACCCAGGATACCGAGTAGAGCTGCTCGCTGGAGGCACCGTGATCAGCTCAGATGACAATGGCCTCAACATTCCAGAGGGTAATTTTGCACTCTCTACTGTCACCTTTATGACTGATGGAAGCCATGCCCAGCTTGGGCAAAGCTTGGAAATCAGACTCGTGAATGAAAACATCCAGACTGCTGATGCGGACGCTTATTTAGAGATCGACTACGATGACGTGAGACTCTCTGCCGTAGCTGTCCCAGAGCCATGCTCTGTCCTTCTGCTAGGGATAGCTTGTTGTGGGTTTCTTCTTCGTAAAAAGAGATAAATCTCCCCCCTATGCTTGACGTATATTTCTCACAGCCTCTGCCATATCTGGTGCTTTGAACGTGGATGAGCCTGCTACGAGGACATTTGCGCCAGCGGCAGATGCGACGGCGGCAGTATCTACACAGATGCCACCATCCACTTCGATATGGTAATTTAGACCTCTGAGATCACGCATAGATGCGGCTTGTTCTACCTTAGGCATCACCTCGTGCATGAAGGATTGACCGCCGAACCCAGGCACCACAGTCATACAGAGTAGCAGGTCTATCTGATCCAGATAGGGCAAGACATCTTCCATCGGAGTGGCGGGATTCAGTGCTAAACCAGCCTTACATCCAGCCTCGCGGATACTGCTGAGCGTTTTACTCACATCGTGATCTGCCTCTATGTGCACCGTGATCAGGTCCGACCCAGCTTTTACAAATCTATCTATGTAGTGGTCTGGCCTAGCTATCATGAGGTGGACATCGAGAAAGATATCATTGCTCTCGCTGACGGCATTGACCATGTCTGGACCGAAGGAAATGTTATCGACGAAATTTCCGTCCATTACATCAAGATGCATCCAGTCAGCGCCCGACTGAATAGCGCGAGAAACCTCAGAGGTTACCTTTCCCCAGTCAGCCGCGAGTAATGAGGGGGCGATTATTTTATCGGTGCATTGCCATTTTTTCATGGCTTAGGTGTAAACAATATGTAAAGAGCCGCAAGTCATTTCATTCTTACAATCAGACATTATGACACAAATGACAAGGCTTCCAGTTGCGATCCTCCTCAGTACAAGAGAGACTCACGCCACATCAAAATTAACCATGATCCAAAAAGACAATATCCACCCAGAATTCTCTCGCCAGCTCGGCAGGGAGAATAAGGAGTCACTACTAGGTCAGCGAGGCGTGGTGCTGTGGCTCTGTGGTCTCTCTGGCTCAGGTAAATCCACCTTAGCGAATGCTCTCGAACGCGCGCTTCACTCTGAGGGAAAATACGTAATCATCCTAGATGGAGACAATCTCCGCAGCGGGTTGAATGCAGATCTAGGATTTAGCGATGAGGACAGAAATGAGAATATCCGCCGCACTGCCGAGGTCGCGAAAATACTCAGCAGTAATGGTGCCATCGTCATCCTTTCACTGATCACTCCACAAGAAGAATTCCGGACGCAAGCTCGCACGATCATTGGTGAGCCTTATCAGGAAATTTACATCAAAGCAGATTTCAAGACCTGCCAGCAACGCGATGTCAAAGGACTCTACGCCAAGCATGCAAAAGGAGAGATTAAGAATTTTACAGGAGCAGGATCGAACTTTATTGAGCCAGTAAATCCCGATCTCGTGATCGATACTGACGCTCTTACCGAAGAGGTATCCCTCCAAAAACTTATCGAATTTTACAGAACTACAAACCATGGAAAACTATAATTTAAGCCATCTCAAGCAGCTAGAATCCGAGGCCATCTTTGTCCTCAGAGAAGCTGCCGCGCAATTTGACACACCAGCCCTCCTATTCTCCGGAGGTAAGGACTCAGTCGTTATGGCGTATCTCGCTTATAAGGCATTTTACCCAGCAAGGATCCCCTTCCCACTCGTCCACATCGACACCGGTCACAACTTCGCAGAGTGCCTCACCTTCCGTGATGCCTTTGTAAAGAAATACAAGACCAAGCTCGTTGTCGGCAGTGTGCAGAAGTCCATCGATGATGGGCTCGCGAAAGAAGAGACTGGACTCAATGCCAGCCGAAATGCACTCCAGACAGTGACTCTACTAGACACTATTGAGGAACACGGATTTGATGCTGCTGGTGGTGGTGGTCGCCGCGATGAAGAGAAGGCCCGCGCTAAGGAGCGTTTCTTTTCACATAGAAATGACTTCGGTGAATGGCAGCCTCAGAACCAACGTCCAGAACTCTGGAACATCTTCAACGGAAGAAAGCAACACGGTGAACACTTCAGGTTCTTCCCTATCTCCAACTGGACAGAAATGGACATTTGGCAATACATCAAGGCGGAAAACATCGAGCTCCCTTCACTCTACTTCGCACGTGAGCGCGAAGTAGTGCAACGTGGCGGTACCTATCTCGAAGTGAACGAGCTCGTCCAGCCACGCGATGGCGAAAAAGTGGAGACTCTAATGACAAGATTTCGCACCATGGGAGACGCCACCATCACCGGTGCTGTTCTTTCAGACGCCAATGACCTAGACGCAATCATCGAAGAAGTAGCTGCCGCCAGAGAAACTGAGCGCGGTAACCGTGCCGATGACAAACGCTCAGAAACCTCTATGGAAGACCGTAAAAAAGAAGGTTATTTTTAAGCCTATTTTTCACCAAAAATCACAAATTTTAAACCTCAAATCTATAACACAATGTCAGACACAACAGGCTATTTAGACATGGACTTACTCCGCCTCACCACTGCAGGAAGCGTGGATGATGGCAAGTCCACACTCATCGGAAGACTTCTATACGATTCCAAGAACACCTTCGATGACCAGATGGAAGCCGTCGAACAATCTTCTGCAAAACGCGGCGATGAAAACATCAACCTCGCACTTCTAACTGATGGTCTCAAGGCCGAGCGCGAGCAGGGCATCACCATCGATGTCGCCTACAGATACTTTGCCACTCCTAAGCGCAAATTCATCGTTTCAGACACACCCGGACACATCCAGTACACCAGAAACATGGTCACTGGAGCCTCCACCGCAAACCTCGCCATCATTCTAGTGGATGCGCGGCTTGGAGTCATTGAGCAGACGATGCGCCACGCGTTCATTGCCAGCCTACTCCGCATCCAGCACATCGTGATCTGCGTGAATAAGATGGATCTCGTGGACTTCTCAGAGGAAGCTTACGAAAAGGTAGTCGCTGATTTCAAGCAATTCGCATCACGTCTGGAAAACGTCGTCGATGTCAGCTTCATCCCTATCAGCGCACTAAAGGGCGACAACGTGGTGGACGCCTCAAAAAATATGGACTGGTATAAAGGAGTCACTCTCCTCTACCACCTAGAAACCGTTTATGTCGGCAATCAAGAAAACCACGTAGAGGCTAGATTCCCTGTGCAGTGGGTCATCCGTCCACAGTCAGATGAATTTCACGACTTCCGTGGATTCGCAGGCCGAGTAGCTGGCGGAGTCTTCAAGCCTGGAGATAAAATCATCGTACATCCATCCGGATTTACCACTAAGATCAAAAAAATCTACTCTGCTGAGCAAGAGATTGATGAGGCATTCAGCCCACTTTCAGTCACCATGACTACCGAGGATGAAATCGATATTTCCAGAGGTAACATGATTTCAAAAACGAATAATTTACCAAAAGTAAATCAGAACATCGAGGCCATGGTCTGCTGGTTCTCCGAGAGCTGTAAGCTGGCAAACCGAGCCAAATATATCATCCGCCACACCTCTAATGAAGCTCGCGCGGTCGTTACCGAGGTGAAATACAAAGTCAACGTCAACACCCTGCACAAGGTCGAGGATGACAAGAACTTCAAGCTCAATGACATTGGAAAGATCACTCTCCGCACTTCCGCGCCACTGATCTATGACAGCTACCGCAAGAACCGCACCACTGGTTCATTCATCCTAATTGACCCGCAAACGAACGAGACTATAGCAGCGGGAATGATCGTATAAAGAAAAATCTCATGCAAGGAATTTGCTACCTAACAGGAGCAGGACCTGGTGACCCAGATCTGCTCACACTAAAGGCTCACCGCTGCATCCAGCAAGCGGATGTAGTAGTCTATGATGCCCTAGTGAATCCAGCAATCCTCACCTTTGTGAAGGCTGGCTGTGAGATGGTAGATGTGGGCAAGCGGGCGAAATGCCACACCATGAAGCAAGAGCAGATAAACCAAGTGCTAGTGGAGCACACGCTTGCCGGGAAGATGGTAGTCAGACTGAAAGGCGGCGACCCGATGATTTTCGGCAGAGCTGGCGAGGAAGCTGCTGAACTAGCTAAACACGGGCTACAATTTGAAATCATCCCTGGTATTTCTTCAGCCCTGGCAGGCCCCGTCGCAGCTGGAATTCCTCTCACGCACCGCAACCACGGCGCACAGCTTACCATCTTCTCCGGACATGAATGTAACAAGGATTACACCGGTGAAACCGCGTTAGACTACCAACAACTCGCCACCGCACCTGGAACGAAAGTATTTCTCATGGGCGTCTCTTCCCTCCGCAGAATCACAGAGAAACTTATCTCAAATGGAGCACCAGCTGACACCCCCATCGCAATGGTGCGCTGGGCGACAATGCCAGAGCAGAAAACTATCCGTGGGACACTATCTACCATTGCGAACATCGCAGAATCGACTAACTTTGCATCACCAGCCGTAGGAATTATCGGTAGTGTAGTGAACGAAATCGATAATCTAGCTCTGTCGCAGACAGCAAATACTTTCAAATCACAAATTTCAAATCTTAAATAACCCTCACTATGGCTTCACTATTAGACCAAAATCAGCAAGCACTCCTAGAGTCACTCGCCGCCACACTATCCCCCTCTCAGGCAATCTGGGTCAGTGGCTACACTGCCGCGCTCGGCAGGTCAGCTACATCAGCAGTGACATCCGCTCCGGCGGCTAAAAACATCACCGTCCTCTACGGCACTGAGTCTGGAAACTGTGAAATGCTCGCAGAGAAAATCTCTAAAGCAGCTAAGAAAAAAGGGCATAAGGCGAAACTCACTAACATGTCAGAAATTTCAGCCAAGGACCTAGCTGGAATGGACACGTTATTTGTCATCATCAGCACTTGGGGAGATGGTGAGCCACCGGAAACTGCCGAAACATTTTATAATGAGCTCATGAAGGGCGGAATTGACCTCAAAGGAGTTGATTTCTCAGTCTGCGCGCTAGGAGACACTTCTTATGATAAATATTGCCAAACAGGAATAGACATCGATAACCAGCTCGAAAAACTTGGCGGTAAACGCATCGTCGACCGTGTTGATTGCGACGTAGACTTCGATGATGCGTTTGCCACTTGGGAGAAAAACATCTGGGAAAACCTAGGAGCATCTGCGACAGCAGCCACAGCAGCCCCTCTAATAAGTGCCGAACCAACCATAGCATTCGACAAGAAAAACCCCTACCCTGCAGAAATCCTTGAGAACGTATTACTCAGCGGGGCTTGCTCAGCAAAGGAGACTTTCCACGTGGAATTCTCACTCGAAGGCTCAGGTTTCCAGTATGAGCCAGGTGATGTCCTCTGCGTTATCCCGCAGAATGCAGCAGATACCGTTTCAACTATCCTCTCAGTAGCAGACATCACCGCAAGCGCTGAAGTAGAACTCAAAAACATCGGCAAAACCACTCTAGGCGATGCACTCAAAAACCACCTAGACATCACCGGTGTCTCAAAGAAAGTAGCCAGTAATATCCAAGCCCTCAGCAGCTCAGATAATCTAGCCGAGCTCATTGCAGGTAAATCAGACATCAGTTATAAGGATTGGAGCTACGGCAGAGAAATCATCGATCTCTTAGAATTTGTCGACCTCCCAGCCACACTCACAGCTCAACAACTTGTCGATTGTTTCCGCGCACTCCCGCCACGTCTCTACTCCATCGCATCCAGCCCTAAAGCGCACCCAGATGAAGTCCATCTCACCATCGCAGCTGTCCGTTATCAGACTTATGATAAGGAACGTAAAGGCGTAGCATCCAGCTTCCTCGCAGACGAAGGCAAGATAGGCACTAAGGTTAATGTTTACCTCCACAAGAACAAGAACTTCCGTTTACCTGAAAACAATGACACCCCCATTATCATGGTGGGACCAGGCACAGGCATAGCCCCATTCCGCGCCTTTATCGAAGAACGCGCTGAAGATGAAGCAAAAGGCGCGAGCTGGTTATTCTTTGGTGATCAGAAATACAACGAAGACTTCCTCTACCAGCTAGAATTCCAAGATCACCTCAAGTCAGGCGCACTCACCAAACTAGACGTCGCTTTCTCACGTGACCAACCAGAGAAAATATACGTGCAGCATAAAATGCAAGAGGCAGCCGCTGAACTATGGATCTGGCTAGAAAAAGGAGCACACTTCTACGTCTGCGGAGATGCATCACGCATGGCTAAGGATGTGAATGACACCCTCATCGATATCATTTCCACCGAGGGCAAGAAGACCAAAGAAGAAGCCACCGAATACCTAACCGCTCTCAAGAAAGACAAGCGCTACCAGCGCGATGTTTACTAGGTTCCATCATTCGATATTCAATACTCAATATTTAACACCCAATTCCAAATGTCCGACTCAAAGAAACTACACCCCAACGAAGCACTCAAAGAGAACAGCGATTTCCTCAGAGGAAACCTTGCAGAAGAATTTGCAGACACCTCCACGGGTGCCATCTCTGCGGATAATCAGCAGCTCAGCAAGTTCCACGGAATGTATCTCCAAGACGACCGTGACGTCCGCGCCGACCGCCGCAAGCGCAAGCTAGATAAAGCCTACAGCTTCCTCATCCGCGTCCGCATGCCCGGAGGAGTGATCACTCCTGAGCAATGGCTCAAGATGGACTACCTTGCAGACAACTACGCCAACGGCACACTTAAACTCACAACCAGACAAGCATTCCAGCTCCATGGTGTGGTTAAATTCAATCTAGTACAAACCATCCGTGAAATGTATGATGTGGCACTAGACTGCATCGCCGCCTGTGGAGATGTGAACCGCAACATCATGTGCAATCCGAACCCGGATCTCTCATCAGCACACGCCGAAACAATCAAGTTAGCTGATGAAATAAGCGCGCACCTTCTCCCTCAGACTGGCGCCTATCACGAGATTTTCCTAGAAGGTGAAAAAGTCCTCAGCTCTGAGCCTGAGGAAGAAAAAATTTATGGGAAAACTTACCTCCCGCGTAAATTCAAAATAGCCATCGCCATCCCACCATCAAACGATGTCGATATCTACGCACATTGTCTCTCCTACATAGCCATCATCGAGGATGAGAAAATCATCGGTTACAACGTCTCCGTAGGCGGCGGCATGGGAATGACTCACGGAGCAGAAGATACCTTCCCGCGCCTAGCAGACGTCATCGGCTTCATCACTCCGGATCAGGCAATAGACATCGCAGAGAAAGTAGTCCTCGTTCAACGAGACTTCGGAAACCGCGAAGATAGAAAGCAATCCCGCCTCAAATACACCGTCGAGCGCATGGGTGTAGATGGCTTCACCGCCAAGCTAGAAGAATACCTCGGCTACAAGCTCCAGCCAGCAAAAGAATTTGAATTCACCACCAATGGCGACCGCTTCGGCTGGTCAGAAAATTCTAATGGTAACGCTAACCTCAACCTATTCATCCCAGGCGGACGCGTGATAGACACCGCAGACTACCCAATGAAAAAAGGTCTTAGCGAAATAGCCAATATGCATGAAGGAGAGTTCAGACTCACCGCGAACCAAAATCTCGTGATCTCTAACATTTCCCCAGCCAAGCGCAAGGAAATGGAACCACTGCTAGAGAAATACGGACTCATCACAGCTCTAGGTTCATCAGCAATGAGACTCAATTCAATCGCCTGCGTATCTCTCCCTACCTGCGGACTAGCACTAGCAGAAGCCGAGCGCTATCTGCCACATCTCATCACAGATCTCGAAGAAGTGTTAGAAAACTGCGGCCTCAGACATGATGCCATCACCATCCGTATGACGGGCTGCCCGAATGGTTGCGGCAGACCATTTATCTCCGAAATTGGCTTCGTGGGAAGAAACCCAGGGAAATACAACGTCTATCTCGGCGGTGGATTCTTTGGACAGAGACTCAACAAAATTTACAAAGAATCAATTCCTGGGGAAGAAATCAAGCCCCTACTCACTCCTATCATTGAACACTATGCTAAGGAGAGAAATGATGGCGAACGCTTCGGCGACTTCGTCATCAGAGCCGGCTACGTAAAAGCCACTACGGCAGGGAATAATTTCCACGCTATATCATGAACGCAACACCCGACATCCTAACTGCTTTCGAGAAAATGAAAGCACCTCAGCGTATTCAATGGTTAAACCAAGAATACGGCTCACGACTCGTGCTTTCATCAAGCTTCGGTATCCAGGCTGCGGTTATGTTAGATCTTGTTTCCAAGCACGCGCCAGAGATCCCCATCGTCTGGATCGATACCGGATATCTCTTCCCAGAGACCTATCAATACGTCGAGGAACTTAAGCAAACGCTCCATCTAAACCTCAAGGAATACCAGCCGCTAATCACCGCCGCCCGCCAAGAAGCCGTCCATGGGAAACTCTGGGAGCAGGGCGAAGAAGGCAACGCGCAATACGGCCTCATCAACAAAATAGAACCGATGAACCGCGCCCTCAACGAGCTAAACTCCGATGTCTGGCTCAGTGGGCTGCGCCGCAGCCAGTCCAGCACTCGTGTCCAGCGACCATTTCTAGAGCAGCAAAAAAAGACCCTCAAGGCCTATCCTATTCTAGACTGGACCCACGCCCAAATACAGCAATACTTCCGCGACAACAACCTCCCCAAACACCCACTAGAAGCCAAAGGCTACCAGACAATGGGTGACTGGCACAGCACCCAGCCAGTAGCTGAAGGAGAATCCGCAGAAGAGTCCCGCCACGGCGGAAATAAATACGAATGTGGCCTCCACCTGAAATCAGACGCCACAGACTTTCAGATTTAAACGTTGTTTAGAACTAAACACCATAGAGAACTACTTTTAGTTTTACCTCATTCACTATTTCGAGTCACGCAGTAGCTGGATAGCTCTGTGTATCTCTGAAGAAGCTCACCCATGAACTCTGAAGAGTCATCATATTCTTCGATTGGCCCATCAATGATTACATCACAGTTAAAAGGGACAAATAACGCCTCCCCTTTAGGTAGTGCTCTCCCCAGTCCATGCAGTATGACTGGACTGACCAGAGTATCAGAACGCTCATTGATCAAATAATAAATCCCTTTTTTAAGACGGCTAAACTCCTCAGGATTACCTCGACTACCTTCAGGGAAAATGAGTAGAATATCACCAGCATCGAGTGCGCCATGGCAGTCTTTAAATAAACCTTCTAATTTTGACTTACCAGATCTATCCAATGGGATAATCCCTATTATTCTTAATGAGAACCATGCTAGTAGTCTGTTCTTCATAAAGTAATCTGCCGCAGCAACGGGCCTCACCTTATGGACTAAAGACAACGGAAAAAGACTCATTAAGACGAGCGTGTCTAGATGGCTATTATGGTTCGCCGCAATCACAGCAGGCCCCTCCAAAGGCAAGTTTTTCCGCCCCCTAATATTTAATCCTAGCCCGACAAATACCAAAGGTTTCACAAATAAGGCAAAAAACACTATTTTAAATAATCTATTCACGAGTCTAATAAGCAATATAATGAATCAAATGAAAAAACAGTGGTGCCGTAAATGTCAAACTGTCTAGCCTATCGAGTATCCCGCCATGCCCGGGGATCAAATTACCACTATCCTTGATCTGTAAATCTCGCTTCACTGAAGAAACCACTACATCCCCGACAAATCCTGCACAAGAAATTAGCAATCCAGCGAGTAACCCCTGACTAGAGCTCAGTGGAGTCAGTAATGGAGCCACAAATCCACAAGTGATCACGATAGAAAATAATCCTCCTAGAAACCCCTCCCAAGTCTTATTAGGGCTTACCTTAGGGATAATTTTATGCCTGCCTAGTAATTTACCCCACACATATTGAAAGACATCATTTAACTGAGTCATTAGCAGCAAGAATAATACCAACCCGACCGAACCGGCTTCCAGGTTTTTCACAGGAAGAACCAGTAAATAAGCAATATGGCTAATGCAAAAAACCGTTAGCATCACCGCCCAATGAATCGTCCCAACTGCTCGAATAAACCCTTTAGTCTCTCCTGTCAGCACCATTCTGAAGGACAGAAAAAGAAACATATACACTGGAATGAAAATAATAAACATCCCATACCACCCAGTGATAATCCAATAATACTGTAACGGAATAGAAAGATACGCCCAGAAAATGACACTTCTATCCGAGAGCCTCATGGGAACAATCGAAAGAAATTCCTTCAATGCTAAGAAACTCAGAAATCCAAAAAACGCCACCGCGGCGGTGGTGCTAAATGCTAGAACGACAAATAAAATCCCAACCATCAAATACCAAGATTGAATCCTTTGACGCAATTCGGTGTAGTCTTGTTTAGGATTTTTCCTGCGCAACACTAAACGAATCAATGTCGAGACGATGAGTAGTCCTAATACACAGCACATAGCGTAAAATGAATTGATTGGTATCTTAAACATCTAATTTTTATTTTCTATAAATCTATATGCTGCAACTACTCTCCTAGTAATAGTCACCACACAGCCAACCACTATCAAAACCAACGCAACGAATAAAACATACTGGCTCTGATAAACATACATCTCAACAGCTAGCAGACAGAAAGACAGCGTTAGTATCGCCATCCGATGTTGTTTTGCCATAGGCCCAATGAAACTCGTGGGTGCCCCTACAGAGGACGCCAATGTTCGGACATAAGCAGTCATCAGCGATAATAAAGCAGCTATCCAGCCCATCTCAATAGCCCAAGGCACTCCTGGAATAGCGTAACCAACAGCAACCAATATCAAGGGATCAGCTACCCTATCAGGGATATCATTAAATAATTCCCCTGAAGCGGTGCCCTTCTGCCCTTCTATGGCAACCATGCCATCAAATAAATTACACAACAACCTACACTGTATGAACACTGCCGCTAAAATAACTAACGTTATAGCCAACCATCCACTGTAGCTAGGTAACAAAAATAAGCACGCAGCACACAGCCCTGCAAATACCAAGCTAAGCAATGAGATTTGATTAGGAGTTACTGCTCTTCGGCAAAGCCAGCTAGTGAAGGTAGTGGCAAAGCTGGCACCACGCACTTTTAATGGCCGACGGCTATCGGGATTATTATTTTCAATACTCATTGACTCTTACTACCCAGCGGGAAATTCAAAAGATAACTTAGGTAAAAAATAACGATACTTTATCCAAAGACACAGTCTAGTATTTTATTTTAAAAGAGCACATCGGCTTTAGTAGCTAATTAGCCTTTAGCGAAAGGAGAAATCTCGGCTTGTGTGTGGAGTAGAAAAAGTAGATAATAGGGACAGATGCAGCAGAGTGATATAAATAGTGAGGAAATTCTTAGTCAGTGTAAGGAAAGCGGGCTGAGGCGGACTAAGGCGCTTGAGGTTCTAGTGGAGACGCTACTGGAAAAAGACTTACCGATGACACTGGCGGAGCTGGCGGAGCATTCTAGTCTCACTGAGCTATGTGACAGAGCTACGGTTTTCCGTCTGCTACAGCGCTTGACTGATAAGGGGATCATTCGTCGATTAGGACTGCATGAGAGAGCTGCTTATTTTACGTTGTTAATCCCAGGAAGGCATCAAGACTTTCTGATTTGCACCACTTGCGGAGACATAGAACCTATCAAAGCTACCTGCCCTGTCCATGAACTGGAGAAAGAAATAGCAAGCTCTACTGGCTATGCTAATTTATATCATGAGTTAGAGTTTTTTGGAACTTGCCCACAGTGCAGCGCAAAATGATTTTCAGATGATGAATGATGATCAGCTAGTCGATAGTTTTATTCAGTTTCACTTGGTGGAGAAGAACTCATCTCCAAGGACACTTCGGAATTATTCTCAAGCACTGGCAGCATTTCAAAACTTTCTGGACGATGAGTTCCCAGGTTGGAAAAATTGCTTAGCGGATGATTTCAGGGCGTATTTATTTCAGTGCATGAAGGATGAAGTGTCCCGAGCCACGATCCGGCTTCGCTTCTCGGCACTGCGATCATTTTACAAGTATCTGGTGCATCGCCATGGCCTGAATAAATCACCACTGAATGATATTCAGCTCCCCAAGGCGGAGCGAAAGCTACCCGTGATACTGAATCAGAAACAGATCGTAGAGCTGCTAGAGATCCCACTAAAGCTAGATCTAGATAAGCAAGCACCCAGCTGGATGCCAATACGAGACACGGCTATTCTCGAGTTATTTTATTCTACTGGGATGCGTTTATCAGAGCTAGCTAGCCTGAACATTGACGACATGGATACCCCGAATGACTGTGTGAAGGTATTGGGCAAAGGCGGGAAGGAACGGATTATCCCGATTGGATCTTATGCTATGAAGGCGGTTCAACAATACCGCAGTGAAGCAAAACATTACGAGGGTGCTCTCTTCATATCTAAACTACGCAGACGATTATCTACGCGTTCTATCGGTAAACTATTACACAAGTATCTAGCAGCAAGTAGTATCCCATTTAATGTGACACCGCATAAACTGAGGCACTCATTTGCCACACATTTGTTAGACAACGGCGCGGACTTGAGATCTGTGCAGTCGCTCCTAGGGCATGCCTCACTTTCTACCACGCAGATCTACACACATGTGACAAAGGAGAGACTGAAGGTTGCCTATGATAAATCTCATCCGAGAGCAAAATAAGCCAAATAGCGTAGCCTAGAAATCTAGGTAGATTTCTGTGCGGCGATTTGCTCTTCTAGCGTTCGGGTCATCAGCACCGTCTTCTTTGGTGTGCTCTGGTCGCCTCGGCTTACTGAATCCATGAGCCTCGGTGACTATCTGCTCCGGCTTTATGCCCTGCATAGCTAGATATTTTTTCACCGCAGCAGCTCGCTTTTCTGAGAGTTCTTGGTTGTATTCATCACTTCCTTTACCATCAGTATGGCCAGAGAGTCTTACTTTCTTTCTGTTATCTAGTTTTAATAAGTTAGCTACTATCCCTAGTTGCGTTTTCGTCTTTTCTGTTAGGCCATTAGAGTCGAAATCAAAGTAGATCACAAGCATGTCTCCCCCATTTGGGTTCTTAATGAGCGGAGTGTAATAGACATCACCACCGGCAATTCTTTTCGCGTAATCATCTAATAATTTATCGAGGTTGATCTCATTGATTTGCCACGGCGAGTTAGCTTTGTCTCTGAGGGTATTGATCGAAAATTGAGCGTCACTGCCATCGCTAGCATTCACATTCACGTAGAACGCGGACATCAGCTCAGTCATACGCACAGCTTGGAGTGGTTTTTGTTCATTTAGCCGGTAGGCTCCGTCCTCGAACAGGATACAAAGTCCGGCTATCTTAGCATCAGATACATTATTAAAATCCGCCATCATTCTCGCTTTATAAAAATTTTGACTAATCAGCGCTTTGAGAAAATTATTAGAGAATATCAGCGAGTCCTTCGCCTCTAGTTCAGCATCACGTTTCTGTATCTGTTCCTTACTAAGAGCCACACCATTTTTATCCATATTTGAGAGCGGCAGCATGACTTGGTCTATCTTCCATTTTCCGTCCTGCTGTCTATTGATCTGAAGCTGGATTTTGGAGGCATCACTAAGGTGTAATGCCCAGCGAGAGATTTTCCCAGCCTTGATTTCACCGAGTAACTCCATGGCCTTTTCCTCACGGAGCTTCATTCGGTTTTCCCCGAAGAGCTGATTGAGCTGAGCTAGCTGATCGGTGTTTACCTTACCATTACCTAGCATCTTGGCCAGATCCTGGATGTCTCTCTCTGAGTCAATCTGTGACATTCTCTTCATGACGTGCGCCACGAGTTCCTTAGGGTCATCAAACTTCATATTCATCCCTAGCCGCTCTGCTTCATCATCTGCTGTAGGTTTAACAAAATCCGTATCTGGAATATCTGTCGATGAGTGAGGACTGATATGCGGTTTGAAATTAGGATCCGGATCAACTCTGTCCGTGATTATGTTAGAAACTGGGTGAGCTTTGTCCTTATCATCTGACTTGGTGAGATAAGATAGACCTAGATAAGTGCCTACCCCTACGCTGGCCACGATAAGACCGAATATGATGGTTTTAGTAAATGGTTGAACTGCCATACATTGCTAAGTTGTATCAATTATCCGTATTTATCTAGTAATTTATGAGAAAAATCCCTCCCACCTCTTTATGCGTCTGAGAGGCTAATCTTCTGAGCACTTCACCCATGCTGTTGAATGAGAGAGATGATTTATAAAGACTTGGATGAAAAGCCTTTACTCAAATACTTTTACTTTGTCATTTCGTTGTAGAAATCCTACAGTTCACACCATGTTCAACATCGTCATGGTTCACCCAGAGATCCCTCATAACACTGGGGCGGCAGGAAGATTAGCGCTCGCTACTGGTGCTACCCTGCACTTGATCGAGCCGCTGGGTTTTGAGATAAACGATAAGGCGGTGAAACGGGCTGGACTTGACTATTGGAAAGATGTTTCTGTGGCAACTTGGAGTTCATGGGAGGAGTTCGAGAAGCATTTAGACGATGATTCTAGGCTATTCATGCTGACCACTAAATCTTCACAACCATATTGGGATAAGAAATTTAAACCTGATGACTACCTTGTCTTCGG
The DNA here is from genome assembly GCA_047624885.1 of Cryomorphaceae bacterium. Taxonomy (GTDB): domain Bacteria; phylum Verrucomicrobiota; class Verrucomicrobiia; order Verrucomicrobiales; family Akkermansiaceae; genus Rubritalea. The sequence continues at coordinate 4,478 of JBLHQF010000002.1, read as the reverse complement.
CAGAGAAACTAAGGGACTCGATGAGGACCTTATCCGAAAGCACGCAGACAATGCGATCACTATTCCTATGACCACCGGAAGCACTAGAAGCCTGAATTTAGCCACTAGTATCGGCATAGTGCTTTACGAAGCGGTGAGGCAAAATAGCTAGTGTATAGGATCGTGTTGTGATTTGAAAAATTTACTCGCTTAGCGGGATGTTTTTTGATTAATTTCTACTCACTTATGAAATTTTATCGCCTTACATTGATCGCTCTACTTTGCGCACTCGTCCAATCTTGTAATTCTCCCATCGTAAGAAATACACTAAGCGCCCCGGCGCGCCTCATTAAGAGCGTCACGACACCTGTATTAGGGCCCCTTATGGGTCGCTAGGTAAAATTTATTTAAGCATCTCCTCTTGCAGAATCATCTTCAACTGCCTAGCAGCCTGTAGCGAAAGCTCTACCTGCCCTGGGGTAATACGGTCACTCACTGACTCATGCGGGTAGGCCATAGCGGGGTGTTGCCAAACATTCTCGGTTACTCGCCAAATAATTTCATCATTGATGGAAAATCCACCTCCCGCACGGAGGATGAAAACGGCCTTTAACTCCTCGCTTTTTTGTCTAAGGTCCCGCCTGTTACCCACGTACCCTTTCGGCAGGAACACGAATCTGAGCGTGTGGAGAAATCCTTTTCCACCTGCCAGACTCTTAATAACTGCGGTAGGAATAGCTAGCAATGAAGACTTGGCCACAGGGTTAGATTCATCCAACTCGATGACGATAGCGGTGATAGTTTTCTCGTCTTCGCCCTTGATATCGTAGAATCCGAGGCCCGCATTTGACCCTTGGCTAGGTATTATTGTAAGATAATTATTAATTCCCAGCGTGCTCGAAATGTGGCGTAGTAAATAGTCAGCAGTTTCATCCTTAGAGAGAAAAATTTTCGCCATATCATCTTGCAAACTATCTTTATCAAATGTCTGGGAGGCTCTGTATTGCGCGATGTCTGTCTTAGCCGCTTCTTTTTTCCTAAAGTTGATATTACTCAAGACAACACCTACGCCTAGTCCAATGGGGATAAGCATGAGGATCCACATAAACTTCTTAGCACTCTTTGCGTCTTTGATGTCTTGCGCCGTTTCTGGAGTCATAATGATTACCCTTCTAGTGTCGAAATGACTTCTTTGGCCGCTCTTAGGTGACAGCCTGGATCGCCTAGCTGGGAGACCGCCTCTTCCATTTCGGATTTCACCTTCGCGGTATGCTTAGGATCTGTGATGAATTTTTCTAATGCTTCTTTTATTTGCACTGGATCTGCCTCGCCCTGAATGAATTCATCCACCACTTTCTTGCCCGCTAGGATGTTAACCAAACCAATGTGCTCTATCTTCACCAACATCTTCCCGAGCACATAAGTAGGGAATGCTATTTTATAAACAAGGCAGTATGGAAGACCATACCAAGCCGCTTCTAGAGTGGCTGTTCCACTGGCGATGACTCCGCAGTGCGCCTGCTGCATGAGCTTATGGCTACCTCCATCTGACCGGCTCGTGATCTTGACATAGTCGCCCGTGAGCTTAGCTTTATCGATAATTTTCTGCATCAGCTCCGCGAGCTTCTCTGTGGCTGCGGGGGCTTGAAATCTGAGATTCTCATTTTCATTACGCATCCTGCGTGCTGCATCCACCATGACAGGGAAGAGCCTAGAAATCTCACGCTCACGGCTACCAGGGAAGAGACCAATTAAGTTCACATCTCGTGTCACATCTATTTTATTTTCCACCAGCTCATCGACGATGGGATGTCCCACGAATGTAGTGGAAAGCCCAGAGTTCTCGTAAAGTGGCTTTTCAAATGGCAAAATGCAGAGCATCTTATCGAGAATAGCTGCCATCTTAGGAATACGTCCCTTATTCCATGCCCAGACTTGAGGGCTAACGTAGTAGATGATCTTGGTGGCTGGCAGGGCCTCGCGGACCGCCTTCGCCATACGGAGGTTGAAGCCAGGGTAGTCTATGAGAATGAGCGCGTCTGGCTGGATTTGCTTGAGCTCATCTAGCATGGAATAGAACTGCTTCTTGAACCAGCGGTAGTGCTTGAGGACTTCTACCACACCCATGACCGCAGCCTTTTCTACCCAGTCACGAACATTACTGCCGCCAGCCTTTCTCATTTCGGGACCACCAGAACCGAAGAATTCTACCCCTCCCTGCCCGAGCTCAGACTGGATGGCGTGCATTAGCTCAGCTCCATGGGTATCCCCACTGACCTCGCCTGAGATCAGATAGATCTTCTTAGCACTCATTTATAAGGTTTAGAACATTCAGGGAGAAAGCTCAAAGGAATTCCGATATTAAATCAATAGTAAGACTATTGCTTGGCTGAAGGTTGCTTAGATGACTTTTCTGCCTTCTCTCCTCCCTTATTGAGAACGTTGGCGATGGAGCTTTTATCATATTTCACGAAGACTCCCTCGGAGAGCCTCAGTGACACTGTGGTGTCGCTTATCGCATTCACTGTAGCGTGCATGCCTCCGATGGTGACTACATTATCGCCTTTTTTTAAGCTAGACTGGCGCTCGCGGAGAGCCTTCGCACGCTTCTGCTGAGGCCGGATCATCACTACCCACATGATAACGAAGAGTAGGACGAAAAAGATAAGTTGGCTCATGCCTGCTGCGCCTTTATCGGCGATGATTTCAAATGTGTTCATTGTATTATTCTTGGTTATATCGTTTTATAAATTCTGATTTGAAGGTCGAGAATGTGCCGTTTTCGATGGCCTCTCTCGCACGCTCCATGAGACGTAGATAGAAATGCAGATTGTGGAAAGAAAGCAACCTCAAAGCTAACATTTCCTTCGCCCTCCAGAGGTGACGGATGTAGCTGCGCGAAAATCTCGCCACGCTAGGATGTGTGGTCTCAGTGAGCGGACGCTTGTCCATCTCAAATTCCTTATTCTTAATATGAATGGGACCTTCATCTGTAAAGGCTAGACCGTGACGTGCCACACGCGTGGGCATCACACAGTCAAACATGTCCACACCCCGAGCGATCATTTCTAACATCTGCGGAGGCGTGCCCAGCCCCATGGCGTATCTGGGCTTATTTTCAGGGAGAAATGGAACCGCATTATCGATAGCACGAATCATCTCATGCTCCGGCTCACCTACGGAAATACCGCCCACCGCATAGCCATCGAAACCTAGGTCGACTAGTTCACGCGCAGACTGCTCACGGAAATCTGCGTAGATACTGCCCTGTACGATACCGAAGTGCATCTGCCGACCAGCACCAGATTTCGGCTCATTCTGTATAACCCATTCCTTACAGCGTTTCGCCCAACGAGTGGTAAGCGAGAGTGAGTCTAGCGCGTATTTTTCTTCACAAGGATAAGGCGGGCATTCGTCAAACAGCATGGCGATGTCACTGCCGAGCACAGCCTGTATCTTCATACTGACCTCTGGCGAGAGCATCATTTTAGAGCCATCTAAATGGTTCTGAAAGCTTACTCCTTCTTCGGTAATTTTGCGTAATTTAGCCAATGACCATACCTGAAAGCCGCCAGAATCTGTTAGAATAGGCATGTCCCAATCAATAAACTCATGTAACCCGCCAAAATCACGGATCACATCTAGCCCGGGCCTTAAGTTCAGGTGATAGGTATTCCCCAAAATAATCTGCGAGTCCATCGCAACTAAATCATCTGGGTGCAGGGTCTTCACCGAGCCCTGCGTACCTACAGGCATAAAGATGGGCGTCTCCACTACTCCATGCGCGGTAGTTAGCCTCCCGCGTCGGGCTTTCGTCTCAGAGTCAGTTTTTAGTAGTTCAAACACTGGGTCTTATTACACGGGAATCTCGTCCATGAAAAGCCACATTTGCAGAATCGGCATAATTTATGTATTTTTTCTTTCTCTCGCCACTCAGTTTCTTTAGTCTCTTGCCAAGAAATTAATTATTATGCCTAGAATCATCATTACAGAGCCAGATATAAAGCCTCAGCCATATCGCCTCAAAACCGACCGCATCTCCACCAAGATAGGACGCGCCAGCGATAACGACATCATTATCACGACTGGATCAGCCTCCACCTATCATTGTAAAATGAAGCGTATCGAGGGTGGATTTGTCTTAGTGGATAATAATTCCACTAATGGCATTAAACATGACGACACTCGGTATTCGGTCATTGACCTCAAAGATGGCATGACAGTGCAGATCGGTGATGACATTGATATGGAGTTCACTCTGAGCGAGGATGAGCTGGACATTCTTGAGCAGGAAGATTTCGAGCCACAGCAAAAAGCAAGTTTCCCCAAGAAAAAGAAGAAGCCTGAGTCAATAATTGAGCCTCCAAAAGAAGATGATGACGATGACGCGGTCGTCTTGGAAGGAGCCAAAACTAAAGATAAGTCTTCCAGCGATGATGCTGACACATCAAAGCCACAACTGAAGAGAAATCCTAAACTAAAGACAGATACAGATAAGC
>JBLHQF010000001.1:0-53106 GCA_047624885.1 Cryomorphaceae bacterium | reverse complement strand
TCACCCCCTCCCAGCAGACCGAGTTGACCAGGAACCTCGCCCGTCTTGGTCCGGTTCCCGGCATCGAGGACTATCTTAAGATGGTAGCTACCTCTCGGGATGCCGCCGAGGTTGCTTACTTCGTCAACAGCATCTCTATGATGGCATCTTACCACGAGAAAATTTCCCCCGGCAAGCGTGTCCTCAGCCTTTTTGGACTACCTGCTATTCATGCTGAGAACAACGCTCTCGTGATTCCTCTAGCGGTCGACTACGGCTCTTGGTCACCAGAAGCCGATCGCCTCTCGGCGGCATTGGCTGCTTACCAGCCACAGGTGACGATCTCGCAGCGGGTCCTCTACATAGCGGGCCGTGTTAGTGCCCGGGCCCGCACGGAGATCGAAGGCCGTGGATTCATCGTAACGGACGGAACACACGTGCCTCTCTATAAGTTGCCGATCAATAACTTACCGCTAAATAATGTACCGCTAAATAATGTACCGTTAAATAATGTGCCGTTAAATAAATGAGCTTTGTTCTACGGCCGGAACCAATAGCTGATAGGCGATGACCACCAAAGTAATGATGAATCATTCCGAAACACTGAACGCGATCATGGAGAATATCTAGCTCCTGAGAGAAGTAGGCGATAAAAGCAGTCAAAACCATTAATCTCAGTTGCTAAACATTCGTAGAGCATCTAATGCTATGCGCATGCCGCCTATGCAACCATTACCGATGCCTGAGAAGATCACTGGAGTGCTGTCGTTTGATTTCGATGGGACGCTGGTCTGTCCTGAGTCTGACCCTCAGCTGGACCCTAAGTTCTTCGAAGTTATCCAGCAGTTTCGCGAGGAAGGCTGGATGTGGGGGATCAATACTGGGCGGTCACAGATGCAGATGATATCTGGGTTTATGGAGGGGAAGTTTCGATTTCTGCCAGATTTCCTCATCGCACGCGAGCGAGAACTCTACACTCCGGGTGCTCTGAATAGGTGGATTCCCGTGGCGGAGTGGAATAAACGCTCCGATAAAGATCATCAGAAGGTGTATCGGAGGGCGAGGGGATTTATCAAAATCGTCCGTGATCATGTGGAGAGCGAAACCACTGCGAAATGGGTCACGGAAGAGGGAGATCCCGCAGGTATTATAGCGAATTCAGTGGAGGAGATGGCGGAGATCGTTGGCTTTATTGATGCACAGATCGGGCAATACAAAAATCTAGGCTACCTGCGAAATACTATTTATCTGAGGTTGAGTCACAAGGATTACCATAAGGGAACCTCACTCGCGGAGATTGCGAGACGCTGTGGGGTAGAGAAGGAGCAGGTGTTTGCCATTGGTGACGGGCATAATGATATCGATATGCTTCGCAGGGAATACGCGGGAATGATCGCCTGTCCGGCTAATGCTGATGATGAGGTGAAGCAGCACGTCCGCGAGCAGGGTGGCTATATTTGTAAGCAGCGAGCTAGTCTGGGAGCGATCGAAGCGCTGGATCATTTCTTAGATTAAGGGGAGCTGAGATAAATCTTCATCAGGCGAGCGAATTGTCTTCACAATTCAGCCGTTGAAATGTTCTCTTAGTCCAGACGGTATGAGCGATAAAGAAAAAGTATTTAAACGAGTAGTTCTCAAGCTTAGCGGTGAAGCTTTGCGCGAGGTAGGCAGCCAAGATAATATCTCACCAGAGATCGTCGAGCGCATCGCAAAGGAAATTTCAGCAGCCCATAAGGAAGGGATAGAAATAGCCATCGTAGTGGGTGGTGGAAACTTCTGGAGAGGTGCCAGCGCATCTGCCCGTGGTATGGATAGAGCCACTGCGGACTACGTCGGAATGATGGCCACTGTGATGAATGCTCTAGCCGTCCAGTCCGCCATCGAGGCCGAGGGCGTGCCCTGCATCGTGCAGTCTGCGATCGAGATGAAAAACGTCGCCGAGCCCTTCATCCGCCGCAAGGCATCCCGGCAGCTTAGCCAGAACTACGTGGTGATCTTCGCGGCTGGAACAGGTAGCCCGTTTTTCTCCACAGACACTACCGCCGCACTGAGAGCGAGCGAAATGTCCGCCAATGCAATTCTCAAAGCAACTATGGTCGATGGCGTCTATACTGCTGATCCTAAGAAAGACCCTACAGCAGTCCGTTACGATACAGTGGATTTCGAAACTTGTATCAACGACCATCTAGCGGTCATGGACTCCACCGCATTCTCACTCTGCATGGACAACAATGTCCCCATCATGGTGTTCGACCTCAATGTCCCAGGAAATATTACTAAGGCGATCCTTGGTGAAAAAATCGGCACTGTAGTCAGCAACGCAAAGTAGTCAGGCACTAGCATTTTCTAACAACTCAACCTAACAGAAATAGAAACATCTAACAAATTAGTATTATGGAACCTAAAGAAGTAATCGCAGAAATTGAAGTGGCAATGGAATCTGCCATCGAGCACATGAATAAGGAATTCTCATCCGTTCGCACCGGTAAGGCATCGCCATCGCTGGTGGAGAATGTCATGATCGATGTCAAAGCCTACGGAACGAAGATGAAACTCCGTGACCTAGCCATCATTAGCACACCTGAGCCAAGACAGATCGTCATCCAGCCGCATGATCCCAGCACAGCAAATGACATCGACCGCGGTATCCGCGAGGCTCAGCTAGGATTCAATCCTGTGAATGAAGGTAAACTCCTCAGACTACCCATTCCAGAACTCAACGAAGAGCGCCGCCAAGAAATGGTCAAGCGTGTCAGAAATATCAGCGAAGACATCAAGGTGCGTGTTCGTGGATGCCGAAAAGATGGTATGGATGCTGCTAAGAAAATGAAGAGTGACAACGTCCTCACAGAAGACTCTCAGCATGACTTCGAGGCAGAGGTACAGGAAATTACTGATAGATTTGGCAAGAAAGTAGATGAAGCATCTGCTGCTAAAGAAAAAGAAGTGATGACTGTTTGAAATAAGACAAACTTTCTCGAAATAAATCACAAGCTATCATCTCATAACAACATGGAAAACGTAATCATCATCGGAACCGGCCCTGCCGGCTACACCGCCGCTATCTACTCTGCACGCGCAGATCTCAGTCCGCTCATCCTCACTGGCTCACAGCCAGGTGGACAGCTCACCACCACCACTGATGTGGAAAACTTCCCAGGCTTCCCGGACGGAATCTTAGGGCCAGAACTCATGCAGAAAATGCAGCAACAAGCTGAGCGCTTCGGTGCCAGAGTGGAAAATGGAATCGCCGTCACCAGTATCGAACAGAATGCGGATAAATCATTCACCGTTCACGCGAGCAATGTCTACTCTTCAGACGATGTGAAGACTTACCAAACCAAAACCGTGATCATCGCATCTGGCGCGTCTGCTAGATACCTAGGACTCCCGGGAGAAGAAGAACTCGTCAAATCCGGCGCTGGACTCACTGCATGCGCTACCTGTGATGGAGCATTCTACAGAGACGTGCCTGTCTGTGTTATCGGTGGGGGAGACTCCGCTGCTGAAGAGGCCACATTCCTCACTAAGTTCGCCAGCAAAGTCTATCTCATCCACCGTCGTGAAGAACTCCGTGCTTCCAAAATCATGGCAGCGCGTGCGCTTGCTAATGAAAAAATTGAACCAGTCTGGAACTCAGGTGTGATCGGTTATGTGCTCGATGACAACAAGCGCATCCGCGCAGTGAAACTTAAGAACACTGTCGATGGCACTGAGTCTGAGCTAGCGGTAGAAGGTGTATTCATGGCCATCGGTCATAACCCGAATACAGACTTTGTTAGCAAAGAACTCGTCGATCTCGATGAGTCTGGCTACATCATTCCTATCCCAGGAAAAACCGCTACTAAAACACCAGGCATCTACGCCGCAGGTGACGTGGCAGACACAGTTTACCGTCAGGGCATCACTGCCGCTGGACTAGGCTGTGCAGCCTCTTTAGAGGCCGAGCATTACATTGCTAACCTTGAAGGGTAGGTTATTTATTTTAAAATCTCAATATCCTAGATGTTCACATTAGTGGCATCTAGGATTTTTTTGTTTGGCTCAGCTATTGAGTCTCCTCTTCTGCATCGGTGTATTCTTCCACGGTAATGCTAGTCGCCAGGTCATCACGGACTTGGTTTTCTAAGGTGTCATCTTCCATTGTATCGACACTTTTTTCGAGAGAGCGGAACTGCTTGCTCGTGTCTGGCAGGGCGATGTGGAGAATCGGGTCACCCGGTGAGACTGCGGGCATCGTGGTCATCCCAAGCACAATTCCATTATGCGGGCTAGTGATCGTTTCTAGCTCCTTGCCAAGGAGCTCGGTGTTAGTCGCCAGTGGTTGATCCTTCTGCACGATGTCTCCAGGAGCCACGTGAAATGTCAAAAACCCACCGTATCCAGCTCTCACCCAGCTAGAACCTTGGACGATCATTTGGTGTGGTGAAGTCTCTGGACGAACATCATCAGTGACGTCGATCATATCCAGCTCAGCCATGATGTGCGTGAGTCCTCGCTGAGTCATATCCTGCACGGCAGACTCTACTTTAAGCGCCTCGCCTGCTTCTAGAATAATGGTAGGGCAGCCAGCTTTACACGCTTCCCTGCGGAATGATCCATCTGGCCCCGCGCTGTTCACAATGACTTCAGCACCGAATACTTTTGCTAGTCGCTCGCAGTCTGGGTTGCTCATGTCAGCTCTTACGTTCGGGAAATTAGTTCGTCTAACAGCTGCGGTGTGCAGATCTACGATGTAGTCACTACGCTTCACGATCTCCTTCATGACTAAGTTAGCCAGCCTTCCTGTTAGGCTACCTTTTTTACTCCCAGGAAATGTGCGGTTTAAATCTCGTCGATCAGGCGTGTAGCGGCTGTGACGCTCAAACCCCATGCTATTTACGACAGGGGCGAGGATCAGCGTGCCACGTTTAAGTTCAAAAGGTGGTTCTTGGATCAGTTTGCGGATCGCCCCGGTGCCATTGATCTCATCACCATGCACCGCTGCGGTGATCGCTAAGACGGGACCGTCTTCTAATCCACGCCAGACCATCAGCGGTAAATGCACGCCCGCGCCAATAAAGCTTTCACCCGCTTTGAGACGGATACGTTTACGCTCGCCGGGATTGATGATTGTCTTGCCCCACTTACCGATCGGGCGTTTTTTTCTCCGTTGTTCTTGAATCGGCTCTTCAGGTGAATTATTCATTAAATTGTTGTTCATCGTGTGTTGTTCCATCAGTCACTGGTGTGGAGGGCAGGGGACTGAGCTTGCGTCTGCGCTTTGGTTTATCAGTGATCATTTTCTGCATGTTCTTGATTTTTCCGTAGCAAAGTAACGTGTCCTGCGCTTCTAACACCCGTGATGATTTAGGGTTAGAGATCACTTGCTCGCCGCGCTTCAGCGTCAGCACTACCACATCTTCTTCGCGGAGCCCTGTTTGCTCTATCGTCTGACCGATGAAAATACTACCTTCTGAAATACTGATGTCCGTGACTCCATAGCTATGGCTCACCGTGAGTCTCTGGCGGAGGTCTATGTCGGGTAAGTTCGCTTGATCACAAATGAAATCAATCACCTCACCAGCGATATCGAGTCCAGTAGCACCCTCAATTCCCTCCAAGCCTGGTGATGAGTTAATCTCCATGATCTGTGGACCATTGGCTCCTTCTAGCATATCCACACCACAGACCTTTAGCCCCATGATTTGAGCCGCTCTCACCGCAGCTTTCTCATACGCTGGATCGAGATCGATCGAGGTGGCCACACCACCACGGTGCACATTACTGCGAAATTCTTGCCCCTGAGCAGTCCGTCGGATTGCACCCACCACACGGTCATTGATCACAAAGGCACGGACATCCTTACCCTTACTCTCGGCCACAAATTTCTGGATCAGCACGTTCTGGTTCGCACTGTGGAGCGTCTCAATGATCGCCTTTGCTATCTCCGGCTTATCTGCCAAAATAACGCCAACACCCTGGGTTCCCTCAATGAGCTTGATAATAACGGGTGTTCCACCCACACGCTTGATGGCATCTTCAACATCACTTTTATCACTCACATAGGCGGTCCGTGGGATGCCTATTTCATGACGTGATAATATCTGCAAACTCCTCAGCTTATCGCGCGAGTTAGAAATCCCGCTGGATGTGTTCGGCGTGTAGACATCCATCTGCTCGAACTGACGCACCACAGTAGTGCCGTAACGCGTGATTGAAGTACCGATACGTGGCAAGATAGCATCCGTATCAGCGATGCTTTTGCCCCGGTAGAGAAGGTCTGGTTCGCCCTCATCCATATCGATGGCAAAGCGTAACGGATCTTGGATACAAACCTTGTGGCCTCTATTAGTAGCCGCTTCGACAAGTCGTCGAGTAGAATAGCATAGCGGCGCTCTGGAAAGAATAGTTAATCGCATAATGATGATTCATTTTTAATGACTAGCCGGCATTGGCAGTCACCTAAATGCTGAAGTTATCCCTCAGAAACCACAAGCTTTATTCTCTCAAGGGGGAGGATTCTAACTGATGTTTTGACACGTAGAAGCGACACCCTGTCGCTATGCAATCATTGATGAAGAGAGGGTAGAGCGACAGAGTGTCGCTTCCACTGTACCTAAAACCCCTCAGATAAAAACACACTCTCAAGAAAATACTACTTTAACCTGCATTAGTAGCCTGTTTAATCTCATCCACAGCCCACTCAGCATGCTCACGAATGAGCGGCTCAGATTCTGTTAGAAGCAAATTTTCCAATGCCCCGAGATCATCAACATTCGCCCGGTTACCCACCGCCACACACACGTTCCTCAAGAAATGCGTGCGTTTGATCCGCTTAATAGGGGACTTGGCGAAGACTCGTCGGAAATCCTCATCGGTAAATGCCAGGAAATCTCTCAGCGAATGCTGGAAAATTTCAGCCTTGGCATGCAGTTTCGTTTCCCTACTCAACTTCGCAAACCTATTCCACGGGCACACCTCCAGACAAACATCACAACCATAGATTTTATCACCCATCAGCGGGCGAAGCTCCAGCGGGATACTCCCTTTATGCTCTATCGTCAGGTAGGAGATACAGCGGCGGGCATCCATCTTGCGCGGGCCAGTGATTGCCTGAGTGGGGCAGTAGTCTATGCAGCGGGTGCATTTTCCACAATGATCGCTCAGCGGCTTGTCTGGCTCTAAATCTAAGGTAGTGATCAGCTCACACAGAAATGTCCAGGTCCCTAGTGACTTGTGAATCTGCACCGTAGATTTCCCATTCCAGCCCAGCCCCGCATCCGTTGCGAAGTCCCGCTCTAGGATCGGCCCCGTATCCACATAAAACCTCTGCGTGCCACCGAGCTCCTCCATCGCCAAGTTCATGTCCCGCAGTTTCTCCTCTATAATATCATGATAATCCTCATTCCAGGAATACCGCGCAATGCTGTAATCGATTCCATCTTTAGGATCATGCTCGCCAGGATAATAATTCAGCGCCATGCACACCATCGATTTAGCACCTTCCAGCACTTCGGCAGGGTTCAGCCGGCGGGACACATTCTTCTCCATCCATTTCATGTCGCCTGCAGTCCCAGCATCCACCCATTCCTGAAAGCGCTTCCCATGCGTGGCTGGTTTCACCCGCGCTATCCTACAGTCACTGAAACCGAGCGATTTAGCGATGAACTTGATAGAGGATTTGATCTGTTCCGAAGTGGCTTCCATTTCTGGCAGGAGACTAGCATTAGAAAAAAGCAAAAAAAGAGTTATTTTAACCTTGCAACAATTCGCCCCAGTGCATAGAAAACCCCCGCTTCGCAAGAGGTAACTAACCGCAGTTAGCAATGACTGAAATTTTCTGAAATATCAGATGGGCAGATGGCCGAGTGGTTAAAGGCGGCAGACTGTAAATCTGCTCACGTAAGTGTACGAAGGTTCGAATCCTTCTCTGCCCACCATCTTTAACTTAGGGAGTTACGAGAAATCGTGACTCCCTAATTTTTTTTAGAGAAAAAGCTACTGCCCGAATACTGCGCCTTAAATACGAAGGTTGACTAAATGAGGTTGGTTTCCCAGTTGCTGATGTTGAACAGAGGGAAGGGACTGATAGCACTGAAGGTTTAAGGGTGCTACTTGAAGATTAGTGCAGAATGACTTTGAGAAGGCGTCTAATATGTTGCCTGATTTCATAGGCTTAATATAGAGACTGTAGCTACGATGCCAGCAGGAGACAGCTTGTGAAACTCGATTACATTAACCAATCAATTTTAAAAATATGATAAACTATAGCTGTAAATTATATGTGAAGCTAGATTTTTCTGAACCCCTACAGCACTAACCTTATTAAAGAGAAAGTAAAAATTATCTCTCTTAGTTGTTTCAGGATTACTATGACCGTTTAAGTGTCAAAAAGGATTCCAGTCAAGCTGATATCAAGAAAGTATTCCGTAAGATCGCGAGGAAATAGCATCCCGATTTAGCGAAAAATGTTCCTAATGCAGAAGAGAAAATTAAGGAGATCAATGAAGCTTACGAAGTACTGAGTGATACAGAAAAATGTAAAAATACGACACCTTAGAACCCGGTTGGCAGAACACTGGACAAGCTCAGGGAGCGCATCAGGATCTGGGGGCACAATCTGGAAACTATGAGTATCAATTTGATGGCACTGGCTTTAGTGATTTCTTTGAGCAAATGTTTGGTTCTGGCGGATATCCTAAATCATCACAATTTCGAGGTAATCCACAACAGCATGAAGGTGTGAATATCCGGCTCGTCTGCTACATCACGATACTGCTCGACACACTGGACACCTGTGGCCTAGAGCTACGCGAAAAACTGAGGTGATTATGCTATGGACGGCTGATTTCACTCGATAATCGTAACCTGAACGCTGCTTTCGATAACGCCTGCCGCAATCGCATAACGGGTGAGACCTGCGGTGTCGTGGATGTTGAGTTTATCCATGAGGCTTTGGCGGTGTTTTTCTACGGTTTTGATGCTGATATTGAGTTCATCGGCAGTTTGCTTATTGGCTTTGCCTTCGGCAACGAGCTGAAGCACCTCCATTTCGCGGGAGCTTAGCTGGGGAGTGTTATCGTCTCCCCGCTGTTGATCCCTGTGCTGTTGTTGAAGCAACCGTCTGGAGATGGTGGGGCTGAAAAATTCACTCCCATTATAAATTTGCCGGATGGCTACAGGCAAGATATGTGCTGCGGATTGCTTGATGAGAAATCCAGAAGCGCCTATGGTCATCGCCTGCTCGACATAGGCATCATCGCCGTGGGCGGATAAGATGAAAATCTTAGCCGCTGGTGTGGACTTAATAATCTGACGGGTTGCTTCAAAGCCGTTGAGAGTGGGCATAGCAATGTCCATGATGATAATATCGGGGTTCAGGCTTGTTGCCATTTCGACCGCTTCCCTGCCATTCTCTGCTTCACCTATGACTTCAATATCCGACTCAGTATTTATTAAAGAGTGCAAGCCTGCACGAACCATCGCGTGATCGTCTGCGAGTAAAACGGTGATAATATTTTTCATTTTTTATTGATGTGGGGTTGAAGATTTATCTATGGTAGAGCAAGAGTTGCAATCAGATAATAGGGGGACATCGATAGGACAAGAGCAGCAGTCAGATGGCCGGGGTACATCAACACGCACAGTGGTGCCCTTACCTAGTTCAGACATCACAAAAAACTGACCATCTATCATTTCTACTCGTTCCCTCATCCCTAGTAAACCGAGTTTTTGGCAACTCCGTGACTGGACAGGCTTCTCCATCTTGAAGCCGTTGCCATCATCGCAGATCTCCATCCGCACCACGTCCTTGAGCTTGGTAATAGAAATCTCTAGATTAGTGGCTTTTGAGTGATGCTCCACATTGATCAATGCTTCCTGTGACACTCGGTAAAGGACGGTGCGCACTTCACTGCTAAATTTTTCAACACCTGAGAAGACGTTAAGCGTGGCCCGGATACCGGAGCGTTCCATGAAATTTTTCAAATAGGACTTGAGAGCGGGAATAAATCCGAGATCATCCAAAACGGTCGGCCGGAGATCGCCAGCGAAACGGTGAACGATGTCCATGGACTTTGCTATGAGCTTTTGGGTATCCACGATTTTTTGATGAATGTTCTCCGAGTTGGCGTCCGTCTGTAAAGTCAGGGTGGCTAAGTGGACATTAATACCCGTCAAGGTCTGGGCAACAATGTCATGTAGTTCTCGACTAATTCGCTTGCGCTCATCTTCCTGAACTACCATCAGCCGGCGAGATAAAAGCCGAAGGTCCTCTTGAAGGATGAGTGATTCCGCCAATAGTTCACTGGTCGTTAATTGGCTGGTTTCGAGCAATTTTTCAGCGGTCTTACGGTTGTTCATCTCCTCATTCAGTTCTGAGTTAGACTCGGCAAGTTCTAAGGTTCGCTGACTCAGTTTATCGACGGTGGATTTCAGCTCTATATTTGCCTCTCTCACCGCCTGATGACTGCCCTCAATAGGAGTTACGGCTTCGGCGAAAAATTTTCCTGCCAAGCGAGTCATCTCTTCAAAAACCTCAACCGGTGAGGTTTTAAAGACCAGCGCAATCAACGATTCCTGATGCAGTTTTGCCAGATCAAGTGTCTCTAAATTGAGATCAAGCGCTCGCTCTCCCAGGTTATGAGCCTCTTTCAGATTGCAATCAGGGGCATCCTTGAGATAACGATGGAGCCCGTCCTGGTAGGCTTTAAACATTCGTGGGGTTTTGTATTTCATCGGCTTCTGATTTTGTAACTCTGGATAAAGATTTAGATCTGATGTTAGCTCTCCTCGTATAGACAGGCAATTGTATTCTCAAATCATACATACTTGGTTGAATAACGATATGGGGTGAAGACCCCATGGCTGTGATTTACCTGTTAGTCCAGAGTAAGTCATGAAATTTCCGCCCTCTAATCTCCTCGTAATCAATGTTGGCTCATCAAGTATCCGCTTTTCCGTTTACGATGAGATCTCCATGGCTAGTCAACTTTCTGGAAAAATCGACCGAATCGGTTTGCCAGGGATGGAGATGACGGTTCTAGATTCGTTTAGCGAATCACCAGTCGATAGACCTATTTCTATTCCCAGTTGCGATTTTGTAAAGGCCGCAGGATTTTTGTTAGAATGGATTTCTGAGCATCGGTGCTTCCCATCGATCCGAGCGGTAGGTCATCGTGTGGTGCACGGGATGAAGCATACCGCGGCCACTCCAATCACGAACAATTTGCTCGCTGAATTACACAGCATCACACCTTATGTTCCAGAGCATCTGCCGCAGGAAATAATGCTGATTGAAGCGTTCCAAAATAGGCATCCTGATCTCCCTCAATACGCCTGCTTCGACACCTCGTTTCACCAGAATATGCCTAAAGTGGCGAAATTACTACCCATCCCACGCCGCTATTCGGAACAAGGCGTCGAGCGCTACGGCTTCCACGGTCTGTCCTATTCCTACCTTATGGAGGAACTCGCACGTCTTGATACCTCTGCCAAAAAAAGGCGCGTCATCCTGGCTCACCTCGGAAATGGAGCAAGTCTAGCCGCCTTAGCGAACGGCGAAAGCATCGACACCAGCATGGGTTTCACCCCAGCTTCTGGCTTAATGATGAGCACCCGTTCTGGCGATCTAGACCCTGGCTTGTTTAGCTACTTAGCTCATGAGGAAAAGATGACGGCGGAGGGGTTTCAAACGATGGTGAACAAAGAGTCCGGACTGCTCGGGATTTCCGAAACTAGCTCCGACCTCGGTGATCTACTTGACATTGAAGCGACCGATATCAGAGCAGCGGAAGCAGTGGCGATGTTTTGTTATCAGGTGAAAATGAGGATCGGCTCCTTCGCCGCTGCGCTCGGTGGATTGGACTCCTTGGTTTTCTCCGGCGGCATCGGCGAAAATTCACCGGTCATTCGAGAACGCATTTGTGATGGACTAGGCTTCCTAGGTATTGAGCTAAACGAGTTCCGCAATACTAGATCAGCGGCAGTGATCTCCACGGATGCTGGACAGACCACAGTGCGAGTCATCCCCACGGACGAAGAACTCATGATCGCCCGGTCCGCATGCCTTTAGCTCCCATTAAAGTAGGGAATGCCAAGTGGTATTATCACTTCTCGGGGTTTCACTGATCGGAAAAAATACACTCTATCCTTGTTACTCCTTTTTTGCGCCTTTGAATCCTGAAGCTCGCTCCAATAGCGCGAGCACGATACTTCATCGTCCGAAGACCAATACCTCGACACGATAATTTCACTGGATGGAATCCACTACCGTTATCCGACACCGTGAGAGCGAAGCCGCATTACTGCCTCCAACTTAGGAAACAGAAGGGTATCTTAGTCGCTTTGCCGTCGTGCAGGCGGGTGACCAATCATGTCCGGCATAGCGCAAAATATTCTGACGTTCCTGTCTCAAAAGAACACGAGTTTGTATTCACTAACAACGGGCATCTCGTTGGAGAATCTGCGGCCACTCTGCTGGAACTAGCCACAGCCGCCAAGCGAGTCAAACCTGGTATTTTAAGAGATCACAGCCGCCATCACGACGTTTCACGCTGGATAGCCAACCTGTTCTGCGATCACGATCTCGGCAACAACGTTCGGAAAATGGAATCAGCCATGAAACGCGATGGGGAAGTAGATAGTTTTATAGCTTGTTTATGCGAGACAGTGTAAGAGCGATACAAGAACAGTTGAATTGATGGGTGTCGATATAACCCATTAATTTATTAATTGTTACAATCGTCATGGATCGGTATTACCACAAAGGGCATTATTATCAAGCGGGAGGTCAACACCAAAAAGCGGCAGAAATTACCTAGCTGGATTAGCATCGCGGCAGAGTGGCTCATCACGGTAGGGATTTACCCCATAGCAAAGGTGATTTTTCTACTACAAGCTATAATTCATTCTAACTAACATGAAATTATGAAAACCCCAAATCGATCTAAACCAATGAAGTTGAGCCCATCCATTCTTGAATATCTTGTCGAAGAACACTATGCCAACTTATATCGGTTTGCACTAAGTCTCACACGCAATGAAGCTGAGGCGATTGAGCTTACCCAGCAAACTTATTTCATACTGGTAACTCAAGGAGGAAAAGTTAGGGGTCTAGAAGAAGCGAAAGCTTGGCTCTTCACAGCCCTCCGACAGGAATTTCTCAGGCGAAGGCGCAAAAGCGGACGCTTCACTCCTATCATCGAGGTGAATGATCAGGAGCTAGAATCACCGGAGACCATTGAAGAAAAAGAACTCAAAATCGCCCAGTCCGTCTGTCTTGCGCTTCCATTTAGGTAGGGTTTCACCCCATTGTGAAGCTCGTGCCGGGGGCTAAAATTATCGGAATTATTATGCGTAAAGTAAAAAAACACTATCTTGGCATAGAAGACTGTAAGCGTCTCGTATCGGGAAAAATAGTGGGAAACCTACTAATACCATTCAACGCTAAAATGATGTGCGCTGTTCTCGATGTGAAAAGCTATAAAATGAAAACCGGATTCAAGATATGCTAATAACAAACAAAAAAGAAATATGAGCCTGATTGAATCGAAATCCATGATCAATGGTAGCAGCGGTTTATTTGAAATGAATCTATTTCAACATCCTCCCATGGGAGATATCCGGTCGCGCACCAAGCGTAAGCCACGCATCCTGATAGTCACGCCGGAGATCTCATTCCTGCCAGCTGGCTCGGAGGGACTCACGACCAGGATTTGCGCCAAGGCAGGAGGCCTTGCGGATGTCGCCGCTCTATTGCTCGATACGCTTACTAAGCAAGGGGCGGATGTTCACGTAGCTCTTCCTCACTACCGGCGGCTGTTTGGCGTGGTGTCCTCCGCCTTACCTAACGATGACTGGAGGAACTACAACCGCAAATCTCACAATACAAACCTCCACCTCGCCGAGGATCGCAGTTTCTACTATCGTGATAAAGTTTACAGTCACAAGAATCCAGAGGTAGCCCTAGCTTTTCAACGGGAAGTCCTCAACAATATCATCCCTCGAGTACAGCCGGACATCATTCACTGCCACGATTGGATGACCGGGATCATTCCTGCCGCAGCTCGGCGACTGAATATTCCATGCGTCTTTACCATTCATAACATTCACACAGAACGCCTGAGTCTTGCACATATGGAGCACATGGGTATCGATGCGGCCGAGTTCTGGCAGTCGCTCTACTTAGAGCGCTACCCACAGAACTACGAAGAATCCCGTAATCACAACCCGGTCAATCTCCTCACCAGCGGCATCTGCGCCTCCAGTTTCGTGAACACGGTTAGTCCATCCTTTCTCGACGAAATGATCAACAATCAACATGGAGAACTACCCCGAGTGGTTCGAGATCACCTAGCGCACATGAGGGAGACGGGATATGCAGCAGGGATACTGAACGCACCCCACCCATCCTACGATCCCGCGATAGACCCCGCTCTTGCGCAACCATATGATCCGGTTTCTGCAGTGCAGGGCAAAGCAGCCAACAAGCTAGCTTTCCAGAAGCGCACTGGACTCTCACCCGATCCCGACGCACCGCTCTTCTTTTGGCCTTCACGACTGGATCCCACTCAGAAGGGTTGTCAGTTGCTGTCGGACATCCTTCATCAGGTAATCTTGGATTATGGGGTCTCCGGATTGCAGGTTGCCTTACTAGCGGACGGCGCCTTCCAGGGACATTTCAAGAGCATCGTGGATCTGCATGGAATCCATGATCGGGTTGCAGTTTGCGACTTCAATGAAGACCTCTCGCGACTCGGCTACGCTGCCTCCGACTTCACACTTGTGCCGTCCAGCTATGAGCCCTGTGGGCTAGCCCAGATGATCGCCGCGCTCTATGGGTCACTGCCAGTGGTGCACCGCACCGGAGGCTTAAGTGACACTGTGACTCACATTGATGCTGATGAGTATACTGGTAACGGATTCGTCTTCGAAATATTCGACAGCAGGGGATTACGCTGGGCCATCGACGAAGCGATGCAGTTTTACCGGAGCGACCTTGAATGGAGATCTGGCCAGACAGCCCGCATCATGCGGGAAAGCAAACAGAGATTTGATCCGATGGCCACCGTTGAGAGCTACCTAGGAATCTTCGAGCGACTCGCAAAGTGCCCCATTACCTGATAGCTCGGCTCGTCTGTCATGTGTTTCCATTTCTCCTTTGATTCACCCGTTATCACTCCCTCTGGAGATAGGATAGATAGTTATAATGTGAATGGCGTGGCGCGCTGTCTTTGGCAAAGCCACTCTACCGCTGTCAATTTGGAAAAACTAGGGTTTCACCCCATTGACAAAAAATGCCCTCTGTGTAGAGTAAAGATTAATAAATATGTATAGCAATTCGTGCCGTGCTGATATTTCCGCAGTCTTATGATCAAAAAAAATATTCCCAAGCACGGTAAAGACGCCATCATTGGCAAGACGCTGGAGGGCATCATCAGTAGTTGGAATCTCGGAGCGGAAAAGTTGTTTGGCTACACTGCTGCGGAAGCTATCGGCCAGCCTATTATGATGCTCATCCCGTCGGAGCGTGCGGGTGAGGAACCGGATATTTTGGCGCGCATCGCGCAGGGCGAGAGGGTGCGGGATTTCGAAACTATCCGCCTGCGCAAAGACGGCACGCGCATCCATGTCTCGGTCACCCTTTCCAAGGTGAAGGACAACGCCGGGAAAGTTATTGGCGCATCAACAGTCGCCCGCGACATCACCGAACGCAAACAAGTGGAAGCTGCGCTGCGCTCTTCCGAGCCTCGCTACCGGCGGCTCTTTGAAGCCACCAAGGACGGCGTGCTGATTCTCGATGGTGAGACCGGAAGGATTACCGAAGCCAATCCCTACATCCTTGATGTACTCGGTAGTGAGCGCACGGAGGTGCTCGGTCAGGAACTGTGGGAAATAGGTGTGTTTGTGGACGCGACCGCGTGCCGCGCAGCTGTGGCAGTGCTGCAGTATGGGGGCTACGTCCGTTACGATGACTTGCTGCTAGAAAGTAAGACCGGCCAACGCCGCCAGGTAGAAGTGGTCGCCAATGTCTATAAGGAAAGCGGTCAGCGGGTCATCCAATGCAATATTCGCGACGTCACCGACAGCAAACAAGCCTCCCATTATGCCCGTAGCCTTATCGAGGCTAGCCTCGACCCGCTGGTCATGATCAGCGCCGAAGGCAAGATCACCGACGTCAACGAGGGCTTGATCAAGGTGACTGGAGTGGCGCGGGAGAAACTGATCGGCACCGACGTTTCCGACTATTTCACCGAGCCTGGCAAAGCGCGCGAGGGCTACCAGCAGGTCTTTGCTAAGGGCTTCGTCACCGACTATCCGCTCACCATTCGGCACCAGAAAGGTCGTCTCACCGACGTTCTTTATAACGCCTCTGTTTACAAGGATGTCAGTGGTAATGTGCTCGGCGTCTTTGCTGCTGCCCGAGACGTCACCGACCGCAAGCAAGCGGAAGAAGCGCTGCGCGAAAGCGAGGTCGAAACCAAACGCGCCCGCGATTATGCTGAAGCGACGCTGCGCACCGCGCCCATTCCGCTCCTCGTCCTGCGCGCCGATCTGCGGGTAAATACAGCTAACGAAGCGTTCTACAAAAATTTTCAGGTCGCGCCCGCCGAAACCGAAGGCTCTTTGATTTATAATCTAGGTAATCGCCAGTGGGATATTCCCAAACTGCGCGAACTGCTCGAAGAGATTCTGCCGAAAGATAATTTCTTCAATGATTTCGAAATCACACACGAGTTTGAAACCATTGGGCGCCGCACCATGCTGCTCAACGCCCGGCGCATGGAAAACGAAGTAGGCGAGCCGCTGCTGATCGTGCTCGCCATCGAAGATATCACTGAGCGGAAACATGCTGAGGAAGCGCTGAGCGTGGCGATGCTGGAAGTCGAGCGAGCTTCCCGCGCCAAGGATGACTTTCTCGCCGCACTCAGTCACGAGTTACGCACACCGCTCACGCCTGTGCTCATGACCGCCACCGCGCTTGAGAATGACTCTGCGCTGTCGGCCGACGTTCGCGGCCAGATAGCAATGATGCGCCGCAACATAGAACTTGAGGCGCGGCTGATCGACGACCTGCTCGACCTCACCCGCATCAGCCGCGGCAAGCTACAGATCTCGCCGATGAACGCGGACATTCACCAGCTCATCAAGCACACCGCAGAGATCGTACGCAGCGAGACCTTCGGCAAACAGGTGAGCACCGTCTTCAAGCTCGAAGCCCAGCGGCATCACGCGATGGTCGATCCCGCTCGGCTCCAGCAGGTTTTTTGGAACCTGATCAATAACGCGCTAAAATTTACACCGACTGGCGGCACTATAACCGTGAGCACGCGCAATGACGCCGAAGGCAGGGTGATCATCAATGTGGCAGACGATGGCATTGGCATCCGGGCTGAAGCGTTGACGCAAATTTTCAGCGCCTTCGAGCAGGCTGATGCTAACGGAGAGCATCTTTACGGTGGTCTCGGCCTGGGGCTCGCGATTTCCAGTGCCATTGTAACCGCCCATGGTGGCGAGATACAAGCCAAAAGCTCGGGCATTGGGCAAGGTGCGGACTTTACCGTCACCCTTGGCAGCGTCCCGGCACCCACCTCTTCTAGCGAGCAGAACGCCACGGTCAGCAAGCGTTCGCGTGCGCTGTCCTTGCTAGTCATCGAGGATCATGAAGCCACTCGCACCGTGCTGGAGCGCTTGCTCACCCGCAGCGGCTATCTGGTTACCACCGCCTCCACCGTGCATGAGGCGCTAGTTGCCTACAAAGTGGAACACTTTGATGCCGTCATCAGCGACCTCGGTCTACCTGACGGCAGCGGTATAGATCTTATGATTCAGATCCAAAGCATCCGCCCCGTCCCTGCCATCGCTCTGAGCGGTTATGGCATGGAGGATGACCTGCAACGCTCGAAGGTGGCGGGATTTTTCGCCCATCTTGTGAAGCCCGTGAAGTTGGATCAACTCAGACAATTATTAACTCAAATCTCAGACCGCGACGGTTCTCACGATACCGCATAAACCACCTATAAATATGAAACCTAAAGCTTTTATCCCCATCACAGATGACCCCACCAGTGTGCATCGAATCATCCACCAGCATGTGCATGATGTGAGGAACTCGATCAACAGCATCGACCTCCAAGCCGAATTGCTCGAAGAACTAGGAACTGACCCAGAGGTGGCTGAAAATCTAAAAGAAATGCGCGCTGAGTTTACTCAGTTAGAGGAGAAGGTGAAGGCGTTACAGTCTAGATTTTCCGCCCCGCAACCAAGCCCTCTCAATGCCGATGATTTGATGCAAGTTATTAATCATCAAGTAAAAACTGCGAGAGGGCTCGTAGAAGTAGAAGCACAAGAAATAAGTCCCGTGCCCCCAACTCCACAACTAGATACAGTGGACACCGTCAGCATCACAACATCTGGAACTGTTTTGATCATCGATGATCAAGCGCAGAATCTAAAGATCATCGGTACCGTGCTCACTATGGCCGGATATGAAGTCATTCGCGCGCGCAGCGGTGAAGCAGCGTTTGCTCTACTGGCCACAAGCACGGCCGACCTCATCCTCCTCGATATGCTCATGCCAGGGATGAACGGCTTTGAAGTTTGCAGTAAGCTTAAGGCAAAGGCTCGCTGGGCGGACATTCCTATCATTTTCCTCTCTGCTGTGGACGATAAAAATCTCATCGCCGCCGCGCTCGAATGCGGCGGCGCGGATTACGTCACGAAACCCTTCAACAAAGCCGAACTGCTCTCCCGCGTGGGCACTCATCTAGCCCTGAAGCGTGCGCTTGAACAGTTGCGTGACCTCGTAGAGGACAAGGACGAACTGCTAGGTCTGCTCACGCACGACTTGGGGAATGAACTCTTGAGCCTTAACTTGAATGCGGTAGTTCTGGAGAAGCAGTTAGATACGATCCCGGAACTCTGCGTGCCATTCGTCGTAAATATTTTGCGCTCTACCGAAGTCTTGGCTGCGTTTGTGCAGGAGTTCCTCACCAATCAATCTGCTGAGCAAATTCAGGTGCGGCCTGAGCTGCTCGACATCCGCGCTATTCTCCAGGAAGCGCTGCAGCGGTATGCCATCGTCGCCGATGCCAAGCGAATCACTCTGTTGGTCAAGATTTCTGAACAGCCCATTCTTGCATACGCGGATAGGGCAGGACTCCCAAACGTGCTCGATAACTTGTTGTCCAATGCCGTCAAGTTTTCACCTCCTGGCGGCAGCGTGACGCTCACCGCCGGCGTCGGCCCGCTGGAATGTGCATACTTCTCCATCCAAGATGAAGGTCCCGGATTCACAGACGAAGACCAAAAGAAAATGTTCCGCCGCTATGGCCGCCTCAGCGCCAGACCAACGGCTGGCGAACACTCCACTGGTCTTGGTTTGTCTATTGTCAAGCGTCTGGTGGAAATAATGGAAGGCCGCATTATCGTGGAGAGTAAGGCAGGAGAAGGGGCCTGCATCACTGTGACACTACCCGCAGGATTATTGGCGAGTGAGCCTGCTGAGATTTAGGCGCAGACGGCACGGCGGACAGCCTGACGCGCTCCCATATCGGTAGGGTTTTACCCCATAGCACAGCTAGCTTTTTCACCTTAGATTAGCCGTCTTGAGTGAAAATCTGTTTAGCAAATAGTTCGGCATTCAAGATCCACCTTAGTAGGTGATCTGGTTACTTAAAAAATAAAGCCATGCTGTGTAAATTACCCATCAACAAAACTGTTCCTAAAGCTGCGGCTCTCATTCTTGCCGTTACTTTTATCGTGTCAGGTTGCATCGTTGGCCCAAACCATTCTAAGCCAGATACGAAAATCCCCGCTTACTGGACCGGGAAATCATCGCGAGGGTCGCTGGATAGCCGAGCGTTGAACAGTTGGTGGATGGCATTAGATGATCGCAAACTCACGAGCCTCATTAATCGTGCCGTTGATGGAAATCTGAGTCTGCGTGCAGCGTCGTCACGGCTTCTAGAGGCGCGGGCGCGACGGGGTGTCGCTGGCAGTGCGCGGTTCCCGACTATTAATGCTACCGGGAATATGACACGCTCTGAGTTTAGCAGGAACGCGCGGACACCTTTCCCTAAGGGCACGGTCTATTCAGGAGGGTTCGATGCGGGATGGGAGCTGGATCTCTTTGGTGGTATTCAACGCCAGGTTGAAGCTGCTGATGCCAACATCGGAGCGCGGATCGCCGACTACGGAGATGTCCGGGTGACTCTTTTAGCTGAAGTCGCTTTGAATTATGTGGAAGTGCGAGCATACCAAGGGCGTCTGGACGTCGCCGAGGCGAATCGCGATGCTCAGGTGAAAACCTTGGAGCTGGTGCAGGCCAACGTCAGGGCAGGCGAAGTTTCTCGGCTGGATCTCGAACAGGCACGCGCCAACCTTGAATCCACACGTTCTCAGATCCCTACTCTCCAGATCGGTGCTTCACGGGCGCGTCATCGCTTGGCAGTTTTGCTAGGTGAGCCTCCGGCGTCGTTGGACAGGGAGCTTTCCAAATCGAGGCCCATTCCGGTCGCGCCAAGTAACATAGCGGTTGGGATTCCCGCTGAGGTGCTGCGGCGCCGGCCTGACGTGAAGCGGGCTGAACGTGAACTCGCGGCACAGTGCGCTCGCGTGGGTATCGCCACCGCTGAACTCTATCCTAAGCTCAAATTGATCGGAACCGTTGGCTTGGAATCGCTCGCTGCGAATGATTTTCTGACCTCGTCTAGCAGGGTGTTCAACGTTGGTCCGTCAGTTCAATGGAACATTTTCAGCGCAGGCCGCGTCCGGCAGAATATCGCGATCCAGAGTCAAAAACAGGAGCAAGCACTGGTCGCTTACGAGGCTGCTATCCTTGCTGCTCTCAGAGAGGTTGAGGATGCTTTGGTATCCTACGGAAAGGAAATGTTTAGAAGGGATTCACTGATCAAAGCGGAGTCCGCGACCACCCGGCTCGTCGGTATCGGCCGCGATCAGTATCGTGCCGGTGAGACGAGTTTCTTGACCGTGCTAGACGCCGAGCGGTCACTGCTCAGAGCGCAGGATCTATTGACCCAAAGTAATGCCCAAGTCACCACGAATGTTATCATGCTCTATAAAGCGCTTGGCGGAGGTTGGAACTAGAAACGAATCATGAGAATCAACACGAAAAGTAAGACCAAGCTTCTAAGTCAGCCTCTCGGAGGAGTATTTCTGCGCGTAACGATGGGTGTCGTTATTCTGGCAATCGCCGCAGGGGGAATCTGGTATTGGAATCAAGATAAAGAAACCGGAATTCCACCCGGCATTGTTTATGGAAATGGCAGGATAGAAGCGGATCAAGTCGATATCGCGACGAAATACCCCGGACGTGTCGTGAGTATCTCCGTGATCGAGGGGGACATGGTCGAGCCCGGTCAGGTGCTCGCCCTGATGGATACTGCCGAAATGGAAACACAACTTGCGAAGGCGCAAGCCCAACTCGCCACGACTGAGGAGTCGATACTAGAGGCGAAGGCCGTGATTACGGAGCGGCAGAGCGCGGTGAAGTTAGCCGAGCAGGAAGTAGCCCGCGCCCTGCCACTGGTCGAGAAAGGTTCGTTAGCAAAGCGTGTTTTGGAGCAACGTCAGAGCCGCCGGGATTCTGCAAAAGCTGGCTTGAAGGCAGCCCAAGCACACCTTAAAACTATTGAGAGTAGCGTTGATGTGGCTAAGGCTGGTGTGAATCAAGTTCAGACTCAACTCGACGAGTGCGTCCTGAAATCAACTGTCAAAGGGCGCGTCCTCTACCGCTTGGCTGAAGAAGGCGAAGTTCTCGGCGCAGGAGGAAAACTGCTCACGGTGCTAGACCTGAGCGACGTTTATATGGAAGTTTTTCTGCCGTCGGGGAGCGCGGGGAAAATATCCATCGGTGCTGAAGCGCGGATCACCATCGACGCAGCCTCATCGGAGTATGCGATTCCAGCATTGGTAAGTTTCGTCTCTCCTGAAGCGCAGTTCACTCCGAAGCAGGTGGAGACCCTAAGCGAACGCCAGAAGCTAATGTTCCGGGTGAAGATCCGCATTCCTCATGAACTGGTGCTTCGCCACATTAAGAAAGTAAAAACTGGGGTTCGCGGAATTGGTTATATCAGACTTGATGATACTGTAGTGTGGCCAGCGAATCTGGAGAAACGATATCCGGGTGATCCTCAATAGTGGCTATGTCGGAACCTGACTCGACAGTAGCGAGCCTCACTGGTATCTCGCATTCCTACGGAAAAACCAAAGCTCTCGATGACGTGAATTTGGCGATTCCTGCAGGTCTTATGGCAGGTGTGATCGGCCCTGATGGCGTCGGTAAATCGACTTTGCTGGGATTGATCTCCGGCGTTAGGATCATCCAAGAAGGGGAGGTTAGTGTGTTAGCGGGGGACATGGGGAATCGCCGCCACCGCGAGCACGTCTGCCCTCGCATAGCCTACATGCCGCAGGGGCTGGGGAAGAACCTCTATGCCGAACTCAGCGTCTCCGAGAATCTAGATTTCTTTGGTCGCCTGTTCGAGCAGTCAACGAGTGAACGCCACAAGCGTATTGCCAGACTTTTGACCGCTACCGGTTTAGATCCATTTCCAGATCGCCCAGCTGGGAAACTCTCTGGAGGCATGAAGCAGAAGCTGGGACTCTGTTGCGCTCTGATCCATGATCCTGACCTACTCATTTTAGACGAGCCGACCACGGGTGTCGATCCACTCTCCAGGCGACAGTTCTGGGATCTCATTGATTCGATTCGCGCCGAGCGTCCAGAGATGAGCGTTCTTGTCTCGACCGCCTACATGGATGAGGCGGAACGTTTCGACTGGCTCGCTGCGATGGACTCAGGGAAAATTATCGCCACCGGCACACCCGAGGAACTCAAGGATCAAACTGGCGCTGAGGATCTAGAAGAAGCTTTCGTCAACTTGCTACCCGGCAGTGACAAGGAACACGCTGGAAAATTGACAATCCCGCCGCGCGCTGAGATTGATAGCAGTCCTGTCATTGTGGCAAAAAATCTTACCAGGATGTTCGGAACGTTTACGGCAGTTGATGATGTGAGTTTTGAAATCGGTCGAGGCGAAATATTTGGATTTCTCGGTTCTAATGGTTGCGGCAAGACCACGACGATGAAGATGCTGACCGGGCTACTTCCCGCCTCTGAGGGAACGGCTGAATTGTTTGGCAATGTGGTGAAGGCGGACAATCTCAAGGCACGCAACCGCGTAGGCTACATGTCCCAAGCCTTCTCACTCTATTCTGAACTAACCGTCCGGCAGAACTTGGTTCTCCACGCACGGCTGTTTGATTTCACAAAGGAGTTTACCGTCTCACGGGTGGCGGAATTACTTGATCAGTTCGATCTAAAAGAGTGTGCCGACCGGCTGTCTGGGAAGCTGCCGCTCGGCGTGCGCCAACGTCTCTCACTGGCCGTAGCGATCATCCACAAGCCGGAGATGCTCATCCTTGACGAACCCACCTCCGGGGTCGACCCGGTAGCGCGCGATGTATTCTGGCAGCTCCTCATTGATCTCTCACGCAATGACAAGGTGACCATTTTCATCTCGACGCATTTCATGAATGAGGCCATACGGTGCGATCGGATCTCGCTGATGCATGCGGGCAAATTGCTAGCCTGTGACAAGCCCTCAGCATTACAAGAACAACGCGGAGCCCCGAACCTCGAAGAAGCGTTCATTGGCTTCATCGAAGAAGCGATCGGAGAGCCTCCGGTTAATTCAGACGTTACCCAAGAATCGATAGCCATGATTGAAAAGAGTTCTGGATCGGCTCGGTCGTCCTTCTTCAGTCTTCCTAGGTTACTTGCTTACAGCTATCGCGAGACCTTGGAGCTCTTGCGTGACCCTGTTAGGCTCGCCTTTGCGCTGATAGGCTCCGCCTTACTCATGCTACTCTTTGGATATGGCATCACCTCCGATGTAGATGATCTTCGCTACGCGGTTCTCGACCTAGATCAGACGCCAGAAAGCCGCGCTTATCGGCAGAGCCTTTCCAGCTCCGGCTACTTCGTCGAGCAACCGGAAATTACCAGTTCAGACGAATTGCAATCACGGATGATGGCGAACGATATCTCTGTAGGCTACGAGATCCCCCCGCATTTCGGCAAAGACCTCAAGAGCGGTCAGCGGCCCGAGGTTTCCGCCTGGGTAGATGGTTCGGCCCCATTCCGTGGCGAGACAATTAAAGGTTACGTGCTGGGTATGCATCTCAATTATTTGGAAAGCCTGGCACGGCAGCAGCTCGGCGAAGTCCCGCACTATCTGCCAGCCAAGATAGAACCTCGTTATCGTTACAATCAGAGCTTCAAGAGTATCAACGCCATGGCTCCCGCCATCCCGGCGGTGCTACTGATACTGATCCCGGCCATCCTCATGGCTTTGAGCGTTGTTAGGGAAAAGGAGCTCGGGACGATCACTAATTTCTACGTGACGCCGAGTAAGCGCCTCGAGTTCATCATCGGCAAACAATTGCCCCATATCGCGATGGCGATGGTGAATTTTACCGCATTGATCTTGATCGCCATCTTCATATTTAAAGTTCCGATCCGAGGCGATGCCTTCGCGCTCGCCTTCGGTACTCTCCTCTACGTCACAGCGACCACCGGAATCGGTCTATTGATCTCGACCTTCACCTCCAGCCAAGTGACGGCCGTTTTCGGCACAGCGATACTCACTATCTTACCTACCATTCACTTCTCCGGACTCCTTCAGCCAGTCTCAACCTTAGAAGGCGGCGCGAAACTCATCGGCAACTTCTGGCCAACCACCTACTACATGCATCTCAGCGTAGGAGCGTTCGCGAAATCGCTGCATTTCCCAGATCTTAAAACCGACCTGATCGCT
The DNA here is from genome assembly GCA_047624885.1 of Cryomorphaceae bacterium. Lineage (GTDB taxonomy): Bacteria > Verrucomicrobiota > Verrucomicrobiia > Verrucomicrobiales > Akkermansiaceae > Rubritalea. The sequence goes on along the minus strand of JBLHQF010000001.1, from coordinate 28,303 downwards.
CTCGCCCTATTTATTCCTGTGCTGACAGCGCTGTCAGCCATGGCTCTGAGGAAACAAGAACGCTAACCGAAAATGAAACGACTCAAGCACATCTTCTGGCTCGGAATCAAAGAACTCCGCAGCCTGTCGCGGGACAAGCTCATCATCGCGCTACTTATCTGGGCGTTCACCGTCAGCGTATTTTTGATGGCCAAGGGCACCTCACTTGAGGTCCACAACGCCTCGATTGCTTTCGTCGATGAGGATCAATCAAACCTTTCCCGAGAGCTGGCGAGTGCCTTCTATCCACCCAACTTCCTCAAGCCTGATATCATCAATGCCTCGGAGCTCGACAACTCCATGGATAGAGGACACTACATGTTTGTCATCAATATCCCGCCACGGTTTGAGTCCGATGTTAGGGAAGGGAAGCAACCCGAGATCCAAGTGGACATAGACGCGACCGCCGTCCTGCAGGCAAATATCGGCGCTCACTACATCCAGAGCATTCTCACAAAGGAAGTCGGACGCTACGTCCAGAGGCCGAACACATCATCCGCTCTACCCGTGAAGATCATCGCTCGCACAGCGTTCAATCCCAATCGCACGACTTCTTGGTTCAATGGCATCGTGGCAATGATCGACCGTATCACCATGCTAACAATTATCCTGACCGGCGCCGCACTGATCCGCGAACGCGAGCACGGCACCATCGAACACTTACTAGTCATGCCATTGACGGCGTTCGATATAGCAATGTCAAAGGTGTGGGCGAATAGCGCGGTGCTGCTGGTCGCCGTAGCTCTCTGCATGTATTTCATCATCCTAACAGTTCTTGAAGTGCCAGTCGCCGGGTCGATCCCGTTGTTCATGGCTGGCGTGGTCCTGTATCTTTTCTTCGCGACTGCTATGGGCATTCTGTTAGGAACCATTGCGCGGTCGATGGCTCAGTTCGCCCTTCTCTTCACGGTCTTCATCCTCGTGGTCACTCTGTTATCTGGCGGCACCACACCCGTCGAAAGCCAGCCGGACTGGCTCCAGAACATCACCTGGCTATTACCTTCGCGCCATTTCATCTCCGCTTCCCAAGGCATCCTATTCCGTGGTGCCGGGTTCGATGCCGTGTGGCCGCAGTTCGCCATCGTCACCGGACTTGGCGTGGCCTGCTTTCTCTACAGCCTTCGTCTATTCCGTAAATCGTTAACCTCAAGCTAATAAACCTATGAACCAATCTACCAGCCAACTCCGACGTCATCTTAGTAGCCTGAGCTATCTTATTCGCGGTAAATTATGGGTGCAGATCCTGCTCGGGATGGTCTTAGGCATCGCTCTGGGGCTCGCGCTTTCGCCTCAGGGAGGAGGGATCATTTCCCTTGAGGAAATCGATGGCGTAGCCTCTTGGATGGCTCTGCCAGGGAAACTTTTCTTAGCCGTGATTCAGATGGTGGTCGTTCCGCTCGTTGTCGCCTCCATCATCCTTGGGATAGCCGCTAGTGGAGACACTACTTCGCTGAAGCGCATGGGATTTAGGATCTTCCCATACTTCCTAGGCACAACGATTATTTCGGTGACGCTCGGCATCATGGTAGCGAAAACAGTAGAGCCTGGTCAATTTGTTGATGTGGAATCAGTGCAACGCTTAGTTAAGGATGATCCTGGTAATGTCGGCGACGTTTCTCTCTCGGCGGATTTGATTAAGAAGCCAACGATCACTGAGCGTATCGTTAGCGTTGTTCCTTCCAACCTCACTGAAGCTGTCTTACAACGAAGTATGATGCAGATCGTCGTGTTTGCGATCTTCATGGGCATTGCGCTGCTGGCGATTGGAGAAGCCCGTGCCTCACCCATCCTGAAATTTTCTCGATCACTGCAAGAAGCCTGCATGAAGATCGTTGCTTGGGCGATGGCGATTGCCCCAATTGCGGTCTTCAGCCTTCTCGCCAGTATCACGGTAGAAATTGGTATCGATGCCATTCTGAGCATGACTGCTTATGTGCTAACCGTCGTTGCCGGTTTATTCATATTGTTAGTGTTCTACCTTCTGATCGTGTGGCTGGTGGCTAGGCGTTCTCCATGGAAATTCCTGTCAGATATTCGACCCGTCCAGCTACTGGCATTCTCCACCTCCAGCTCGGCAGCAGTCATGCCATTGTCCATACAGATAGCGCAGGACAAGCTCAAGGTAAGCCCTACAGTCGCGGGATTCACCATCCCACTAGGGGCGACAGTGAACATGGATGGAACCGCAATATACCAGGTCATCGCGACCGTATTCCTAGCTCAGGTTTACGGAATAGATATGTCGACAGGCACGCTTATCCTGATCGCTATGAGCACAGTAGGAGCATCGATAGGAGCGCCCAGCACACCGGGTGTTGGTATCGTGATTCTGGCAACGATTCTCCAAGAAGCTGGTATTCCAGCGAGCGGGATCGCGCTGATTCTCGGTGTTGACCGGATCCTCGACATGCTGCGCACATCAGTAAATGTCACTGGCGACCTCACCGCCTGCGTCGTGATGGAGCGTTGGGTAGGGACTGATCAAGATTTGTCACAACCGCCCCCTTAGATATGGGTTGAACACCCCATTGTCCACGACAAATGCATCCTATAGTCTCTCAAATCTATGAAAGAACCAATTCCTAAAAAATCTAAGATACTAGGCAATGGGGGCGTGAATATAGCCACACTAATAGACTATAAAGAAGGCTCAATTACTCGCCACGAAATTCAGAAGCAACCGAATGGCTCAGTCATATTATTCGCTTTTGCAGAAGGGCAAAGCTTGAGTGAGCATAAGGCGCCATTTGATGTACTCCTGCAGATCATCGAAGGCGAAGCGGAAATCACGGTCGCGGGAAAGCCACACATCGTTAAAAGCGGTGAAATGATTCTCATCCCCGCGCATGAACTCCACGCTGTAAAGGCGCACAAACGACACAAGATGATTTTAACCAAGATTAAACCCTAAAACGGAGTCATGATTGGTAGCTCGAATGAGCTGCGGTAGGAGTTGGTCGCCGAGCAAACCGCCATTCACAGTTAGCCATTCAGCTCTCTAAAGGACTAACGACACATCGGTTGATTAGTCTGATAGCATTCTTTTTATGATGAAACCTTGAGAGGAAATCTATGCAAATCAAATTACCCACGGATGAAACGATGATTGAAGTTGTGACGTCCTTATATTTAGCTGTTGAGACCAATCACTTTAGCGTTATGCATGTTCTCAATATCAAAAGAACGATGATAAAGAAGGGCGTGGATTTTGATCTCGAATGTCTAACCTTCGAGATCTTCCAGCCGCAACAAGCAAAGAGAATTCTCGAACAAAATATGGGTGTGTCCACGGTGTAACCTTGCCGGATATCCATTTATGAGGAGTGCGCAAAAACCATCTTAGCGACCTTGAAAACCACCACTCTGCTAGCACTTTTCAACTCCCCACAACTAGATGCAGTAGCGCAGGAAGTGGTGGACACGATTGTTAAAATCATGACGTAAGCAGCATCAGACTGAGTCGCTGAAATGATTTTGACACAGGAAATAAACTATCATGAAAAAGCTCGTTAAGATTGTAGTAATCCTCGGGGTCGCAGCAGCTATCGCCATCGTCGTAAAGACTAAGCTCAGTGAGTCGGATGCGTTTGAAAGTCCATTGACATTTTATGGTAATGTCGATATCCGTCAGGTCTCTGTTGGCTTCCGGACCAGCGGAGGGATCGCCACGATGGTCTTCGAAGAAAGAGATGCGGTGACGAAGGGACAACAGTTAGCCTCATTAGACAAAGATCCTTTAAAAGACAACTGGTCACCATTCGTATTCCCTAGGAGTGATTTTCTCGCAAGCATAGCGGGTGTCACCAAGCGGTTCCAAAAATCCGAATCGCCTGCGCTCGACAAGATCACTGCCGAGATACGCACGGGTGAAATCTGTGGTTTAGTAGGGGCGGATGGGGCAGGGAAGACCACGCTATTACGTTTGTTAGCAGGATTACTGGAACCAAGCGAGGGAACGATCACATCACTGGATTGAATAGAAGCTCAGTCTAACCTGTGCGCTCATCCGCAAACCACAGCTACTTCTGTTAGACGAGCCTAGCGTAGGCCTAGATACTATCTTCCGTCGCGAACTCTGGAAGATAGTTGGCGATCTTGTCGACGATGGTATCGGAGTGGTCTTGAGCATCGCCTAGCTCGATGAGGCGGAACTCTGCAACACCCTTATTTTACTCAACGAAGGCAAAATGTTGCACGACGTGCACCCGACCGAGCTGACGAAACGCTGCCCTCCCTGTCTGGAATGGCACAACCCACCACTCCATGTTCCTCGTTACCATCTTCGTATTCCACGTCCCATTCACTGGCTCTTCCGCTTTATTCCTTATCGTTTCAATATCGAAGGAGTCGGTAGGGTTTCACCCCATAGCAAGAGTGCTTTTTCCGCTGCAAGCTTTGAATTCTTAAGACTATCACTCATCCATCAGATAAAAACTATGCTAATTAAATTACCAACCGATAAAACGATGAATGAAGCTGCAGTGGTTAATGCCGGGATTAGAGTTGATTCGACAGTGCCAGCCATTACTAAGCTTCCTAACAACCTCATCGCGGCTGTGGCCAGAACAGTGACGGGAACGAAAATAGGATTTTGGACCGATACAGCCTTCCTGAAGAAGGAACTCATAGCACTAAATGACACACTGCATTCCGCACGTAAAATCGGTGAAGCGGAGAAACTGCCCGACGTGTCGGAGATGAAGTGGAACCGAAAATGGAATGGGCTTGAAGATATTCTGTACCAAATCACAGAGACGATTACTGAGTTGGAGTCTTCCGTCCAAATCCCCGTGAGTAGTAAGCGTACGACTTCGGCCTCGGCTTGGGAAAGATTCCAGAACGAAGACAACGCAATGGGAGAATATTTGGCCAAGATCAGATCGATGGTGTGTGAGATGTCTTCCAAAGCTAGAACGAAGTGGAATTTTTTGGCAAAGACGTTGGAGAAAGAACTTCTTTTTATCTATAATTGCGCACAATCGCTGAGGCTCAAGTTGGATTTTTTGAAGAAACACAGCGGAGAAAAAGTGGATCAATTTCACGTCTTTCCGCCAGTGCGTAAACCATCGACCAACGATGGCGACGAAGGCAATGCAGAACCGTATGACCATCAATATCGGAAAGCTATGCTTGAGTTGGGTAGGGAAAAACACGAATTCCACGGTCTTTTAGATGCGGTTAAAAGTTTTTTTGAATGGTATGAAAGCCCTTCTGAGCGCGTTAAAAAGAATCGCTCCCTGGAAGTTCACTAGCGTTGTTAGATCTAACAAAGAGAAAAATTATGAATAATAAATTTAAATACCTAAGCTTTTTTGAAGAGCTAACGATCGACGATATCCCACTAGTTGGTGGGAAAAATGCCTCGCTGGGGGAAATGTATCGCGAACTTGCTAAAGAGGGGATCAAAGTGCCAAACGGGTTCGCCATTACTGCTGAAGCTTATCGCTATATGCTTGATGAGGCTGGTGCGTGGGAGCCGCTTCATGAGGTGCTAGACGATTTGGATCCAGATGATGTTAAGGATCTAGCAAAGCGTGGAGCACGCGCCCGGGAAATTGTCTATGGTGCTGGATTACCCGATGATCTCCGCGCGGAAATTCTCGTTGCGTATCGCGAGTTGCAGAACGAATACGGTGAGGATCTCAGCACCGCAGTGCGTTCTTCGGCAACCGCCGAGGACTTACCGACTGCCAGCTTCGCAGGCCAGCACGACTCGTTTCTCAATATCAAAGGTGAAGAACGCCTCCTTGAGACTTGTCGGCGTTGTTTCGCAAGCATTTTCACAGACCGTGCTATTCACTACCGCATCGACAGGGGGTTCGATCATTTTAAAGTCTATCTATCCGTTTGTGTGATGAAGATGGTGCGTTCGGATCTTGCTGCCAGCGGTGTTATGTTTTCGCTCGATACAGAAACTGGATTCCGTGATGTCGTTTTCATCACCGGTGCTTATGGACTTGGCGAAAACGTGGTTCAGGGGGCTGTCGACCCGGACGAATTCTACGTGCATAAGCCTACATTCGAAAAAGGTCATCGAACCGTATTACGCCGCAAGCTCGGGCCAAAGAAAATTAAGATGATTTACGCAAGCGAGCGGAGTAACATACCTGTTAGAAATGTGCCGACACCTGTAGCAGAACGTGAACGATTCTGTCTCAGTGACGATGAAGTTCTGACCCTCGCGGACTATGCCATGAAGGTGGAAAAGCATTACACTGCCAGAGCTGGTGAAGATCGCCCGATGGATATGGAATGGGCTAAGGACGGTCCAGACGGGGAGCTATACATGATTCAGGCACGACCAGAAACTGTGAATTCACAAATGAAAGGTCAGATTCTTCAAGAGTATTTTCTCCGGGGAAAAGGCGAGGTTCTTACTACTGGTCATGCGGTGGGCACGAAGATAGGGAGTGGCAAGGCTCGTTATATTTCAGACGTTGCCAACCTCTCATCATTCCAGCACGGTGAAATCCTCGTCGCGGACATTACCACTCCTGATTGGGAGCCAGTGATGAAACATGCTGCGGCCATTATCACTAATCGTGGTGGACGCACTTGTCACGCGGCGATCATTTCTCGAGAGCTGGGGGTGCCTGCTGTTGTCGGTTGTGGCGATGCTACGCAGGTCGTAAAGTCTGGTGAGGAAATCACGGTGTCCTGTACGGAGGGCGATGTGGGGAAAATGTATAAGGGTATAATACCGTTCGAGCTCGTTGAAACCGACCTCGCTGAAATGGCTCGGCCTGCGACGAAAATCATGGTGAATCTAGGCAATCCGGATATCGCCTTTAAGACGCGATTTCTGCCAAATGATGGTGTAGGTCTAGCACGGATGGAATTTATTATCAGCGAGTATATAAAAGCGCACCCAATGGCGTTATTGTATCCAGACAAAGTTGAGGATGACGGTGAGCGCGACAAACTCCAGCAGCTAATCCGTGGTTACGAAACTGGCGAAGAGTTTTTTGTCGAGCGTCTCTCGGAAGGTGTCGCAACTATCGCCGCCGCTTTTTGGCCGAAGCCTGTCATTGTAAGGATGTCGGACTTCAAGAGTAACGAGTATGCAAGCCTGATCGGTGGACGTGCCTTTGAGCCAGAAGAAGGTAATCCCATGATAGGATTTCGTGGTGCTTCGCGCTATGCTCACCCCTCGTATGTAGAGGGATTTGCCTTGGAATGCCGTGCGATGAGACGGGTAAGAGAAGAGATGGGGTTAACCAACGTCAAGCTCATGATCCCGTTCTGCCGTCGGGTAGAAGAAGGTGAGAAGGTTCTGTCGTTGATGGAGAGTAATGGATTAAAACGCGGAGAGAATGGACTGGAAGTCTATGTCATGTGCGAGATCCCGAACAATGTCATACTCATCGACCGCTTTGCCGAACTCTTCGATGGCTTTTCAATTGGCTCGAATGACTTGACCCAGCTGACCCTAGGCGTTGACCGAGATTCCGAGATAGTGGCATTCGATTTCGATGAGCGGGATGAAGGTGTGAAGACGATGATCCGTATGGCGGTGGAAGGATCAAAGCGCAATAGTCGCCACTCGGGTATCTGTGGCCAGGCGCCGTCTGATTATCCCGACATGGCGGACTTCCTCGTGGAGATAGGGATAGATTCCATAAGTCTCACTCCAGACACGGTGGTTAAAACCACCAAGCAAATTCTCGAAACCGAACAACGCCTCGGCCGCAAACCTAGCGAGACTAAGTCTTAAAATATATTTATGTAAGGACAATACCTAACCGAATTAAAAAAGTTAAAGTAATGCCAAAGACAAAAGCAAAAAAACACCAACTCACGCTATTGCGGCATGGGCAGAGCCAATGGAACCTGGAAAACAGATTCACTGGCTGGACGGATGTTGAACTGAGTGAGCATGGCATGGAGGAAGCCACGAAAGCCGGAGTCCTCCTGCATGAAGGTGGCTTTGTCTTTGACCGTGTTTTCACTTCCGTCCTTAAGCGCGCTATCCATACTGCCTGGATAGTGATGGATGAAATTGACCAAGCTTGGCTTACCATCGAAAAAGATTGGCGGATCAATGAACGTCACTACGGCGTACTGCAGGGAATTAACAAAGTTGAAGTGGTAGCGGAGTTTGGAGAAGAGCAGGCCTGGGAATGGCGGCGTGGGTATAAGGCACGACCTACCGCAATCACTGAGTATGATTCGAGGAATCCAGCTTTTGATTTACGTTACTCCGGTCTTAACAGTGATGAGATCCCTTTTTCAGAAAGTCTAGCGGATGTACAGAAACGAACAGTTGGGTATTGGAAGTCACATATAGCGCCTTTCATCTTAGCTGGTGAAAATATCCTGATTGTGGCGCATGGCAATACCTTTCGCGCCCTAGTGATGTATTTCGATGGGATGTCCGAGGTGGAGATTAAAAACCTTAGCATACCCACAGGAATACCCTTAGTGTATGATCTGGACGAGAATCTAAAGGCGTTAAAAAGAAAATACCTAGGGGATCCAGAAGCGGCAACCCGTGCGGCCGAAGCTGTCGCTAGGCAGTCTGAAATAGACATGAAAGGCGATCAACCAACCAGTGAGAACTTATGAAAGTTGTAGTCTATAGTTCTAGGGAATACGACAGAACAACTCTGGGTGCAGCTTCTGCGGGTGGATCTGTGGAGTTCTCATTCTATAACCATCAACTAACCCGGCATACGGTGTCATCTGCTGATGGATTTGACGGTGTTTGCCTGTTTGTAAATGATCATGCAGATCGTGATGTCATCGAGTCCTTGGCGGCCCTTGGTGTAAAGGTAATTGCTTTGCGTTGTTCAGGATTCAACAATGTAGATATGGAAGCTGCACACGAATTTGGGATCAAGATATATAGGGTGCCAGCCTATTCCCCTGAGTCGGTCGCGGAGTATTCCGTCGCGCTAATCATGACGTTGAATCGCAAGACCCACCGGGCCTACAATCGGGTTAGAGAAGGAAATTTTGACCTAAGTGGATTGCTCGGTTTTGATCTAAAAGAAAAAACCGTGGGTGTGGTCGGAACGGGAATGATAGGAAAGGCTTTTTGCCGAATCATGCGTGGTTTTGGATGTCATGTGGTGGCTTACGACCCTTGTCAGGATGATGAATTTGCATCGGATCATCGTGTGAAATACCTACAACTTGACGATCTGTTAGAATGTTCGGATATCGTTAGCCTGCACTGCCCACTGAATGAAAAGACTCGGCATATGATTAACAAGGAATCATTAGGACGATTCAAACGGGGTGCAATGCTAATCAATACTGGAAGGGGAGCGCTCATTGATACGACTGCTGTAATTGGTTCGCTGAAAAACGGGAAGCTCGGTAATTTGGGAATCGATGTGTATGAGGATGAGGCTGAATTATTTTTTGAGGATCGGTCGTCGGAAATAATCCAGGATGATGAAATTGTTAGACTGATCTCGTTTCCCAATGTTTTAGTGACTGGACACCAAGGATTTTTTACACGTGAGGCGCTTAGTCAAATAGCAGAAGTGACGGTCGAAAATCTGACCAGGTTCTCCAATCATATTCCGCCGATTTTAGGCTGCGAAGTGATGTCATCCCAGAATAGCTAAAATACTGTCAGAGAGTTCACTATTGAGCTGTATATCCGCCATCGATAACGAGTTCGCTACCGGTCACAAACCGGGATTCGTCAGAGGCGAGATAGACTGCCCCCCAGGCGATATCTTCTGGAGCGCCGACATGTCCAATGGGATGAGAGCGGTCGAGATTTTTGCGGAATTTCTCGGGGCCTTCTGGTGATTGATTACCCAACTCCTCAACTAGCGGCGTCCAAATAAAGCCAGGGTGGATCGAGTTCACCCGGATTCTTTCCTTAGCATAAAAAAGTGCATCAGTCTTAGTCATAAGAGTAACAGCTCCTTTCGAAGCATGGTAAGCAGGGAGGTCGGGAGCGCTCACGAGTCCATAGATCGAAGATAAATTAATGATACTTCCCGCGCCAGCCTCCTGAAGGTAGGGGATGACATACTTAGTGCAGAGAAACACTCCCTTCACATTCACGTTCATCACTTTGTCCCATTCCTCTTCAGTCACTTCGTGAGTGGGTTTACTTACTCCTGAGATTCCCGCATTGTTTACTAGAATGTCGATGCGTCCAAATTTGTTGTGTATCGCCTTGAAGCATTCCTCTACTTCTAAGGCGTCAGATACATCGAGGCAGAAAAAATCAGCAGAGCTCCCAGCATCATTAATCTCCAGCATTACCGCTCTGCCCTCATCCTCAAGCACGTCGATAATAATAACTTGGGCACCTTCTCTGGCAAACTGTTGAGTAATGGCTTTCCCTATCCCAAGAGATCCTCCCGTGATAATAGCTACTTTATTTGATAATCGATTCATGATTTTTCTTTAGTTGGTTGGTGATAGATAAGGTGACAAAGTTAATTCTGAATATTCCGTTGTTTTCTTTCGATACGCATGAAAATATAAATGGTGATAATAGGGAGAAACATCCACCAGACCGAAGACGGAATAGTCGTCACTTCGTCCAACCTGATTTTGCCTAATTTCCCCACACTGAGAATATTCGCCTCGATCCAGCCATAGCTATATGCATAGATAATGCCACCGAGCAGCATGCCGAAAAATCCAACCAGAGCATGAATTCGACCAGTAGCAATGGCGGCCACTGCAGTCCCAGGGCAGTAGCCGTAAAGTGCCATTCCGGCTCCGAAAAGTCCACTTCCGAGGATGAGCCCCAAAAGATTAGTGTCTTTAATATGATAGCCTTCAATCCAGCCGATGCCCTGCATAGCGAAGACCCCAATGCCGCCAACGACAATTGCCGTCAGCATAATTTTAAGAACCGTAAAGTCTTTGAAACGAAAGAGATTCACGATTACGTTGTAGTCTGTCACACGTCCTTTGTTGAGTAATATTCCGAAGATGATTCCGAAGAGAGCCGCGATCACGAGACCGGTAATAGAGTCTTTTGGTATAGGTAAGTTCATAGTTTAAATAGTTTGAGGTAAATAGATTAGATCAAATTAAATTAGGGGTTAGTCTTATTCCGAAAGAGAATACGGGCAGTGATGATTCCGGTAATGAACATCACTGGGAAGAAAATCCAACTGGATAGCGCGAGTTGCATTGTCCCACTGATGCCGTGACCACTGGTGCAGCCTCCAGCCAGTCGAGCTCCAAAAAGAAGAATCGCACCGCCGAAGAAAGCGGCAATCATTCGCTTCATCATACTTGAACCCTGGTAGGTTCTCCAAGTATCCGGGACCTTTTCAAAAACGATGTCACGTCCAAGTCTAGCACTAATAAACGCCCCCACAGCAGTGAACAGAAGAAACACTGTGCTATATCCAAAGGCTGGGACTTTGCTTGACCAGTAAGCATTGTTAGTTACTGCTTCCTTACCTACAAAAAGCGCCGTGACCCAACCAGAAAATTTCGACACCTCAGTGGACATCCCGATGGGCTTGTTCACAACAAGAAAGACCAGCCAACTAAGTATCCCTATCCCAACTCCAACAAAATAAGGATTCCATTTTTTCTCTTTCAAAGAAATTGGCTGATTAGTTTTTTTTAAGTGAGATTCGTTTTCCATTAAGCAATTTATACCGAAGTATTCACAGCATTGCTATGGGGTGATCACCCTATTGTCAGTGATGGACATTCTATCTACAGTGCGTTATGGATAAAAATTAGTAGCAAAGTTACATAAACAGATCAACAAGATTCATTCTGTGGTGAATTAGAAGGTGTTTCTTACTTTATTAGGAATATATCGATAGCTTCTATATGTAAGAATTAAGTCAGTGTTTTTAAAATTAGAATTATGATTAGATATAAAAAAATAGTTGCCGTGGTTAACTACACCGAGTCATCGAGAAGAGCGCTTTTGAAGGCTCAAAAGCTCGCTAATAAAGAGGATGCTAAAATGGTGGTGGTGCATTGCATTAATAATAGTGGAATCGAAGAGCTGAGGAAGCATCATGATATTGATATGAGTCTGTTGCTGAGTAGGGAGAGAAAAAATTTAGGAGGTTATATCAGTGATGTTCTAGGTAGCTTTGAAGGGGTGGAGCATCACGTTTTTGAGGGCGAACCTTTCGCGGATGTGATTGCATATTGTGAGGGGAATGATGTTGACCTTTTAGTGATAGGATCAAACGAATATGAAGAGGAGCATTCTAAAAACGGTATCTTTTCTATTAAATGTGTAAGACGAGCAAGCATGCCAGTATTACTAGTGAAGAACGTAGCAGGACATACCCATAAAAAAGTAATCGTTTATACTGATCTGTCTGATATTTCTTCTACCTTGATCGCTCATGCTGCGAAGCAATCTCTAGATAATGATGATGAACTGGATGTGGTCAACTTTATCCATCCTCCGTGGCTGAAATTCGATCATATGCTTTATAATCTGACTACTGTAGAAGATGAAGATTACAAGGTGCAGTATAAAAATCTAGCTCAATCTCAGCTTCAGTCTAAAATAAAACGTGCGACAGAATATTTGCCCATTACTATTAATCCGGTTGTCATCGTAGCGGAAAACACGATCTCTCAGATGATGAATTACCTGAATGAACATGATGCGGATATGGTTGTCATTGGAAAGACGGGAGAAGGTTGGTATCGAAGTAAGCACCCTTTGGGGACTACAGCAGAACATGTTTTACGCCAGGCAGACTGCTCTGTGTTGATCATTCCTGTGCCGGAAGAATTTGACGCACATTTAAACGTATTGAAAAAATAATGAACACTTTAGATAAATCAATTTTAGTCGCAGTAGACTATTCAAGGACGAGCAAAATGGCTCTCCGTGAGGCTGCCAGAATAGCAAATGCTCAGGAAGTAGATATTGAAGTCATGCACGTGATAGATGAGGATATTGTAAAGCATTTCACAGATCAGAAAGCGAAATTTGATCGTGCAGGGGTTCTAGATAGTGAGCATTCTCGTTTAGAAAAATTCATTGCAGATTCAATAGGGACGGGAAAAAATATTAAGACCGAAGTTCTGATAGGAAATCCGTTCCGTGAGATTATTGAAGCTGTGAATCAGAAAAATCACTCGCTTTTAGCACTCGGAGCAAATGGTCATTCTAACAGATATAGTAGTAGAGCAGGTGTACTGGCGTCAAAGTGTGTGCGGAAAGCAGCTATCGACGTATTGCTTGTAAGACGGGGACATGATAGACTTTTTAACAGTATCATAGCTTGTGTCGATTTTTCTGACAACTCTATAGAATCTGCTTATAAGGCTGGTGAAATAGCTGTTTTAGAGGGAGCTTCACTGAAGCTTGTCTACGTGTTCAAGCCACCAGTGCAGTTTGAGGAATTGTATGGTTGGGCTACTACATCTTCTGCGGATGATCCAGAATCAAGCATTACTTATCATCTTGAGCAGAAGCTAGATGAAATCAGCAAAGAAATTCAAAGTAAATATTCTGACATCGATATCAGCGTTACTGTGAATACTAATATGAGAGTTTCATCTGGTATGAATGAACAGATAGATGAAACCAATGCTGATTTAGTTGTTCTTGGGACTCGCGGCCGCACTGGTTTGAGAACATTCTTACTAGGAACTACTGCTGAGAGGATCATTCATGACTCTCAGTGTTCCGTTTATGCGGTTAAGCCTGAAGGGTTCAAGTATGAGCTATAATCATTCAGCATTTTCAGAAAATTTGAGCTGTTAGCTTTTATGGAAGGACTTTGATTTGCTGAACCATTCGCGTGACATTATGCGGTGGTGGGATTCTTGGGTTATCTCTGTCTGAGGTAGCCATGGAGCCATTCTTCGTGTCGAGCCTGTTCCTCCATAATTGCTCATTCTGGTAGCTGATGTAGTATCGTGGGTAGTAGCGAGAGGCGGTGGATAGCTCCTTTCCTGTGGCTCCCCAGCGTAGTTCTGGTGGGTGATTGGGATTAAATGAAAGTAGGAATATCCGTTTCTCTATGTCATTTAGAGTTAGTGAAATCAACTGGTCTTCACTGTTGGGATACTCGATAATCAAGGTTCTGAATAAACGGTCTTGGGTTTTGATTAGCGTTGCTAATAGCTTTTCTGGATTACGAGAGTTAGCGGTTAAAAGTTCAGGTGATTTCTGAGCGAGAGAAAGGTAATTTTTGATTCTCTCGGGAATATGAAGCAATGACTTTCTGAGACGGATGTCCCTGCCTGGAGTAGAGAAGTCTTCCCACGGTCCAGCACCGTAGTATATGTTAGGTGGGGTTTTGATCGAGTTATGTTTGGCTATTTTCCAGCCACTCTGGACGGCAGCGACTCTGTTCTGTAATTCGAGGAATGTGTCTTGCAAAATGTACTGAGCTAGGTCTTTTTCTGGATCTAGTAGTTGTTTCGAGAGCAGTAATTTTGTTTTGATGTGGTAGTCTTTTCCCATACGATGCTGCATGGTGCTCAGGTGTGGCAGCTTATTCAGATCATTTTGAAACATGATTCTACCACGGCTGATAACTACTGGTCGGTAATTGATAAATCCACCTGTGTGCGAAGAAGTCTTCCAGCTCAGCTTAGGTCCAAAGATTGTGCGAGTGATGGACTGGTCTGGATGAGCATCTATAAAATGAATGGTGCCGTCGTTTTTCACTGAGCATACCACTGCTGCATGACCGTTGGGGTCGTAGAAGATGGTGCCAGGTCTTATTGCTTCTCTGTTTAGAGCTACTGGATAGGTAGAGGTATTGCCCTGTCGGTAATCAGTGCGTAAGTTCGCTGTATTGATGGTGTTAGGGATACGATTGAAAAATTCGTGGGCTGAACCTTGAAACGATTCGTTAGTCAACATGCTGACTGTGGGATTAGGAGTGGCTGAATAATTACCACCTCTAACAGTAGTGATGATGGTAGGAAGACCACGCTTGTAGGCATAGTAAGATCGAAGAATAAATGGTAAATCGCCACAGTCAGCCCAGAATGTGAACCTTTCATCAGAAGGGTGGTAGAGGCTGTTAGTTCTTTGATTTAAGAGCATCTTCTGGGCGGATTTCCACTGACGCTGACCAAGCTGCTCCACCCATCTGGCGTAGCCGAGTTCTTCTAGCTCACTCCATGCACGAGTGGTCTTCCATGCTGCTCCGTGGAGCAGAGAGTTCATGATAGAAAATAGTATGAATAGCGATACGCAGAACGAGAAAAATGATTTGCGATGTATCGTTCCCTGAACTATTTGCGATGATCTTAAAGTTTTTTTCTTGTAATTAGGCACTAGAATTTTTTGAGATTGGAAACTAGTTTTTCAATTTCAACTGCTTGATCTGCTAGCCAGTTTACAGCTTCTGCAAGATCTTCTCCATAAAGGTTTGGGATCTGCTTGTAAGCTGCTTCTAATGCTACAATCTTAGCTCCATCGGCGTTTTTCTGATGGAGTTCATTCGTGAAATCGATCAACTTTTTAACACCCCTGTAAGCATCCTTTATCCCCCCACAGCGTAGGAATCCAATCTCTTCATCGCCGCTGTGAATAGGAACTAGAAAATGAATCAAACCCGAAATGTCTTCAGCGTATTTGATTTGCTTTCCGTGAGATGCATCGCGCATGGATTGGTGAGAGACTTCGCACTCTTCTTCCATATCCAAATCTTTGGTTAAAATAGTGTAGTAATCGTTAGACATTTCCTCATTAGATCTTGGGTCGTCTGAGTCTTTAGAATCTAACCAGAGATCTAAATCCGTCCTATTTTTGAATGTTTCGCACAGTGTTTTAAACTGTCCACTTATTCTTACCGCTTCTATTATGGTTTTGTTATTCATATTTATTCATGTGTGAAATTTCTATTCTGCATTAAAAAAAATCAATGATTACCTAGTATTTATCTTAATTCCTGGGACTTAACGTATAAAATATATTCAAGAACTTGTTTCCCTTCTTCCTCAGTGATGCCCGCATGTTCAGCCATGGCAGGAACAGTCATCGTCCATTTCTTCGTTGATAATGTGGAAGGATCTGTTTGATCATGGCACTGATAACAAGTTTTCATGTAAACGCCATATCCTCGACGTTCTGTGTTGTCAGAAATATTAACGGGTCTGTATGGTAGGGAAGGATTATAAGTTGATTTTTTCTTATTATTAGTAAGAGTGCATGATGTAAAAATGCAAATTACGCAGACTGCTAGAAGAGATAGGTATTTCATGAGGTTTTGTAGGTGTAAACTATCCGAAATTTTTGGATTGGTCTAGGTAGGTAATCACCCCATAGCACTGAGATCTACACTTTGGCAGTATGCTTAAACTGACCACCTAAAAATTATGAATACTAACACACTTAGCCCCGAACTATTTTACAAGATTGATGCCTACTGGCGCGCTGCTAATTACCTCTCGGTCGGTCAAATTTATCTGTTAGATAACCCCTTGCTCAAGAGACCACTAGCGCTCACGGACATCAAGCACATGTTGCTCGGGCATTGGGGGACGACACCTGGCCAGAACTTTATCTATGTGCATCTGAATCGGTTGATTAAACAAGACGATCTTAATATGATCTATGTGTCTGGTCCTGGTCACGGTGGACCGGCGGTGGTGGCAAATACTTATTTAGAAGGAACCTATAGCGAGATTTATCCTACTATTAGCCAGGATGAAATGGGACTGCAAAAGCTGTTTAAACAGTTTTCGTTTCCTGGTGGTATTCCGAGTCACGCATCACCGGAGTGTCCCGGTTCGATTCATGAAGGCGGTGAACTGGGTTATTCGCTGAGCCATTCGTTCGGGGCGGTATTTGATAATCCTGAGCTGATCGTGGCTTGCTGTGTGGGTGATGGTGAAGCGGAAACTGGACCACTAGCCACGGCATGGCATTCTAACAAATTTCTCGATCCTGTTCACGATGGGGCGGTATTGCCTATACTGCATCTCAATGGTTACAAAATAGCAAACCCGACTATTTTCGCACGGATTGAGCCGGAAGAGCTGGATCAGTTCTTTAGTGGTAACGGTTGGACGCCTTATTACGTAGAGGGAGATGACCCAGAGTTGATGCATGAAGCCATGGCGGCGACGCTCGATAAAGTAACCAAAGAGATCAAGCGGATTCAGCATGATGCGCGAGTGAGTGGCCAGACCACGCGTCCACGCTGGCCGATGATCGTACTCAAATCTCCCAAAGGCTGGACAGGCCCGAAATTGGTAGACGGGGTTCAGATCGAAGGCACTTTCCGTGCTCATCAAGTGCCGCTCTCAGATCCGGCCACTCATCCCGAACATCTCAAGCTGTTAGAGGAATGGTTGCTCAGCTACCGACCGGATGAACTTTTCGATGCTCAGGGGAAATTAAAGCCGGAGCTAGCGGAACTGGCGCCAGTGGGGGATCGTCGTATGGGCGCTAACCCGAACGCGAACGGCGGTTTGTTGCTTCAAGATTTAATCATGCCGGACTTTCGTGATTACGCGGTGGACGTGCCTTCGCCTGGATCAGTTTGTGCGGCAGACGCGCATGAACTCGGTGTATTCCTTCGTGACGTGATAAAACTCAATCTTGAGCAACGTAACTTCCGCATCTTCGGTCCGGACGAAACGCTATCGAATCGTCTGACGGCGGTATTTGAGGAAACCGACCGGCAATGGGATGCACAGAGGCAGGGTAATGATGAGTTCCTTGCACGGGATGGACGTGTCATGGAAATGCTCAGTGAGCATCAGTGCGAAGGTTGGCTCGAAGGCTACCTACTCACGGGACGCCACGGAATTTTCAACTGTTACGAAGCTTTCATCCACATTATTGACTCCATGTTTAATCAGCATGCTAAGTGGTTAAAAGTCACGGCTGGACTTTCGTGGCGGAAGCCTATTGCATCGCTGAACTACCTGTTGGCTTCTCATGTCTGGCAGCAGATGCACAATGGGTTTACCCATCAAGATCCCGGTTTTATCGATCATGTGGTGAATAAAAAAGCCTCCGTCACACGAGTGTATTTACCGCCGGATGCCAACTGCTTGCTTTCAGTCTGGGATCATTGTTTGCGGAGTCGCCACTATGTGAATGTCGTGATCGCCGGAAAGTATCAGGCGCCACAATGGCTGACGATGGATCAGGCCGTTAAACATTGCAGTGCAGGAGTTGGTAAATGGGAATGGGCTAGTAACGACGGTGGAAGCGAACCCGATGTGGTCATGGCTTGCTGTGGCGATGTTCCTACACTGGAGACAATGGCCGCCGTATCCATCTTACGTGAACATCTGCCCGAGCTAAAAGTGCGCGTGGTGAACGTCGTGGATCTCATGAAACTGCAGCCGCAGAGCGAACACCCACACGGACTGAGCAACCATGATTTCGACTCCCTTTTTACGAAGGATAAACCGGTCATCTTCGCCTTTCACGCCTACCCTTCGTTGATACATCAGCTCACCTACCGCCGCGCTAATCACCACAACATCCATGTCCGTGGCTACAAGGAGGAAGGCACTATCACCACACCTTTCGACATGACGGTGCTCAACGACCTCGACCGATTCCACCTCGTGATGGACACCATCGATCGCTTGCCAGTTCAGGACATGAGAGGTAATTCACTCAAAGAGCTACTCCAAGAGAAGCTCATGGAGCACAAGCGCTACATTGACAAGAACGGTGAAGATATGCCAGAGATCCGGAATTGGAAGTGGGATCAAGAGTAGGGTTTCACCCCATAGCAGAGCCATGCGGGACGGCATGAAATCTTATCAAATAGTTATTACAGGACAATACAAAAGCCAAACAAAACGTACCTTAACCATCCCATTAATCAAATCCAAACAAATCAATACTAGAATTATGAATCAAACAATAATGACCAAACTAATCTCGCAACTTGCGAAGCTCGATAGCACAGTAGATTGCGCAGCTACTTTGAACGAGATCCTTAAGGCAATGGATTGCACCTCAGGAACGATACACCGCTACGATACTGAAGAGAAAATGCTCACACTACTGGCGCTTTATGGGATTCCTCCCCAGCTCCTAGAGAAAGTCCGGCGTATCGCACTGGGAAAAGGAATCGCGGGAACCGCTGCCGAGACAAAGGACGTAGTTCACATTTGTAACCTCCAGATTGATGCCTCAGGGATCTCTCAGCCAGATGCTAAACTCACTGAAGTTGCAGGATCCGTGGCCGTGCCCATCCTAGTCGATGGGGAGCTAAAGGGAACTCTAGGGATCGGAAAACATGTCCCCTATGATTTTAACGAACATGAAATTGATCAATTATGGGAAATCTCTCATTGGCTCGGCAAATCTCTCGTTTAATATGTCATTAATTTGCTCATATTCTAATGAGCTTAACAGTGGGGTGATCACCCTATTGTAGGTGGTGGCTGATCTGCCTATTGTTCGCTATGGAAAAAGAAAAAGTAGTCGCTAAGTTACATAAACGGATCAACAAAATCTCAAGAAAAATCGATAATCTTGCTCTGCAAACCCACCTTGCTGAAGCGGAGGCGAAAACGGCATTTAACGAGCGTATCGCAAGCCTAGAGTCTCAGAAAAATAAATTTAGAGACGAAGTCCATCACTTGAAACACCATACCTCAACGTTATGGCAAGACCTGTATGAAGGATGCAATACCGCATGGTTCGATATGAAAATGGCATTGCGAAAAGCTGCCGATGATTTCAAATCTTAGTTTGTTTTTTAGAGTTTTTCGAGGTCGAGTGCGTCATCAAGTTGTTGCTGGGTAATATTTAAATTCTGGATCCGATCTTCACAAAGTTCGCGGATGGTCGTGTTTGATTCTGAGCTTTTTTTTGCTATTTTCGCGGCTTCGTCATAGCCTATCAGCGGGACCAGAGCTGTCACGAGTGAGAGACTCTTTTCGATCATTTCCTGACAGTGTTCTTCATTTGCTTCCATACCGTGAATACAACGCTCAGCGAAATTCTGGCTGACATTTGCGAGAAGCCGGATGGATTCTAGAACGGACTTAGCCATCAAAGGCATTAAGGTATTCAGTTCGAGATTCCCGTTTGCGCCACACCATGTCACGGTGGCTTGATTTCCAAAAACACGAGCGGCAACCATGGCGACGGCTTCGCAGATGACTGGGTTGACTTTTCCCGGCATAATCGAGGAACCGGGCTGAGTGGGTGGGAGGGTAATCTCGCCAATGCCGCATCGAGGACCAGAAGCCATGAGACGAACATCATTGGAAATTTTATAAAGGCTGGTGGCAATCGTATTGAGCATTCCATGACACTCGACCAATGCATCTCTTGCTGCCTGTGCTTCTGAAGGGTGATCAGCTTTACGAAAGGGGATGTCAGTTTTTTCGGCGATGATATCAATCGCGAGCTTGGCAAAATCTGGATGTGCGTTCAGACCCGTGCCAACTGCGGTGCCACCGAGCGGGATTTCACGAAGTACTTCAAGGGCTTGATTGGCTCGGATGATGGATTTTTGAATCTGCGCGGCATACCCACCAAATTCTTGACCGAGACGAATGGGAGTGGCGTCCATAAGATGAGTCCGACCGATTTTCCAGATAGGATGGAATTGACGTGATTTTTTTAAAAGCTCTGCGTGGAGAATTTCCAGAGCAGGGATGAGGTCGTTTTTGAGATTTAATCCGGTAGCGATATGGATCGCACTAGGGAAGGTGTCATTGGATGACTGGCCCTTGTTGACGTGGTCGTTGGGGTGGATTTCCTTTGCTGAGCCGAGTTCGTGTCCGAGATATTGGCTACAACGGTTGGCAATGACCTCGTTGATATTCATGTTTGTCGAAGTTCCAGAACCTGTTTGATAAGTATCAATTGGAAAGTGTTCGGCTAGTTTGCCTTGGTAAATTTCTCGAGAAGCTTTCTGAATAAGGTCAGCTTGTTCATCAGTTATTTCTCCGCAGATCGTATTTGCCCGGGATGCTGCCCATTTAATAAGACCGTATGCTTGGATGATGCTAGTATCCATCGGTTCACCACTAATCCGGAAGTTGTGAACCGCTCTCTGAGTAGAAGCACCATAGAGTGCGCTCATGGGAACGCTGACCTCTCCCATACTGTCTGACTCTAGGCGTGTGCTTTCTCTCATTGGTTTTGAATGTAATATTTTATTTGTAGGTTCATCTGTAAACAAACTAGGATAAAGCGCGGTGGGTTAGTGCCAATTTTTGAATGATACGACCTTCGATATTCCCTAGAGCTGCTTTTTCCAAGGCATCATGAACTAGTGATTTCGATCCTGCTTCGGCAAACATTTTCCCCAGATTATGCTGGCTGATCCCGCAACCAATTTTATAGCCCATCGCTTTATCTACAGGTGCGATTTGAAAGACGCCGACTCTTCCAGATATTCCGTAGTTATCACATGATTTGCAGCCATTGCGCTGAAATTCGACTTTAGGAGATTCCATTTCATACTTTTCATAGAGACTTCTCAACTCGGAGCTAATAGGTATTTCCTTACGGCAATCTGGACAAAGCTGTGGAACTAAATCCTGAACAATGATCAGCCGAAGCGCACCCCCTAAGATATACGGCGGAACGCCCTGATTCTCAATAGCCAGGACAGCTGCAGCTGGCTCGGAAGCATGAATTGTAGCCATCACCATCCGTCCAGAAAGAGCTGCCCGGGAAGCTATGATAGCGGAATCCTGATCACGGATTTCCCCGACCACAATCACATCCGGATCCATCCTTAGCAGGGTTCGGAGCCCTTCCGACATGGTTATTCCATGTTCTTCATCAACTTCAATTTGGCGTAAACCATCGATACGAAACTCGATTGGGTCTTCGATTGAGGTCCCTATTTTACGAGTGAGGTCGAAGGCGTTGACCAGTGCGTAAAGAGTTGTGGTCTTGCCACAACCTGTGGAGCCAGCAATGAGAGTTAGCCCACTTTCGGCGTCTCTTTCTTTACTTATTAATTCAAGCTGCTTTTCATTCAGCCCCAGTTGGTTCAGTGAGTCGATTCTCCAATCAGCCGAAATAAACCGGAGATGAGCAGCCTCACAGTTCAAAATCGGTGCAGTTGTCACTCGGAAATCATGAGGCGTATTTCCATCGCTCACGACGATCAATCCTTCTTGGGGAACCATGTTTCCATCGAGTTTGAGATTTGCAGCAACTTTGATTTGGTTTAGAAGCCGTTCGCCCAGTTTGAGAGTGATCGTCGGTGCTATTCTGATGATCCCGTTGATCCGAAAACGAATTGTTACTCCCTCGTAGACAGGATCAATGTGTAGATCTGAAGCACGATCGGTGATCATTCGATTGAGGAGACCAGCCAAAGGTTCTGAGATATCGCCTAAAGGTGGTCCTTTTATATCGTCCATGTTTTCGCGGCTTAAATTTTTCATTTGAAGAGGCTGAGAGGATTATTTTCGCTGTGTTTAACCACCGATATAAATCCTGTGACCGCCGTGGCGCGTGTTTTCCTCTGCGGTGCTTGATGAGATGATGACTAGATAGGTGAAAAGAACCAACGTCGCTGAGATGATCGTAGTTTTCAGAAATAAGATGTTTGGAATTTTTATGATGATGACTCTCTGTTTGTTCTCGGTTATTGTTTGGATTGCGTTGGTTACCAGCCTATGAATCAGAAACGAAACGTAGCAGCAATATCGGCTGCTACTGTTTTCTCTTCAGAAGCTAGGTAGCGGACTGATCCACCAGCTGCTGTCACTTGCATGACGGCTTCCTCGATCAATTCATTCTCATTAGTTCCAGCGGTGTCACTATCATGGCTTGTAACGGTATGATAACCAGGATCGTAGCTGCCATAGTGGACAGCTCCTTTTTTCACAAATAGGGTGGCGACTCGCCCAGTGAAGGCGGCTTTAATTACCTCGTTGAACTCCGCTGAACCCTGGCCTTGACCAATGTGGCTATGCAGACTTTTGATGGACTTTTCCACGTCGATAAATGCTTGTTCCTGGACCCAGTAGTAGATCCTTTTTTTCAGTTCATCCTCGCTTTGGTTACCTGGATTAAAGCGAATGTCATCTTCATGAAGATGCGGGTAAGAGTTGACTTCGCGATAATTCCCGACTGGTGAGTCCTGTCCGAAAAGGACTAGCGGAATAGAGAGATCATCGAAATGACTAGGCAGATTCTTGTCTATCATTTCAAAGTAGCGATGAATACTTTTGGATTTTGTATCATCAGTGCCGCCGCCTTGACCGTGATGGATGGCGGTCACCTTTCCGCCTGATCTTGGTGAGCTTCCTGCGCTATGGTGTTGGAGTGATTTCTCCGGGTCATCGTATTTCGTTACGTCTTCTAGACAGGAAGGAACGTGTACCAGATCTATCTCATCGATATTCCAGCGAGTTGCTTCGAAGAGGCGAAGCTTATCCAGTCCAAGAGCTAGAATATAAAACCGCAATTCGTCCGTAAGTGGCATGAGCCGTCCAAGGCGGGGGCGTTTCCCTACCCAGACAAATTCCTCTAGGGGAAACGGAGTTTTGAAAGCGTTTAACTCTCCTGATTCATTCATAACCATTGCGAGGCCGTTTTGTTGGGTTTGCCAAAAATCGGAATTCTCATTATGCATCTCCTTGTGTTGTTTGAGAACTCTTCCTATTTCGCTAGTGTCTCGCTGTTCTTGGCTCAGCATGTCTTCAGCTTTCTTTATTGCATTTTTAAATACGATTGGGTTTTTACGAGTCTCCGCTCCTTTTCTCTCCATCGGGAGCAACAGAGTCACCACCACGCCGCCATTATCTGGAGGAGAAAGTAAATGGGTGAAATTTTGACTCTTGATTTCGCTTATGGGATGAATGATTAGTTGATTGATAAGATTGTTCATGATAATATTTTTACTTTGCAGAATGCACTGAATAGAATTTATTCATGATCCAATTTAGTAAATACCCATATCTTTGATATGGGGTGTTTCCCTACCCTTCAATCATGACAAAGATTAATAGTTACTTTAATGCCGTGAACCAAAGCTGGAGCACTTCTGAGAAACAGTGTTCTCATAAATTATTAGAAATTTGATTTTGAGATTGTAAAATTGGTGGTAATCGCTCGGTGAATGGCTCCTCTGCGTCGAGGAGTAGAGCACAGTCTATGAGGGCTAGATGACTGTATGCTTGGGGGAAATTACCGAGGTGCCGGAGTGTCTCAAAGTCTAGATCCTCGCCATAGAGACCGTGTGGGTTGGCGGCTTTGAGTAGGCGGGCGAACATTTTATGCGCGTCTTTTTTTCGCCCCGATTGGACGAGGGCTTTCACCATCCAAAACGAGCAGACTGTGAAGGCACTGGAAGGGTGTCCGAAGTCGTCCGTGTTCTTGTAGCGATACATGAGGCCATTGCGGCAGAGCTGCTTCTGGCACAGGGTGACGGTTGCCACGAAGCGGGGGTCGGACCCTGGGAGGAATCCGAAGTCGGCCATCAGGAGGTTAGCAGAATCGAGGTCGTTACTTTCATAGGATTGTGTAAAGGCTCCGACTTCCTCCTTCCAGCCCTTGCGGCAAATGGTTTTGTGAATGAGGTCTCGGAGGTCCTCATGAGCGTCTGCCCAGGTGTTCTTCTCCAGCATGCGGGCGATCTTGATGGAGCGGTCCAGAGCTACCCAGCACAAGACCTTGGAAAAGACGAAGTGACGCTTTTCTCCTCTGATTTCCCAGATCCCGTGATCCGGCTTATGCCAGTTTTCTGAGACGGTTTTCACCACTGCGCGGACACGGGTCCAGATACGGTCCATGGCTTCGGGAGTGCGAGGTCGCTTGCAGAGGTCCTGCCAGACGATGTCGAGGAGGACGCCATAGATATCATGTTGCTCTTGGTGATAGGCGGCGTTACCGATGCGAACTGGCTTGGAGCCAAGGTAACCATCGAGGTGGTTTAAGGTTTCTTCGGTGAGTTCTTTCTCACCCCTTAGTCCATACATAATCTGGAGGGTGTCGTCCTTGGTTCTTACTGTACTGAGCACCCAGTCGACAAAGCGACGGGCCATCCAAGGGTGATCGATGCGGTGGAGCGTGGCAACTGTCATGGCGGCATCGCGGATCCAGCAGAACCTGTAGTCCCAGTTACGCTCTTCTCCTATAGTCTCAGGAAGGGATGTGGTGGCCGCAGCAACGAACGCGCCACTTGGGCTAAACTGGAGCATCTTGAGCGTGATAGCGCTACGGATGATCTCAGACTCGTATAAATGGGTGCGCTTTGTCTTGGCTGACCAAAGCATCCAGTAGGCACGGGTCCGCTGCAGCATGAGCTCCACTGCTTCCTGCGTAGGAGGGTTGATCTTGTCATGATAGGTCATGAGGAGGAAGCGGTCCTCGGTGACT
The DNA here is from genome assembly GCA_047624885.1 of Cryomorphaceae bacterium. Taxonomy (GTDB): domain Bacteria; phylum Verrucomicrobiota; class Verrucomicrobiia; order Verrucomicrobiales; family Akkermansiaceae; genus Rubritalea. Next base: position 3,045 of record JBLHQF010000001.1, on the reverse strand, counting down.
GTTACAGTTTCCCGATTTAGAAGGACCTCATTGTCGAGATCTGAGTAGAGGTAGAGGGATTCATAGACATGAGTCCCCGGGGGATGCTCTCCTTCGGTAGTGCTTTTGAGCCGGTAGTCATGATCTGCCACGGTCTTGGTAGGAAAGCGGGCATACTCGAGCTTCGGGTCGTAGGTAACTCGAATGCGTGGAGTTCCCTCGACGAGATGAAGGATGCGTACCACATCGGGGGCGACGTCCTCGTGAGTCGATTCGCTATCGATGGGGTAGCGCGGCATGAAGTCATGTATCTCTAGGATGCCCTCTGGTCCTTCGAAGTGCGTTACAAAAATCGCGGTATGATGATCGTAGCCCTGGTGTATCACTTTTCCACCGACCATCTCGATACCGAAGCTGCCCCCTTTTTCTTGATCGAGAAGCTGTGCCATCACGGTTCCTGAATCGAAGTCAGGAAGACAGCAAAATGAGATGGTGGCGTCGGGTTCGATTAGCGCGCAAGTACGACCGTTTCCGATCATGCCTTGGTGGTAGTTATCAGTCATAGGTAGTTAGGGATCTAGAGAGTTTGCGATATCTTCGAGGAAGTCGCGGAAACGCGAGATCCCAGCCACGTAGGTCGCGCGGGTGTCTGTGCCCCCGAGGTGGATTGTGTGAAAGGACTCGATATCCGGTTCTAACGCGAACATTGTTTCGTCTGTCTGGTCGTCACCTGCGGCAAGGGCAATCTGGCTTCCGAGGCTGCTTATGAGGCTCTCTACGGCGCGGCCTTTGTTGACTTGAAGACTAGCAATTTCTACGATCTTCTTTCCGTGGTGGACCGTGACGGGAAGGTTCGCTGTGATATCGGTGAGTTCGGCGAGAAGACGGCGAGCCTGCCAGAGTCCGAATTCCAGGTCGGAGCCACGGTAGTGCCAGACTATGGAGGACGGTTTTTCTTCAATGTGTGACCCTGGCGTGAGATGGGTGATTTGCTCTAGTTGGGGAGCGATCTGTTCCTTCCAAGATGTGTCGACATGGGGATTGAGTAGTTCCCATTCGGGGTTGTCGGCACGTGACCAGCGATAGCCATGCTCGGCCACGAGATTGAACCCGGTGCCGCCAAAGTGCTCGTTTAGAAAGGCGAGGGGACGTCCACTCACGATTGTGATGTCGACTTTTTCACCTAAGCGCTTGAGGAGTGGGAGGAGTCCGTCATCGGGGACCGCATCCTGGGGTATCAGGGTGAAATCTCGCAATGTGCCATCATAGTCTAGAAAGAGTGAGCAACGCTTTCCTTGTTTGACTGCGCTGAGGATATTGCCGCTGACAGGAGTGAGATCACTGCTTGAGGCTAGCGGAGGAGGCATCTCATCGAGGTAGGAGAGAAATCGTTTGGCCCACACTCCGGCATCATTGACTGCAAGGTGTTGCTGCATCTTACGGGTGCGGTTCCAGCACTCGTCGTTTGGCATTTCTAGGGCCTGGTCAATGGCTTCCGAGACTTCCCGCGTAGCATAAGGATTGACGAGGAGGGCATTTGACATCTCAGCCGCTGCTCCTGCAAACTCGCTAAGAATCAGAACACCTGGCCGAGAACCATTGCCCTCGACTTTACAGTCAATAAATTCTTTGGCCACCAAGTTCATCCCATCGACTAGCGGAGTGACCATGCAAGCATCGGCGACAGAGTAGAAGGCGGCGAGTTCTTCGATCGGAAAGCTCTGGTGAAGGAAGTTGATGGGTGCGAAGTGGATGGAGCCAAATTCTCCGTTGATCGCTCCGACTTCGCGCTGAACCTCCTCAGTGAGATCTGTGTATTCGTCCACGTTCTGACGAGAGGGAACGGCGATGATGACGAAGTCCACCTCATCGCGTTTCTCGGGATGGCTCGTGAGGAAATGACGGATGGCTGCCAGCTTTTGCAGAACCCCCTTGGTGTAGTCGAGACGTTCCACGTTCAGGATGAGCTTGCGTCCGCTGAGGCTCCTGATTAGATCGTGGCGGGATTTTTCAAAAAAAGGAGTGGCCATCGCAGCGTGGAAGCCCTCGCGATTATGACCGATAGGGTAGACACCTAGTTTGTGGCAACGTCCTTTATGGTAGAGGGATTCATGCTCAGCTTCGATTCCCAGAACCCTGAGCAAAGAGGAACGGAAGTGTCGAAGGTAATTGAAAGTGTGGAAGCCAATGAGGTCTGCTCCGAGTAGACCATGCAGTACTTCTTTACGCTCGGGCAGGATACGAAAAATATCGCTACTTGGAAATGGAGTGTGGAGGAAGAACCCGATCTTCAATGAGGGAATAGCCTCTCTCAGGAGAGCGGGCAACAGGAAGAGATGATAGTCGTGGACCCATACCGTGTCACCTTCCTCTACGACTTCCAAGACAGCTTGGGCAAACTTCTCGTTGGCGGTGCGGTAATGTTTCCAGGCGCCTGTATCAAACGTCGCCCGTTGTGACATGCTGTGGAGCAGGGGCCAGAGAGTGGCGTTGGAATACCCTTCGTAAAAGCCGTCGATCTCTTCGGCAGAGAGCAAGACGGGCTGGATTTGCAGAGCCCGCATTTGCGTCTTCAGCACCTCTGTCTGCTCTATCTCCTCGCTAGCCTGCCCCGACCACCCTACCCAAACGTTGGTCTTGGGACCTTCCATTGCCTCCAGAGCAGAAGTGAGACCTCCGGTGGTGCGAACAATCTCGCCGGATTCAGTGATACGGACCGGCAGACGGTTGGAAACGAGAATAACTTTAGACATGATGGATCTGGGGCTTGCCGTGAAAAGGAGTGATCGTGCGACACGCCTCTGGAGGATTACTAGTCCGGCGAGGCCAGAAGTCGTTTGAAATAGCCGCGAAAATTTCACTCATGGGATGAATGGTTAAATGATTGATAAGATTTTTCATGGTATAGTTCTAATTATGTATAACATATTGAATGAAATCAGTTTAAAATTAAATTTAGTAAATACACAGCGCTTTGATATGGGGTATTACCCTACCAGAGTGATTGTTATTCTATCCACACCGCGCTCTTAAAATATTGGGGTGAACACCCCATTGTTACCTCGG